>CAYZQL010000028.1:0-23098 GCA_964480555.1 uncultured Lentisphaeraceae bacterium | reverse complement strand
TTGATGTCGAACAGGACCGGAAGCTGCCGTTGGTGACAACGAAAGATATTGTGTCCGGCGAAGTGCACTGGCTCGGCCAAGGCATCATCAACCCGTTTGCCGATGCGGGCGGACTTGTCGATTTGGGGGAATACCCGCGCTTGCGCCGCTATTTGGAAGCGCGGCGGGACATCATCGCCGGCCGGCACTGTGCGCAGAAGTCCCCCGCCAACTGGTATCGCACGATCGACCGGATCACGCCTGCGCTGATGAAAAGGCAGAAACTGCTGATCCCCGATATCAAAGGCGATGCTCACATTGTTTTCGAGGCAGGGCATCTTTATCCGCACCACAATCTGTATTACGTCACGTCCGCCGAATGGGACTTGCGAGCATTGCAGGCGGTGCTGCTCTCAGCCTTAACACGTCTTTTCGTGTCGACCTACTCGACGAAGATGCACGGCGGCTTCCTTCGGTTCCAAGCGCAGTATCTGCGGCGGATACGCATACCTCGCTGGGTTGACGTGCCTCCCGCGCTGCGCGAAGAGCTGGCGGACGCCGCCACGCGACGGGATTTTCAGGTCTGTAACCGCGCAGTGTTCAAGCTATACGGACTGACACGTGAAGAACGGTCCACCCTTGAAGGAAACGGTGAATAAATGGCCCTTGATCTTGTCGATTACGAAAAGAAAGCCCGAAAAGCCGTGAAGGCTTTTTGGGGGAACCGTGAAGCGGCTAAACAGAAGCAGATCGGATCCGGGAAAACCGACCAGGGCGAACGCGCCGGAGTGACCGGCGGCAAGAACATGGACGGCTTCATGGCGCTGATACTCGAAGTGATCCGAGCCAACGGGTTGGCGCATGCCCAGATCCACCAGAAGCGGACGGTTTTGACGCTGCCGGGATACTTCCGCCCGACCAAGATTTGGGATCTGCTGGTGGTCCACAAGGGCGAGCTGATCGCGGCCATCGAGTTGAAAAGCCACGTCGGCCCCTCCTTCGGCAAGAATTTCAACAACCGTGCCGAAGAAGCCATCGGCACCGCTCATGATCTGTGGACCGCCTATCGCGAAAAGGCCTTCGGCAAGCAGCCCCGGCCGTTCGTCGGTTGGCTGATGATAGTCGAGGATGCCCCCAAGTCGAGGCTTGCCGTCAAAGACAAATCACCGCATTTTCCTGTCTTTGCGGATTTCAAAGACGCGTCGTACCTTAAGCGCTATGACCTGTTGTGTCAGAAGCTTGTGCAAGAGCAACTTTACACCACGGCGTCCGTCATCTCCGCTCAACGCAAGGCCGCGAAGACGGGCAAGTATGCCGAGCTTTCTTCGATGACCGGCCTGAAAACCTTTATCACCGCGCTTGCCGGCCATGTGGCTGCTGAGACCGCGAGGCTTGATTGAAAAGGAACGCGTGGAAGGGCTGCGGGCGGCGTTTGAGAAGGCGAAGTAGAGGATGGTAAAGGGAACGGCAAAAGAAAAGTAAACGTCGAGTACCATCCGGAGCTTGAATATATGCTCACTGCACAGATTTACATCTTTTGGCCAGAAATTCGTTTTCCTGCGACCGGCGCTATTGGATGCCGACCACCGTTCCGCCGGGCAGGACGGTCAGCTTCACATCCTTGAACACGCCTACGTCATACGTCCAATCCAGCGCCGCGTCGTCAAGCACGGCGAAGGTGACATAGTGGCTGCCCGAGGTCAACACAAGGCGGAACGGCTCCGAGGCGTCCTCCCGCTTCTTCGCGCCGCTCAGAAACTGCTGGACACCGTCCACCCAGACGCCGCCGCGCACGGTCGCCGAGGCTGATCCGGAAGCCCCGTGCATCCCAAAGCGTCCGGTCAGCAGGAGCCTGTTGACGCGTCCGTCCAGCAGGTAGGAGCGGATCTTCTGCGTGTTGAAGGTGATGAACTGATTGGCGTGAAACCCGAACCCCGGGCTCGCCTTTCCCTGCGCGATCAAATCCCAGATCGCGACCCTATTCGTGGGGTCGGTCTGGCCGTCGCCCGCGATCCAGAGCGGCTGGCTGCGGTTGTAGGCGCTGGTCCCTTGGAATTGCCCGCCGAAGATCCCCGAGCCGACCGAGCCCCAATAAAACGAAGCGCCGCTGTTGTGAACGTAAGGAGCGAAGCTGATCGCAGCGCCCGCGCGGGTATAGTTGGTGGTGGCCACGTTGTTGGTCGCCATGAAGCCGACCAGCTCCACCATGCCGTCTCCCGGCGCGGTCGGAGGCACGGCGGTGTAATCCACATAGTCGGTTGTGAACTTCACTGCGGGGCCGGCCTGGGCCGCGCGCAACAGGTCGTTCAGGTAGATCGGAGCAAAGGGGTCGATCTTCTGGTACTCGATCTTGATGTTGTCGAAATAGCAGTCCGGGTTGGTGCCGCCCGTCTCCCAGATCGAGATGCTCAGCGAAATGAAACGCCCTTGCCTGAAAACGTTGACATCGTCCGGCGTCTGGCTCGCCGGCACGATCTTGATCCGTCACGGATAAATGCCGTTGTTGATCTTGTTGTTCTGCTCGAACTCGCTCACGCACTTGATGAAGTTGTTGTCGGCGACCGAATCGTTGCACTGTATGCCGCCATAACCTGAGTCCAGACCACCGTACCAGCCGGCTGTCCCGGGACCTCCGCGCGCCCCTTGGTTGACCCCGCCGTTGCTGCCCGAGATGCCGACGCCGATTTTAAGGGTCTGGCCGCCAATCCGGTTCTGATCCAGACTGATCCGTAAATAATAGACGCCGGGCGGCAGGGCGTTGAACGCGGCCATAACGGCGGAATTTTTATTGGTGTGTTCTGTGGCGGTGCAGGTGGCAAAGTTATTCGTCGGATGCCAGAAACGCATCACCTGATTCGAGGCGCTTCCCATGCCGAAACGGCTGGCATAAGTGTCCGAAGAGGAAATGGTGTTTCCGGCACCGATCGCCTCGACCGTCGTATTTGAAACGAGGCACCCTACGGTGTTGCCGGTAACGAAAAGATTGGTCGCGGGCACGGTCTCGAAATCATAGTGGAGCAGCGTGCCCGTCGTTTGTGCCGAGCCCTCTCCTGCGAACAGCACCAGTCCCAGAACACCCGACGCTACAGCAAGAACACCTTTACCACAACATTTCATTGGCGACTCCTTTGCGACACACATTGTTTCGTCAAATGAACCCGCTCGGATACGTTTATTCTCAACGCGTTGATTGTAACACACAATTTCTGGGCGTCGAATCCAAAAAAGAGGGAGCTCACCGGGTTTCCGCCAAGACGAGCCGGATGTTGTCAAAGGCGATGGAGCTGGGCGTCTCGCCATGGCCGCCGGGCAAAAGGCCGTCGAGCCGGAGGGAGGCGAAGCGGGTTGCCTTCGGCTGATACCAGCGCAGCGTCGTGCGCGTGGACGGGTCGCCGTCAACCGTCACCGTCACCGTCTTTTCAGACACGTCGATCAGACTGTCGACGTGCAGCGGCTTGCCGGCGGCGTAGCGTGCGATCTGCACGCCGTTGGCGCGCAGGGTGCCGTCTTCATGGAAGAGGAGGCTGAACACATCCCAGGCCGTCACGCCGCCGGAGATCGACACATCGCCTTTGGCCACGTCGAGCGACAGCCGCCACTTCGCCGCTTTCATGGCCAGCTCGTACGGGACATTCAGCCAGACTTGCGGGCCGTACTGCGGCTCGGCGTTCTCCGTGAAGGTGAAAAGCAGCGGCGTATCGGCAAGGCCCGCCGCCGCCCTCACGACTTTCGCCTGACGCGTGCGCGTCACGTGGAGCAGCTGACTGACGGCGCGCAGGGGCAGCCAGGAAAGGTCGCCCTTTGCGCTGAAGGCCTCGCGCTGCTCTTTGGAAAGACCTGCGGGAGCCGCGTCCAGCCGCTGCCCGTCGAAGGTGACATCCCAGACCACGAACGGCGCATTCGTCTCTGCCCCGCAGGCCGGAAAAGCAGCGCAGGCGAGAAGCCATAGCGACACGCCGACTGTTTTCGCGCGCATCACTCCACCTCGATTTCACCCCACCGGGCAGGCTCGATCCGCGCCTCGGCGGGGAGGTCGTTGACGACGTGTGTTTCCTGATTGAAGCGGCAGAGGCGCGCAACGCGGCGGCTGGTGGAGTCTGCTACGACGACGCCGACGTCGCCCGGCACGACCCGCCCTTTCCAGAGCGCGGGCTGGGAGTCGAAGAGCGCCTTCAAGGGCACGGAGGCCTCGACCGCGTAGCCCTCCGGGGTGTCGGCGATCACAACGTTGGCCTCTTTGATTTCAAGGACCTCGTCGAAGGTCACCTCCGTCCCCGAGGGGTTGCGGAAAGCGACCGGCTGTTTCGCGCCGGGCACCTTTGCGCGATACAGCACGGCTACGGGCCTGTCGCCGAAGCGGCTGAGCAGCAGGCGGCAGTCGCCGAGGTCCGCCGCCTTGCGCTGCGGGTCGGCGGTCGTCTCGGAGCAGAACTGGAAATCCACGGCGTCGCCGCCGACGAACAGCTGCCGGAGCTCCTCGCCCTTGTTGATGAACGGGCCCTTCTTGAAGACCTTGTAGGCGAGGTACAGCGCCGTGCCGTCCGCGCTGAGAGAGACCTCGGCCCGGGGCTGGCCTGTCTTGGGGCCGATGCCGGCGGCGCTCTTCCACGACCAGTCGTCGAGCTTCCCGTCGATCGCCACCGCCGCTTTGACGGCGGCCACGCGGACGGGAACCGTCCGCTCCCGCCGGCTTTGCGTCTCGGCCAGAAGCTGCTCCGCCTGCGCGGCCTGGCCGTCGGAAAGCTCGAACTCGCCGTCGAAGCGCCTGACCTGAGCGAGGCCGATGACCTCGAATAAATGGTGGGCGTTTTTGCCGTGCGCCAGGATGATCCGGCCATCGTCGAGGCGGGTCAGGCACTGGATCGTTTCGCCTTTGTAGACATCGGGGCCCGGCGCTCCGCCTTCCGCCGGGTCGCGCAGGAGCTTCGCGACAAGAAGGCCGTCGGTGGTGACGAGCGGCACATGGAGCCCGTGCCACTGCGTCACGCCGACGATGTCGCCGAGGTCGCCGCCGGCATTGACGGGGCCCATGAGGCCTTCGCCGCTGATGCACTCGGTCTTGCGGTAATCGGTGCTGGTGGGGATGCTCCAGCGCAGGCGGCCTTCGGCGTCGAAGCCGGAGAGGGTCTGGTTTTTCTCGCCCCATCGTTTGGTCTCGGCCGGATTGAGGGTGAGCACCCGCTGGCGTGAGTCGACGTAGAGGGATTTGAAGGTGCCGTCCTGACGCGAAACCGGTCGGGCGTCCTGGATGTCATAGCGCGGGGCGCCGCTCGGAGCCCAGCCGCGGAACGCGAAGCGGACAACCACCCCGTTCCCGCCGATATATGCGTTCAGCTCTTGATCGAACATGCCGACCCCCCAATGTCCGGTCCAGCACGGGAAGGCGTCCTTGTCCTGCTTGCGCCACTGAAACTCCTGCTCCTGCATCAGCCCGTCCGCGTTGGCGTCGGTCCAGATGTAGTTCTCACCGGCATGTGCGGCGAAGAACGCGGGTGCCGGAGACTCCCGCCAGAGCAGGTTTTTCTCGCGCTTCGTTTCCGGATTGTCGCCGCGGTTGAAGATGCCGCCGATCACGACGCACGGACGCCAGTCTCCGTCGGGCATGAGCTCGCCGATGAGGATCTGATGGATTTTGACGGTGGAGAGGTAGCGGCGTCCATTGGCTTTAATGATCCGCTGGGCGTGCCCCGTGTTGCCGTTGAGCTCAGACAGGTAATTGTCGATGGAGCGCCGCCGCCCGAGCGTGAACAGGGGCCGATAGCCCTCCTTTCCCAGATTGACGTGGAACCAGGCGCCGTCCGAATAAACGCGGTCGGGATGCGACGGGTCGACCAGGCCGCCCTGCGTGCCGCCGTACGTCGCGCCGCCGATGAACTCCTTTACGAAAGCCCCCGAGCTCGCGTTCCAGACGCTGATGCGGCGCGGCTTGTTCTCGTCCTCCGCCACCCAGAGCAGCCCGTTTTTATCGACGGCGATCCCGCGCGGAAGCAGCATCCCGTCCCGGTCATACGCGCCGGTCCACGGGCGGCCGCCGGCTTTTCCGATGACGCGCGCCGGCCGACCGCTGGCATCGAAGACCTTCACGCAGTGCGCGGCGCCCCAGTCCGAGACGTAGAACGCCCCTTGGCCGTCGACGGCCAGTGCCACCGGGGCGTCCAAGCCGGCGCGGATCACCGGCGTGGCGCTGCCGTCGGACAGGCTCAGCCGGACGACGGTCTGGCCGCTGATGCCGAAAAGCGTGCCGTCCGCCGCGAAGGCCAGCCCGGCGGGCTTCGCGAGCTTCCAGCGCGCCAGCTCCGTCAGGTCGGCGGAGCTGAAGACGGCGACCTCACCGGGAACGCGCAAGCTGACGTACACGCGGCCATCCTTTGCGGCGAGGCCGGCCAGGTTGGCGCCCGCGCAGTGACCGCTGAAGAAATAGTCGTCGCGGATCCCGCAGGTGTCCAGCGAGTGGCTTTTCGCGGGCAGGAGGTCCCAGTACCAGCCTGTCTTCACCTGGGTCGTGTCGTGGCTGGAGATCTCGTGGTAGGGCTTTGCGGCTGAGAAGCCGCGGCGATAGCCCGCGTCTTTGTCGAGGCAGGTGATGACGGTTTTGAAATACGCCAGCTCCTTCTCGCCTTTCAGGGGAGAGCGCCTCACCTCGTTGGCGAAGTAGAGGTTCTGTCCGTCGGCCGCCAGGAGCGCCACGCCTCCCGCCGCCGACGGGCACGGGGTCTGGAAGAAGCCCCAGCGTTTCCGGCCTTCGAGGTCGCAGCCGATGATGCCGTTGCCGTCCTCCGCCGAAGGCCAGCCCAGGTAGACGCCCTGCGCGTCGGCCGCGACGGCCTGCGGCGGACCGTGATCGCCGCCCCATTCGCCCTTGCCGTCGTCGCTCTGCCACGGCGGCGTCCCGGGGTTGTTGAGCGTCATCAGGTACGTCAGCCCGATGCCCGTGTGGCGCAGGCCCTTGAACGCGTATTTCCCCGGCTTGGCAGGGACGCCCCGGTCGTCCAGTCCGTCCCATTCCGCCACGCTCTGGCCTTTGCGCATTTTTTCAACCGCGGCGAGACGGCGCAGCGTCTGCCCTGTGGCGGCATCGGCGACGGCCACCGTATACAGTCCGTCCTCGGGCGCGGCATACGGAAGCGTGATGACGCTTGACGGCTGCTCCATCTGGGCGTTGATGATGAAAGGAATGCGGTTGCCTTCTAGGCCGCTGAAGAAAAGGTCGAAGACGACGCGGAACGCGGCGCCCGCCTCGAGCGGCTTCGCCTCCTTCGTGAGGAGAGCCCACGGCAGGAACAGCTCCTCCGTGTAGCCGCCGCCCGCCTGCGGCTGAACCGCCAGCGCCGCCCCTTTGGCCAAGGCGTCCGGCACGCCGCCCTCGTCGAACTTCGCGCCGTAGGTGATGCAGGCCGCCGGCTGCCGGGCCGCGTCGTAATACCAGAGGTCGATGTGGCTGACGCGATCGGTGCCGAGGCGGAGCTGAAGGGCGTCCCCGCCGTCGAAGCCGCGCCCTGTTTTGACGGGGTTGTTGATGTTGAGGCGCGGGCCGCCCGTATGCCAGCGCAAGCCCGCGTAAAGGCCCTTTCCGTCATACGCCCAGTGAATGTCGACCGCGTACCTGTTCGGGAAAAGGGCCGGCTCGGAGGCGATCCGCGTGGCGCTCTTCGCCTCCCATTCGTCGGGCTCCAATTTTCCGTCGACGGCGATTTTTCCGGCGGGGACGGCAATCATCGCGGTGGTGCGCGTCTGCTCGTTGCCGTTGTGCAGCACGGCGGGATTCTCCGGCGCGACCGAGCCCGCCGGCAGCAGCGCGACCGTCGCGCCGTTGGCGGGGTCGAAGCCGGGCGCGATCTGATCCGGCGTGCGGATGCCGTCCATGAAGCCCCAGCCCATGTTGCCTCCCCACCGGTTGCCGTCGGACTTCCTGCCCGCCTCCGTGTCGCGGACAAACGCCGTGTAGCCGGCGGCGGCATCGAGCCCGCCGAAGCACAGCTCCACGCCGATCCGCGCAACCGTGCCGGGGTTCAACTTTCCGCCCAGCTCATCCCACGTGATCCGGAGCTCCTGCGTGTAGGACTCCTTCCCTGTCACTTTGAAGCCTTGCGAAACGCCCGTGAGAGCTTTTCCCTGCGCGGGCGGGGTGTCGCCTGCGGAAAGCCGCGCGTGCGCTTCCGTTTTTCCGGGCTCTCTCCAGAAGGCCAGCCGCGTCATCCGCTTGAGCGGAAGAGTCAGGAGCAAGCCGTCGCCCGGAGGGAAGCAGCCGTCCGAGCGTTCGGGGCCGAGCGGCGAGGGATCTTTCCACCAGACGGCGGCGTACAAGGCCTCCGAATCGCAGCGGAAGGAAATCTTGGCAGAGCACTTCGCCAGCGGCATCTCGGTCTGCACGTTCTCGCCGCCGCCGGAAAAGAGCGTCAGCAGCTTCGCCTGAGACGCGTCCCACTCCGCGACGTCGCCGTCAACCGTGACCGGCGCCCGGGCCTGCGCGATCAGCGTTTCGCTGCCCGTCACCCGGTTGCGGCCACCCCCGGCGCAGGCCGCGCAGCCGATGCCGGCGATCCCTAAAAACAGTGCTCCCCGTTTCATTGTCATGTCGCGTGTCCTGTCGCCTTTCGAAGATTTCGCAGTTTTGATATCTGAACCCCAAGCATTCTAATTGACAAGGATGACCGTGCCCTTCAGCGGCGGGATCAGTGTCAGCGCAATAGCGCTGTTGACGCCGGTCCCTTGGTTAAGGGACCAGGAATAGTTGTCTGCCACGGTGACCGCGATGTTTTCGGAATCGAATGGGGTCGGCATGGACGCGTAGGCCGTCAGGTTGGTGACGACCGTCTGAACGGGTCGCCAAGCCCGTGCGTCGATTGTCAGCTTCGCGCCGGAATTCACCGTCAGCGTGCCGGGCCGGAACTGCGTGAACCCGGTCGGTCCCGCGATGAACGCCAGCTCGCCCGAGGAAGCCGCGACCAGTTTTTCCGGGGCAAATGCGCCGCCAGTGCCGCAGATGCTGATTTTGCCGTATAGGTTGGAGACCGTTCCGGCGCAGATGACCGTGCCGTCGTACAGGCGCAGCTCCGAGCCGGCGGCGCTGGCGTTGAGCCCAATGTTGAGCGACGGCGCGGTAAGCGTTCCGCCGTTGGTAACCGTCAGAGTGCAGAGACCCGACATCCCGATGTGATTAATGGAGGCGTGCCTGCTGCTGAGGAGCGAGCCCGATCCCGTGACCTCGACGATGCCGGTCGAGCCGGCGTTGATGGCGGTCTGGAGGCGTCCGGCATCAAAAAAGGCGCCGTCGGCGATTGTGATCCGCCCGCGGCCATCCTGGATGTTGAATTCGCTGTAGGCATAAGAGCCAGCGCCGGTGAGCAGCATGCGGGCATCCGCGTCGACACTAGACCCGACATACGTGCGGGAAAGCAGGTTGCTCGCGCCGCCGCTCACCTCGAAATAGGCGTTCCCCTGAAAGTAAACGTTGTTCCCAGCCACTTTCGAACTGTGACCGGTTACGAGTAGTTGCGAATCGTCGGTAAAATAGATGTTGGGGTTGCTGTAGAACGTGCCGCCGCCGCTGATTTCGCAGCGGGAGGCATTGTTGAAAGTCGGCGTGGACTGGCTGTTGGCCACGTTCGTGAAACTGCCGCCGCTCCCGATGAGCAACTGAAAGCGCTCCTTGGGCGCGAAGTAGACGTTTCGCGCGGTGGCGCCTTCGTAGCGCAACGTGAGGTTGCCGCCATCACGGATTTCGATCCGGTTGTCCTGTCTCACATAAAACGTCTTGTTCCCGGTCAAGGCAACGACTTCGAATTGAGATCCGGCACCTTCGACGATCAGGGTGTTGTTGGTGTTGCCGGGGTAGCCGCTGCCGACAGAAACGTTATAGTTGCGTACCGCCAAGTACCCGCCGTCGGAGACCTTCACCGTGTTGCCGCGCTCCGTGAAAAGACCGCCAATATTCAAAGTTCCGCCCTCGACCGAAACGGCGCTGCCTGCGCCGGTGACGTGCAGCAGGTTACCGGCGTCCGAGGACTCCAACCCGTAGACGCCCAACCCGAGCGCTCCGGTGACGACCTTGGCGCCGTTGGTGACCACGAGCAGGTTATTGGCGGAACCCGTGTTTCGCGTCGTCCCCGTGCCGCGCCCCAGATCGAGGTTGACGGCGACACGCAGGGTTCCGCTGCCGATCATCACGCGGCCTGTTTTGTTCCCATACCCGATGCGGAATTCGTTGGTAAGGCCCCAGGTGTTTCCGGCGCCGATGTCCAACGTGACGGCCTGGGTCGGGCCCTCGAACGAGGCGGTCTTGTTGGTCCAGTTGGCCGTGAACCCCACTGTATAGGCCACGTCGTTGGCGAAGAAGGCCGAGTCGGCAAGTTGCGGCACGCCGCCGGCCTGCCAGCTCGCAGCGTTCGTGTAGTTGCCGCCTGCGCTGCCCCAATACGAGTCGGCCCACCCGAACGATGCCGCCAGCGAAAACAGGCTTGTCAGCGCAGAACCCAGTTGATTCCTCATCACGTTAACCTCCTTATTAGGAAAGCATCGTCTTACGGAGAGTACCAGAAACGGGGTTATACGTCAAAATCATCGCAAGCGCGCATCACCACATGTCGGTGCGGAACGGCACGGCGGGCAGGTCGTCCTTATTGTAGAGGTTGCACAGGGCGTTGTCGCCCCAGCCATAGCGCACGGCGACAGGCTCTTTCACCTCGGGAGCGGAGACGATCACGGTCTCGCCGTCCAGGCGGGCCTGCGACCAGAAAAAGCGGCGGTCGGCCCCGGCGACGGCAAAGCCCGCCGGAGCGGCCCCGAGCGATTTCAACCCGGCCGCGTGGGCGAAGGAGATCCGGACCGTGCCGCGCTCGACGGCCATGGCCGCGTAGGTCGGCCCTTCGCAGGGCACGTCCATGCGGTAAGCCTTGGCCAAAGCCACGGCGGCCCGCCGCTCTTGCAAAATCAAGTCAAAGGCCGTCATCGCAGTTCTCGTGGTACGCGATGGCGTCCTTGAACTCGACTTCGTGTATGATCTCTGTGGCGGTTGGCATCATTCGCCCGTTCGTTTACAAGATCGGCATTACGAGCTGATTGTTCTGACCCGTGCCATGTTGGCGCGTTGAACGGTGCGCACGTATTGAATCGCCGGCAGCCCAAAAAGAATCGCCCGGTAAGGACGATCCGTGGCAATCCCGAAGAGTTTCCCCAACTCCGGACGTACGTCGAGGATGAATTTCAGGAAATCGCACCACGTCGTGCCGAGCTTGTGCGACTGGGCAAGAAGCTCAAAGTAACTCAACGCGATCACGACATCGGCATCACCGCAATAGGCTTTCTCACCTGCGGAGGCGATCAGAAGATGCGGCGCACCGCGGAAAATCTCATCCACATTCGAATGGCGATAGGCCTGTATCGCCTTGCGGATGAACTCCGGCAGTTCGGGCTTTTCCGCGATGGACTTTTCAAGTCCGTCGATCAGATCCTTCAATATGCGGCTCAGGGCGAGCCGCCTGTCAACGACGGTGAAAGTGAGGTCGCAGGTGTTGCCTCCCGTGGGAGCATGGGCAATGTCGGCGAGGAGCTTGTCGATAAGTGGGCGTTGCACGTCTTCACTGCGGTACTGCCGCATGGTTCTCCTGCCGCGGACAAACCGGCTCAGCGCGTCCGGTGCGACGGCGGGCGTTGCTTCCAGGGGGAGGCTGTCCTCAGCCCGCAAGCCGAAAATCGACACGGCTCCGGTCGGGCAGATCGCCAAGCAATGTTGGCAGCCGATGCACTGCTCCTCCAAGTGTGTCAGAATATCGGGATATTGGTCACGATACTCGATAATATGGCGGGGACAGTCTTCAATACAGGCGTTACAACGGATGCATTTGGCGCGATTAACGCTAAACTCCAGCATAGTGTCCATGTGTCTCATTCTCCCGATTTGATCGCAAGCATAGCCGATCAAGGCTATTTTTTTGCCGAACGTCGGCAGTGAAGCGGCGGCATCCTTCGCCTCCACCGTTTGGTTGGCCGCTCTAAATCATGCCCTTGCGGTTCCGGCATGGATCTTAAGCCCGAGTGCGTCGATCACTTTAAGGATCGTGTCAAAGCCGGGGCTTCGGTCTCCCGACAAGGACTTGTAGAGGCTCTCTCGTGATCGGCCGGCGTCGCGTGCAACGTGTGCCATACCCTTCGCGCGTGCGATATCGCCGAGGGCCTTTGCAACGAAGCCGCATCGCCGTCAGCCTCCTCGATGCAGGCCTCATGATAGGCCGCCATTTCTTCCGGGGTCCGGAGGTGTTCGGCCACGTCATCGCGAGTTGCTTTTGTCGCAGGCATCGTTTGTGTCCTCAAGGTCTCATGCCATTCGCACCGCCAGTTTGAATCTCAAACACGGTTAGAATTGTAGCCCGTCGACTACACCCCGTCAAACGCTGACTTCAGCGTGCAACGGGATTGCGCACCATCGCTTTCCGACCAGATCGGTAGCCCACTCTCCAAACAACCGCGCTGGTACAGTTGATCCGAGGTGCTCTCATATCTTTCGGCTTGTCGTATTCACTTCTCATGAGAAGTGAATAATCATTCGCAAGGCCATCCCAGCTTATAGACCCTGAACTTTTCGTGATTTCTCTCGCTCCCAACTCCTTTTGCGGACGCCTCGGGAAGGCGTCCCTACCTCTACCGCATCGGCTCCAGCTTCACCGTTCCTGCCGCGCTCGGGAGCCGCTCCTTCACGCTGCTGTAGGGCGCGATGCGGAACTCCTTGCGGAAGTCCTTCAGCGGCGCGAAGCCCGGCGCGCCGGCGAAGGAGCAGACGATTTCCTGCGCGGTCGGATTGTGCGCCTCCAGCAGGAAGTCCGTGCCGTCGGTCACCAGGCTCACGCGCGCGGCGTCGCTGCTCCAGCTCAGCCACTCGCCCACGTAGAGGCGCGTGGCGCGCAGCTGCGTTTCGACGCTGGTGGTCACGGTGCCTTCGAAGAACGGCAGCGGGCGCACGCGCAGGGTGTCCAGGTCGTACTCGCCGAGTGCGGCGTTTTTGCGCACGCCCGAGACCCGCACCGGCAGCGGCTCGGGCAGGTCGTACGTGCCGAGCGCGACCGCGGCCCCGCCGTCGCGCTGCGTCAGGTCCATCACGTAGCTGATGCGGTCCAGCGAGCCCTGCAGGACCGTGTACGCGTAGGCGGGCGCACAAGCGATTCCGTAGTCGCGCAGGAATTGCTCCAGCCACGCGCTGCCGCCCTGTTGCGCCTCGTAGGCGCGCGAGACGCGCAGCATGCGGACGCGGAGCGTTTCGCCGGCCCGGTAGTTTTTGAGGTAGCGTTTTTGCAGCACGAAGGTGTGCGTGCGCGCCTGCGACTCGCAGGCGACCGTGTCGTCCAAGGCGATGAACCCCAGCGTTCCGGCCAGAGCCTTGGCCTGATAGAGGTAGCCGCCCGGCGTGAACTCCGTCGTGCGCGAGAACTTCTCGCCCGCCTCGAAGGTCCAGGCCTCGGCGGTCCGGTCCGCGCCGGGCTTGATCACGAGGAAGTTGAACTCGCCCGCGACGTCGGGGCCGTGGTAGCGGCCGAGCGACAGTCGCTTGAGCTGGACGTCCTGCTTGAAGGTCACGGTGATCTCGTTGACCACCATCACGACGGGCGCCATGTAGCGCGTGCGGATCAGCCAGTTGCGCGAGACGGTTGTGGCGATGCGGGTGTCGCGCGCGATCCGCGGGGTGCCGTTGAAGTCGAAGCGCTGCCCCTGCGCGTACTCTTGGTCGCCGACATAGTCGAACACGGCCAGGTCGTGGCCCGCGAGGCGCTGTTCGAAGCGCATCGCCGAAGAGGCCGGCTCGCGCCCCTTGTCTGTTTCCAGAACGGGGTTCAGCTTGAAAGCCGGCGGATAGATGCCGCTGCCTTCGAGCCCCTGAAACTTCAGCCCCGCGATATGGTCGGTGACGAACTCGCCTCCGCCGTCCGGCGAGCCCTTGTGGTACGAGATGCCGGCGGGCGTGCCGTGGGTCACGAGGCGCTTGCGCGCCGGATCCCAGCTCGTCGTGTGGTGCATGCCCATGAGGCGGTCGCCCATGTGCCACGAGCGGTTCGCGCCCTGAAAAGTGTAGACCGGCGGCGCGATCGCCGTGCGGCCGTTCACGTCGGTGACGATCAGCCCCAACACGCGCTGGCTGCCGGTCTGCTCGTCGATGGTGGCCGTGAAGGCCTTCTGGCCCGCCGGCTTCCACACGCGGTAGTCGGACCCGTCGGCGGCGTCGATGAGGCGGACCTCCGCGAGGCCCTCTTCGCTGGTGGCCTTGAGCAGGATGCGGAAGCGGCTGGAGTTCGGGCGGAAGGGCTCGACGGAGGCCGACTCTTTGGACCACACCGGTATCCGCGGGCCGCCGGTGAGGTAGGCGGGCATGACCTGCCCGCCCGCGCCGGTGCGCGCGAACGGCCGGATGTCGCCGGGATCGGCGGTCCGCAGCACGCTGAGGTGTGCGGCTTTTGCGGCGGCGGACAGACGGTCCGGGCTCTTCACGCGCACGAGCGAGAGGGGCAGCAGGGTGGTCTGGTGCGCCTCGCACGAGCGTAGCCAGCGCAGGACCCCGTCGTCGGTCAGCTTCGCGTCCTCGTAGGAGAGCGGCGCGCAAGCCATGATGACATGCTCCCACCAGGGGTTGTAGGGCATCTTGCCGAGGCCGGCCGCCACCTGGCCGACGGTCCAGGCGTAATCGACGGCAATGCCCGCAGGCTCCGTCATGCGGCCTTGGGCGTCGAAGTGCTTGCGGTGCGGCAGCGTCGGCGCGTCCGGGAAGAAGCGGAAGACGCCGTTCACATCCTCGCACCCGATGCCGGGAACCACCGCAAAACCCGCGCCGCTGTTGCGCTTGCAGGCCGTCACGAGCGCGGCGTACGTGTCCGGCGTATGCAGGCCGGGATCGTCGGTGAACACGATGAAGTCCAGCCCGGCGGCGCGCGCCGCCGCGGCCCACTCCTCCACGGTTCCGCTGCCGCCGCCCCAGCGGCTCTGGGCGCCGAAGAGCCCGCGCACCTCGGGGGCGGCTTTGATGGCGCTCCAGTCGGCGTCTTTCCAGACCACCGGCGAGAGGTCGACCGGCTTATCCGCTTCCGCCTTTGCGGGAGGCTGGTAGCCGCCGAAGCCGCCTGCCGCCTGCGCCGGCTCGGCCAGCCAGCGCCAGGCGTTGACGAGCAGGCGCTGGCCGTCGCTTTTGTAGATGCCGTCACCGTTGAAGAGAAAGGCGTCTTTCATGGCGGGGTGGCCGTAGTTGCCCCACGTCCAGGTCGTGTAGATGGGCTGGACCATCATGCGGCCTTTCGCGTCGCCCTGCGCCTCCCGCACGGCCATGAGCTGCGGGCTGGCGGGATAGGTCCCCGTCTTCTCCGTATACGCGAACTCGCGCGTGCCGCTTTCGGGGGGATTGCCGTTGAGCGTTGTGCGCGTGCTCTCCATGCCGCGCGCCAGCACGGTCCAGGAGGGGCCGAACCGCATGGGGATCGTGCCCGGCCAGCCCCACTCGCCGGTCCTTCCGAAGAACAGGCCGCGCACGCCCTCGGTGACGGGGTGCCGGGCGATGTCTGTGGTCCAGATGTAGCGCAGGCGGCCGCGGAACGAGGACATCAGCGAGACCGAGACGTCCTTGGCGGGATCGCAGAGCGCCTCGTCCAGCGCGGCCGCGTCGATGTGCGCGCCGATCGCTTCGGTCCAGGCGTCGGCGCCGCGCCCCGCCCCGAGCGGGGTCCAGACCACGCCGCCGCCTTGGCGGTTGTACGCGAGCAGGTTGGCGACGATCCCGGGCTTGATCGGGGTGCGTATGACCTGCGGGTCCCACGGCCGCTCCAGCGGGCCGCTGGCCACGACCACGTGGAACTGCTTGAGAAATTCCACCGGATAATGGGCGGGGTCCGAGCCGGTGGGGTCTTCCCGCATGGGCCCGACGAGCTGGATGCCCTCTTTCTCGCAGAGCTCCACGTAGCGCGGGGTCGCCCAGATGTAGTAGCCCAGCAGCAGGACCTTGACGGGCGGGGGATGGGTGGCGGTGCTTGCGGCGGGTTCGGCCCTTGCGGCGCAACACAGCCACACGCTCGCCAGCGCCAGCTCAGGACATGTGAGACTCGTTAAAACGGCGATTGATTTTTTCATTTTCGACTCCTGACTCGCGACCCCCGACTCCCTCACCCTGAACATCTGCGTCCTCACTCCCGCGCTGGAAAAAATCGCGCGTCGAGCCAGCGCCAGGCGCGGCGGTCGAATTCGGCGGACCAGTCGTGGCCGAGCCCGTCGAGGGCGACCAGGGTCTTGTCTGCGCTGCCGAGCCGGTTGAAGATGGCCCAGACGCTGAACGGGGGCGAGACGGGATCGACTAGGCCGGCATTGAGCAGGACCGGGCAGCGGATGTCCGGCGCGAAGTTCATCGGGTCGTAGTAGGCGAGGCAGCGGCCCGCGGCGTCGGCGGTCGCCGGCGGCGCGCCCGCGACCTCCATGCCGTCGCTGGGGACGAGCCGTTCGCCGGGGCCGGGCGCGCCCGCGTCGGCGGCTCCGTTGCAGCGCGCGACCCAGCGCAGGTGCGGCTGGTTTGCGGCGTGGGCGATGCAGGGCACGGCGGCCTTGACGCGCGCGTCCAGTCCCGCCACGACGACGGAGAGCCGCCCCCCCTGGCTTCCGCCGACCACGGCGATGCGCGAGGCGTCCACATCCGGGCGCGACGCCAGATACGTCACCGCCTGAAGGCAACGCAGGTGGATGTTGTAGTAGTAATAGGCGGAGACCGGCTCGTAGGTGAAGTCGCCATAGTAGCCGGGGAGGCGGGGGTACGACGGCAGGTCCACGTCCTGCCCGTGGACTTGGATGTCGAGCGCCACATAGCCGTGGCGCGCGTGTTCCAGCGGCCGCGGGCGCGCCGCGAACCCTGCGCCCGGCAGCACCAGCATCGCGGGAAATTTTCCCGGTCCGGCAGGCTTGGCCAGCCAGCCGTACACGCGGCCGCCGTCCGGTCCCGCAAAGCTGACTTTACACGACTCGACCTGCTCGGCGCGGTGTCCGGAGGGGTCATAGTCTGGCGGCAGGCAGGCGCTGGTGACGTTGTACTCGCCGATCTCTTTCGGCCCGAAGAGGCGGACCGGCTCCGCCTTCGCGTCGAGCGGGACCGCAGCCAGCTTCTTTATCGCGTCATTCCAGAAGGCCGAGAAGTCGGCCGGGCGCGTTTCGGTCACGGCCATCGACTCGGCCTTCCAGCCGAAGGTGCAGACGCCGCGGACGGGACGCCGGAGGAGCGCGTTCTTATCGGTGTTGGCGAGGCCGGTGTCCAACTCCACGTTCACATCGTAGAACCCCGGGGGCAGGCCTGCCGTGGCGAGGCGGATGCGGAAGCGGTTGGCGGGCAGCGCCTCGGCCACGCCGGAGCGGAACGGCATGACGATCCTGTTGCGGTGGAGCGTCCAGCGCAACGCCACGGAACGCAGCCCGGACCGGACCAGCAGGTCGACCGTGTCGCCCGAAACGAAAAGCAGATTCTCGCTCTGCTGGCTGTGGAACGCGAGATACGGCGACTGCGGCGGCGAGCACGTGTCGCCCCACGGCGCAGCCAGATTGAGGTTCATGGCCGAGACATTCCCGGTTCCCCATAGCGACAAAGCCACAGCAGCCACCGCGCGCCGGAAGGCGCGCGTTGAAAAAGAATCCTGCATCGATATTCATCCCCCGTCTTGATTTGATGGAACGTCGCTTAACGGGAGCTAATTCAGCAGGATCATCGTCCCGGGGCTGCTGACCGTCAGTGTGATCGCGTCGTTCGACCCGTCGCCCTGCGTGAGGCTCACGCCGAACTTCGGGTTGACCAGCTGGATGTCGGCGGGGCTGAACAGCGTCGGCAGGGTGCCGTACTCCACCAGCTTCAGCACGTCGGAGCGCTGGCCGGGCGTGAGCGCGTAGCCGGTCAGGTCGATTTTGAGCTTGCTGCCCGCCAGCAGCGTCAACGCGCCCTTGACCTTGACCGAGCCGAGGCCATTCGGGCCGGCTTGGAAGGTCAGGCTGTCAACCGTATTGGTGAAGGTCAGCCTGTCTGCCGTCACGCTGCCGCCGTTCGCGACCGTGAGCGTCCCGCGGCGGACGTCGAGCAGGGCGGTCGAGGCGGCGTTGGTTACCGCCAGCGAGGCGGATGAGACGCGCAGCACGTTCCCGGTGGCGGTCGCCGTGTTGCCGACCACGCACCCGGCCGCCACCACGGTGCCGCCGTTGCTGACGGTGAGAAACCCGCCCGACAGAGAGCCGACGTAAAGCGTGCCGGTCAGGCGCCACAGGCTGTTGCTGCCGGTCACGAGGGCCTCGCCCGCAAAGGCCGGGTTGGGTGCGGTGACCGTCTCGGAACCGACATATGCGTGTCGGCACACGAGGGCTGCGGCGTTAGAGACAGCCAGATTGACGGTTTTGTCGGAGAGGAATTTCGACAGCGTCACATCGCGGCACTCGATCCGGCTGCCCGGGTCGGACACAACGGCCACGGCACCCACACAGTTTGTCGGCGCGTTATTGTCGTAGCCGCCCACTGAGAGTTCTCCGGCCATGGTCGCCAGCGCTCCCTGTTCAACGCGGAACACGACGTTCGAATGCGTCGTGGGATTGTAACGCGTGGTCAGTTGGACGAACGTGGTGCCTGTGTTGGTGAACACGGAGCCGCTCCCGCTGACAACCAGACGATTGTTCCTGCCGGCCTTGTTAGAGTGGTTCATATAGAAAACCGTGGTTTGCAACTTTCCGCCCTCCGAGACGAAGACTTCGCAGTTGTTGCCCTGAAGGCCGAGCCCTCCGCCAAAGACGCAGGCGGAACCGGTGCCGACCACCGCAATGCGTCCTTTGCCGCCCTGCCCCTCGCCGATCAGCGACGATCCCGAGGCGAACACCGCTTGGCCGCCGTTCGTCACAATCAGCTCGCTGTTCTCGTAGCTTTTGGCCAAGTGAAGATCGCGGACGGAAAGCAGCGAATTGGAACCGGAGACCCAGACGCTGTTGCTGTGCGCCGCGAACCCTACCACCATCGTGCTCTCCCGGTTGTAGACCTTGGCACCGCCTGTGATGTTCAGACGGTTGTTGAAGCTGTAGCCGACACCGCCGCTGCCCCACGTGTGGGCCGCCCCGACATGCAGGCGCCCGCCGCCATAGTTCGAGAGAACGGTGTCTTCGCCGATGACGTTCACGATGCTGTACAGCCCGCTCGCCTTGCCGGCAATCAAAAAGAGGGCGTCTTTTTCTCCGCCCGCACTCGTAACTTTAACACGGTGGGTGCCTCCCAAAATGTTCCAAATCATGCACACTGCGCTACCATTGGTCGGCCCCACTCGGAAGTCCTTCCAAGGGCCTGCGTCTGTCGAGAAGTGACCGTTTGTGACTTGGAAGATCGTGGAATCCGCCCCTGTGTTCAAAACGCCGTAAAGCA
Organism: uncultured Lentisphaeraceae bacterium; assembly: GCA_964480555.1. Taxonomy (GTDB): domain Bacteria; phylum Verrucomicrobiota; class Kiritimatiellia; order RFP12; family UBA1067; genus CAYZQL01. Next base: position 3,735 of record CAYZQL010000028.1, on the reverse strand, counting down.
GATTCAGGTAACTGTTCCCCGCACCGTTGATCACATTGGTCACCACGATCCGGTCGACTACGGACGTGGCCGCCGCCCCTTGGATGGTGAACGACCCAGCGCCGCCGGTACCGATGTCGAGCAGGCCCGTGCCGCCGTTGGTGACGGTCAGGGTCCCTGTGGTCAGGAACACGTTCGGGTTCGCTCCCGTGCCGGGGCCGACCTCCAGTTTGTCCGACAGCGCCCACGTGCTGTTGGTGATGCCGAGCGTCACGTTGCCGCCCGCCGCGTCGAAGACGGCTTTGGCGTTCTGGGCGCCGGCGGAGAAGCCGACCGTGTAGGTGGCGCTGTTGGTGAAGCGCGCGGTGTCGCCCGCGCCCGGGACCGCGCCGAGGTCCCAGTTGCCGCCCACGTTGAAGGAGGCGCTGCCCACGCTGTTCGTGAAGGTGTAGTCCTCCGCCCTCGCGATGGATGCCGGCAGTGCCAGCGCTGCCAAAACGCCTGCGACGTTTCTGACGAAGGTTGATTTCATGCGAAGCTCCTTAATCATTCAATCTGCAAAGCACCCCGCTCCCGCAAACGCGTGAGGAACACTTTGCAACCCAACTCAACCCGAACCACCCATCCTAAAACCATTGTTTGAACTTATCATGCAGGGTAGAGGTCCGTTAGTCAATCCGCAAATTTTCCTTAACGGGCACGGCCGCACGCACCGGTTCATTAAAGCCGGGGACACGGCACTTCACCTTTTGACAGCGCCGGGCATCCCTAACCGCGTCGGTCGCGGGCTGCCGTGCGCGTCGCGCCGTGCCTGGCCGGTATTTTCACTTCTTCTTCCGGCTCTTTTGCGAAGGCTCGGGGGCGGGCTTCGGCCGGGGCGGTTCGATGCCCAGCCTGCGGCAGTCGGCATCCACCTCGTCGCTCCAGGTCTCGTAGCGTTTTTTCAGTTCGGCAAGCCGCTCGGGATGCCGGGCGGAAAGGTCGTGCTGCTCGCCGAGGTCTTCCGCGAGGTTGAAGAGCATGTCCCTCCCGGGCGTCTGCTTCGGCCCCGGCGCGGCGTCGCCCTCGGTGGAATGGACGAACTTCCAGTCGCCTTGCCGCACCGCGTGGTTGTTGTCCATGGTGCGGGAGCGCCAGAACAGCGCGTCGTGCGGGGCTCCGGTCTGCTTGCCGGTGAGATAGGGGAGCAGATCAACGCCGTCGAGGCCGGAGGCGTCCGCGCCGGCCAGGGCGAGCGCGGTGGCGCTGAGGTCGAACGAGGCCACGGGCAGCCGGCAGACCGCGCCGGCCTCGAGCACGCCGGGCCACCGCATCATCAGCGGCACGCGGATGCCGCCTTCGAACGTCTCGCCCTTCGACCCGCGCAGGGGCGTGTTGCGCGAGCCGTTGACGGCGTTGCGCGTGGTGGGGCCGCCGTTGTCGTTGTGGAAGATGACGAGCGTGGTGCCGCTCTTTCCGGTCTGCTCCAGCTTCGCCAGCACCCGGCCGACCGCGTCGTCCATGGCGCTGAGCATGGCGGCGTAGGTTCGGCGCCGGGGGTCGGTGATGCCGGGAAAGCGCGCCGCATACGTTTCGGTCGTCTGCAGCGGCGTGTGGACGGCGTTGAAGGCGAGGTAGAGGAAGAACGGCCGGGTCGCGTTGCGCTGGCGTTCGATGAAGGCCCCGGCCTCCTCGCCGAAGGCGTCGGTGAGATAGCGCTGCTCCGACAGCGGTTCGCGGTTACGGAAGAGGGGTGCGCCGTATTCGCCCTTTCTGCCGGGCGTTGGCAGATAAACGTGCCCGCCGCCGTGGAAGCCGAAAAAGTCGTCGAACCCGCGGTCCAGGGGCGTGAACCCCGCTTGGGCACCCAGGTGCCATTTGCCGACCAGCGCGGTGGTGTACCCTGCGGCGCGCAGCCGCTGCGGCAGCGTCCGCACCGCGAGCGGCAGCGGCCCGGTGCGGTCGGCGAGGTCCTCGTTGCCGTGCCGGTGCTGGTAGCGCCCGCTCATCAGGGCCGAGCGTGTGGGCGTGCAGAACGCGCCATTCGCATACGCGTCGGTGAAGCGCACGCCCCACAGGGCGATGCGGTCGATGTTCGGGGTCGGGATATCTTTGCACCCGTACGCTCCGGTGTCGGCGTAGCCCATGTCGTCGGAGAGGATGAGGACGATGTTGGGCCTGCCGGACGGCTTTGCCGGGGCGGCCGCATGCAGCGCGGCCAGCGGAGCCAGGAGCAGCGCGGCGAGAAGCCGTCCGCTTCCGGGCATTTTTTGAAAGGCGGGTTTCATGGCAGGACTCCAAGTTTCGCGTGTCGGGACACGCTCCGTTGCCGGAGAGGGTAACAAAGGCGTGCGGCGGGTTCAAGCGCTCCGGAGCAGGACCTTCTTCGGGACGCTCGACGATTATACGAATGATCAGTATGATTTTCTGCTGCGCGTGCAGTCGGGGGCCGTTCTGAACTTGGCCGGCGCGACGCAAGAAGTGTCCGAGGTGACGGGCGAGGGCAGCCTCGGCAGCGGCACGGCACAGGTGAAGGTGGCGCTGAACCCTGGGGATTCGCCGTCGAGCCCGGCAGGCGCCCTCTTGACGGTGACGGACAACCTGACGCTGGGCACGAACATGACCTACGTCTGCGACTGGACGCCCGGTGCCAATGATCTCGTGGAGGTCTGGGGCAAACTGACCGTGGCCGGCGCGGGCACGGTCGATCTGGGGCTGACCTCGCCGAGCCAGATGCCGGGCTCGCCACGCCTCAAATCCTTCCCGGTGATGTACTACACCGACATCGAGAACGCGTCGAACTTGAGCCAGTGGCGGGTCACGGGCATCGGCCGCACCGCCGCCGCGAGCGTGACCGCCGTAGACGGAGCCGTGTGGGTGAACCTGGATGTGCCCAGCGGCACGCTGCTCCTGATGAAGTAATGCCGAACGCGGTTTGACAGGGAGGGGCGGGAAGCTCTACACTTTGGACAGTCTAGGTTTTGGCTTTACGAACAGGGGAGGAGCGATGAGGAGAATCAGCAGGCGGGGTTTCATGGGCATGGCGGCGGCGGCCGGTGCGGTGTCGGGGCTGCCCTTCACGTTAAGGGCGGAGGGTGCGGGGGGCAGCGCCTTCGCGACGAAGCTGCAGAAGGCGCTGATCGCGGGCGTGGCGGATGAGGCCACCTGCGCGCGGATCGCCAAGGCGGGGTTCCCCGGCATGGAGCTGACCAAGAAGGACGTGACCGTCGAGCAGGCGGCGCAGGGGCGTCTCACGGCGGAGAAGCACGGCCTCAAGATCCACTCCTTCATGGGCGGATGGGCGGACTTCAACAACGCTGAGGAGGCCGCGCGGCGCCGCTCGATCGAGGACGTGAAGCGCCTCATCCAGGTGACGGCGGCGTATGGCGCTTCGGCGATCTTGCTGGTGCCGTGCCGGGTGGGCGGAGGCATGCCTAAGCCGTCGCAGTTCAAAATCGATTTCGACCCGGCGACGCTGAAGGTCAAGTCGGTGGCCGAAGGCGACAACGCTCCGTTCGCGGCCTACATCGAGGCGCAGAACAAGGCCACCGAGCTGTCGCGTCTGGCGGTGGAGGAGCTGATCCCGGTGGCCGCCCGCGAAGGCGTGACCGTGGCGCTGGAAAACGTCTGGAATAACCTCTGGGTGCTGCCCGAGTTTGCGGCGGCCTTCGTGCGGTCGTTCAACAGCAGCCAGGTCAAGGCGTACCTCGACCTCGGCAACAACGTCCGCTACGCGCCGACGGAGCAGTGGCTGCGGACGCTCGGGAAGAACATCGT
>CAYZQL010000027.1:0-23469 GCA_964480555.1 uncultured Lentisphaeraceae bacterium | reverse complement strand
GGGCAGCACGGCGTGGCGCTCGCCACGGCGGCGGCCTATTTCGGGCTGAAGTGCGAGATCCACATGGGCGAGGTGGACATCGTCAAGCAGGCTCCCAACGTCAGCCGCATGAAGCTGCTCGGCGCGACCGTCGTGCCGGTCTCGCACGGGCTCAAGACGCTCAAAGAGGCCGTCGATTCGGCCTTCGAGGCCTATCTGGCCGATTACGAGAACGCGATCTACTGCATCGGCTCCGTGGTGGGCCCGCACCCGTTCCCGATGATGGTGCGCGACTTCCAGAAGGTCGTGGGCATCGAGGCGCGCGAGCAGTTTTTTGAGATGACCGGCAACCTGCCCGACGCGGTGTGCGCCTGCGTCGGCGGCGGCTCGAACGCCATGGGGCTGTTCTCGGGCTTTCTGAACGACCCCTGCGCCATCTACGGTGTCGAGCCGCTGGGCCGCGGCGAGAAGCTCGGCGAGCACGCCGCCACCATGACCTACGGGCACGAGGGCATCATCCACGGCTTCAAGTGCTATCTGCTGCAGAACGAGGACGGCTCTCCCGCTCCGGTCTACTCCTGCGCCAGCGGGCTGGACTATCCCGGCGTCGGCCCCGAGCACTGCTACCTGAAAGACACCGGCCGGGTGCAGTACGTCACCTGCTCGGATGAGCAGTGCCGCGACGCGTTCTTCAAGCTGTGCCGGCTGGAGGGGATCATTCCCGCCATCGAAAGCTCCCACGCGGTGGCCTTCGCGCTCGCGAAAGCCCGCGAGATGAAGCGCGGCGCGATCTTGGTGAACCTCAGCGGCCGCGGCGACAAGGACCTCGACTACGTGATCGAAAACTGGGGCTTGGGCGGTGCGGGCGCAGAGGCCTAAGCGGTTGGCGCGGGCGGCTATTCGTACTGGATGACCCACTCGGTCGAGGGCAGCGCCAGCTTGATCTCCCTGCGCTTCTCCGAGAGGGTGCCTTCGCTTTCGGCGTCTTTGCCTTGGCAGACGATTTTAAACGCCTTGCAGTTTTTCAGCCCGACCGCCTTCAGAAAGCTCTCGGTCCGGATCATCATCGAGACCATGCCGGTCATCTTGCCGTCTTTGAGCATCGGATAACGCAGGGCGATCAGGCGCGGCTGCACGATGTTGCCGTGGCCGGGCTCGCTGAGCTGCGGGGCCGGTTTCTCGGCCATCAGCGCGCGGAATCCGTCCAGCTCCTTGACCTTTTTCAGGCTGAACCCGACCGCCAGGAAATCCCGCTTGAAATAGACCGCACGGATCTCCCAGTCCGCGTTGATCAGCGTGGCGCCGAACAGCCCGTCGACCTTTTCGATCTGGGGCTTCATCACGTCCCGGAACGTCGCCTCCGTCGGAGCCTGTCCGGCCGCCTTTCCCAGCCGCTGGAACAGGTCGTTGAAATACGACTCGACCGCGGCCTTGAGCGCCGCCTCCGCAGGGGCCTCCGCCCGGCTGTCGCACGCAAGCCACCCGATCGACGCCACAAGACCCAACAGAACACGCCTCTTCATTCCGGCCTCCTTAGTTAACCACGTTGAACACCGAGACATACCCGGCGTACTGAGCCACTCTCCGCACCTCGCGGAAGGGGGTGTCCGCCAGAGCCCGGCGCAGCTCGCCCCGGATGTTCTCGCGGATCTCCTCCTGCCTGAAAAGCCAATAGCCCGACCAGGCGCACAGCCGTCCGAACCAGGTGTAGGGCACGTCCACATCCACAATGACCAGCCGCCCGCCCGGCTTGAGCACCCGCCGCAGCTCGGTCAGCGAACGGCGCTTCAGCTCGGCGTCGATGTGGTGATAAAAAAAGGTGGAGACCGCGCCGTCGAACGAGGCGTCCGGATACGGGAGGGTCTCGGCGACGCCGACGTCGAAGCGGAGGTTCGGTATCCGCGCCGCGTGCTGCCGCGCCACGCGGATCATTTTCGGCGCGGCGTCGACTCCGACCACCAGCGAGTTCGCCTTGTCGCCGAGCTCGCGCGCCAAGAGCCGCGTCAGAACCCCGGTCCCGCACCCGATGTCCAGAATGTGCTCATGCCCCCGCAGGCCGAGCAGGCGGAGCGCCCGACGGCGGTAACGCCCCTCCTGCCCCAAGGTCATGACCGGGGCGAGCAGGTCATACACGCCGGCCGCATGGTCCAGCGTCCGCCCGCGGGTCTGCGGGGCAGGCTCATCCGACAGAAGCGGCGACATAGGCGAGGTCCTCCAAATCAAGCGCGGTGAACATGGACGCGGCCATTTTTGCGACCGGCGCGTTGAGCGGGAGCGCCCCCTCCTGCTGCAGGGCGACGCACGCGTCCACGAGTTTCTGGAAGCCGAGGCGGACCGCGCTCACGCAGACCGGCAGCGTCTCACGGTACAGCCGGTCGCCCGGCCGGATTTTCCGGGCGGCCCAGGCCTTCAGCACATCGGGGGACTTCTGCGCCAGCACGGAAAGGACGTAGTTGTGCCGGCGCTCGACAAGGTCGCGTCCGAGGTCGCGGACGTCGTCCAGGAGCTGGCATCCGCCGCCGAAGAGCATGAGCGCGCGTTTCAGCCGCGCGACCCGTTCGGGCTCGACCGCGGGCTCGACCAAGTCCACGCCCAGGAACGGGAGCGCGAACAGCAGGCCCGTTTTAAGCAGGTGGAGGGTGTCGAGCACGTACTCGGGTGGCGGGCGCGTGAGAACGCCGCCCTCTTCGCCGGCCTCCTGCGCCGCACTCGGGAGCAGGCGGCGCAGCGAGTGCGCGGCCAGCGCGTCCGCCTGACGGGCCGTCACCACCTTGTCGACGACGGCCTCGTTCAGCACGCGCCAGAGCACCCGGTCGGCCGCCATGATGGCGACCACCTCGCGCATGACCCGCGAAGCGCCCGGCATCGTCAGGGGCAGCACGCACTTGTCCTCGTCGTCCAGCAGGTTGTCGGCGCTGGTCACCCAGATTCTGAACAGGTGGTTCATCTTCCCGTACAAAAGCCGGCGTGGCTTCGGGATGTCCAGCACCAGATAGACGGAGTAAAACAGCGTCGAGAAAAGGTTCTTGCGCGGCGTGAAAAAAGAGGGAGGGACCTGTCCCAGGCGCACCTCGAAGTCGGGCGCGGTGCCGTCGGGCGCGCGGATCAGCTCGTCGGCTATTCCATACACCGCACGCATGCAGGTGCGCTGCTCGGAAAACGCCCGTGCCAAGAGTCGGCCCGTTCCCCATAGGCCCAGGGAACGGAGATTCTCTTGCTCTGTAGGTGCCCGGTCCATCGGGGGAATACACCTTCTTCCAGAAATCAAAATGCTTCACCATGCCGGCGCTTCGGAGGCCGGAGTCCAGCTCCTCTGCCAAACGAAGTCCACGGCTCAATTTCAACCAGTATACAAGACTTTCCGGCCCCACGCATCAGGGATTTCTGGCGGAGTGTCGTCCGCCACGAGGGCAAACACGGCCGGAGTTGACTTTTCGGGAATCGGGCATTCAAAAATAAAAGGATGGAATTGCCGATGGCCGGACCGTCTGAGAAATCGGCTTTGCCCTGCGGGCGGTTTTTGATACGGTGAAAACACAGTTTACGGGCTTCCTGACGGGCGGGGCCGATGCGGGTTACGGAGCGGGTCTGACAGGCCCGTGTGCCGAGAGGTGTAGGGATAATTATGAAACAGTTGGCGAACTATTCGATGGGGGTCGGGGACCGGTTCGGGCGGCAGGGGCACGCCCAGCTCGAAGCCTTCCGGCTGCTGGCGCAAGGCGAAGGGGTGGTGGTGGCGCCGGTCTGGAACAAGTCCAACCGCGAGCACACGATCGTCGGCACGCAGCCCGGCTCGGTGCGGCTGGAGGCGGATGCGGCGGTGCGGACCGCCCGCTGGGAGTCGCCGTATTACGTCGATGCCGACCACATCAGCCTCAAGAATGTGGACGGTTTCCTGGCCTCCTCGGATTTCTTCACGCTGGACGTGGCGGACTACATCGGCGAGACCACGGACGAGGGCGAGATCTACGGATTCGTGGCGCGGCACGAGGCGCTGGTCGGCACGCATGTGATCGACGGGCTGGCGGAGCCGGTGACGCTGACGCGCCCGCAGCTGGCCGAGATCGTGCGCGGCACCCTGTTCGCGATCCGGCAGGCGGGACGACTCTACCGGCATATCGTCGAGGAGAAGGGCACGGACGACTTCGTGACCGAGGTCTCGATGGACGAGACGCTGTTGCCGCAGACGCCGGTGATGCTGTTGGTGATTCTGGCGGCGATCGCGGAAGAGAAGATCCCGGCGCAGACGATCGCGCCGAAATTCACGGGGCGGTTCAACAAGGGCGTGGACTATGTGGGCGACCCCGCGGTTTTCGGCCGCGAGTTCGACGCGGATGTCTGCGTGGTCCGGTATGCGGTCAGGCGGTTCGGTCTGCCCGCGAACCTGAAGCTGAGCATTCACTCGGGCAGCGACAAGTTCTCGCTCTACCCGCACGTGGCGCGGACGCTGAAGGCGCGGGACGCGGGCGTGCATGTGAAGACGGCGGGCACCACCTGGCTGGAGGAGGTGACCGGTCTTGCCGTGGCGGGCGGCGAGGGGCTGGCGGTCGCCAAGGAGATTTACGCGCGGGCCTTGTCGCGCTTCGACGAGCTGTGCGGGCCGTATGCGACGGTGATCGACGTCAAGCCCGACCGGCTGCCGTGCCGCGACGAGGTCGCGGCGTGGAACGGCGGGCGCTTTGCGGCGGCGCTGCGGAATGTGCCGGGCGACGCGCAGTTCAACCCCGACTTCCGGCAGTTCCTCCACGTCGCCTACAAAGTGGCGGCGGAATTGGGGGACCGGTATCTGAACGCCTTGGCGGCGAACGAGGCGGTCGTGGCGAAGCACGTCACCGGCAACCTCTACGAGCGGCACCTGAGGCCGATCTTCGGCGGGGGCGGGAAGACGACGTGTTGAGTGGATCTTCTGTAGAAAAAACTGAGCCTTGAAACTGATTTTGCGCTTTCGCGTGAATAGGCCGAGGAGCAGCGCGAGTATTTGGAGAACGGCTGACAGTCGGCTCAAGTTTTCGCCCGTTCCAGATTCAGAGCCAGCAGGCGTTCGAGAATGGCGTCGTCGGTGAGGTCGGCGGGCCAGCCGTAGGCGGCTGCCACGGCGGCATCGAGCTTGCGGTGGGCGGCATGGAGCCTGGTGGGCCGCGAGCACTACTCCTTATCGATCAATCACCTTTGATCAGCAGTCCCGGATTGTTTTCGCACTCGGCCAGTCGGTTGTAGCGCACGATCAAATCCTGCACCGTAACCTTTCGTCCGGACGCCTTGAACTTCGACAATTCAAGAATATTGGAAGCAACGAACTGTTCGACATCGAAAATTTCCACGCGTCCCGCCAACCCCGCATTTTCGGCCATAGTGTCAGCTACGGCGACATTTCGGAAGGTTGTGATTATCAACGGTCGGAGCCCGTGGTCAAGATTGTCTGAGCACTTGCGTAACAGGGCCTCGCCGGGGCTGGTTGTCACGTGGATCACGACATCCTCAATCAGATAATCGCCCGGTCGATCCGTAACGCTGTCGGCGACAAAAGCACCGTGACACTCGACCTCGTTCCCAAGCACGAGTTCAAGTTTTGCCCCGACAAGATGTTGCAGCACTGCGCCCAAGAACATGGTGCCGACGTCTTCCTTCTGGTGCTGTTCGGCTTGCTTGAGAAGGTCACGGACTGTGGCGCGCAAGGATGATTTTGCATCGAGCCGAAAGACCATGGGCTTCGCCTCGAAGAACCTCCTTACTCTGTCAACCCACCAATTTTCGATCTCCTCCAGATCTTGGGCTGTCTTCACGATCTTGTTCAGAAACCCTACGTAGGTCTGCATGTTGCCGATGCTACCTCGGCTCGTTCGTCCGCCTTCCTCAGCCAGCACTCTGGCTATGCCATGATCAGCCAAAATTGATTGCACAGCTCCTTTCCCCAAGCCAAGCACTTGCCCGCTCTTGTCCGTCAGCAGCTTTGCGGGGTTTAACGGTAGCCCCATTTCCTTTGCGTGACGTGTGACCACAAGGGCCAAGCAAATCGCGCCCTTACCGGTCATTTTTTCCTGTGTGGCAAAAACCTCGAGTTTACTATTGAGCGACTGCATAGTAATTGTCCTTCTTTATCGTCGAGCGACAGAGCGGTTCGAGCAATTGCCGAGCTAGCCAACGAACCACGGGCACCGCAACGGCGTCGCCCATGGCTTTATAGCCGTCATTGTACGACCCCGGGAGTTTATACGATTCAGGCGCTCCCATTAGGCGTGCGGTTTCACGCACCGTCAGCAATCGGGTCTTAAGTGCTCCCTTCGAATCTCTCAATATGACATTCTGCCGGCTGCTTCCTCCCTCCGGCGTTCGCAGGCAGCCCGCGATGTTGTCAAACCTGATCTCCAGCGTCTGTCGGCCGTTTCGGGTTCGTTTGTAGCCCGGGAAAACAGCTTGTCCTGTGAACGCCAGTTCATAAAGTGCTTTCTTGTGTGCGGGCGAGAGCATGCCCAATAGACGGTTCCGGCGCGGCGCGTCATCCTCTGGCGCGGCCCACTCCAGTATGTCTGAAAGACCTTTGGATCGACGCTGAGGTTTGGGTATCCTCCACCAGACCCAATCCTCTTTACACTTCGCTGCAACGGCCCGAATCGCATCAGAATGACACCAGCCTGGCGTCTGCTGTCGCAATGACTCCGGAATTGCGACCTGATTCGAAATAGCAATGACGAAAACGCGCGGACGTGACTGCGGTACCCAGTTGACGGCATCGAGCATAACCGCGCCGACGGCATAACCCCGGGCGGACAGGGCCTCGTGCAGACGCAAATAGTTTTGGCCCCCATGAGAAGAGACCAGCCCCACCACATTTTCCGCGACAAGAACCGGGGGAGGGTTTGCGCACTCGTCAAGCACACGCAGCCACTCCCATACGAGACCGCTTCGCTCTGAATGAATGCCAACGATCTTGCCGGCGAGAGACAAATCCTGACACGGAAAGCTCGCCCAAGAAAGTACCGCATTAGGCAGGTCCGCGCCTCGCACAGTATGGATAGACCCGAGATGGAAATGACTCTTGCCGTGGTTGGCTTCATAGACGCTTGCTTTGCGCGGGCATATGTCATTCGCCCATACAACGTTAAAGGAATCCTTCAGCGCCTCCGTAACCAGCCCGCTGCCGGCAAAGAACTCGGTTACGGGAAAGAAATCACATGCCTCGCGAGCATGTCCCTTTCCTTTGGTTTTGACGCGTGTCGTATAAAGTCGTTTCGCCATGATTTTGAAACACTTGCAGGCTCTGGTTCGAACTTGGCCTAACACCGACGAATTGTACCCCACGAAAGCTGGTCAGACAACACAGGATTCACGCCACGATCGGCGTCCTCCATCAGTACGCATTTCTCTGGACGGCTTCTCTTTGTCCTCAAGATGGGTGTGCAGCTCTCTTCCGGTTACCACCAGAAAAGGGGTATGGCGAGGGTAAAATGGGAGGAGGTTCTAAAGTACGGGCAGGGCCGACGCATCTAAATTCTTACCTGCACGGCATTTCGCCTGCGATAGTGGCCAATTGATCTCGCCTTACCTGTGTCAGGAGTCTGCGAGTAAAAGACCGCGAGAGTCGACTTGACGGATTACGATGACGGGCATGATTAAGATTACGAAGAGGCCAGAACCGTAATCGTAATCATAATCTTAATCCGTTCCAAAAACGCAATTCTGATCTACTGAGTCAGTTTAAGATGCGTCGGCCCTGGTTAGCTGGGTTTTCGGAGTTGACTCGTTTTGCCCGCCCCCCGCATAATGGGACCACCCTGCTAAGCGTCTACTGACCGGAGCGCCGCACCATGGCATTTTTCGCACTTCCGTTCCTAGCCGCGGCGTTGACCGCCGTGACGTCGAATCCCTCCAATAATTTCTTCGTTGCCGGACATGAGGCGAAGGCGACTCTGACGGCGAAGGGGCTTGCCGCCGGCGAGAAGCGACCGGTCCGGTTGGATGTCTACGACTTCACCTACACGAACCGCGTGGCGATGGTGTCGGGCGAAATCGTCGCGGACGCGAAAGGCGAATGGCGAGGCGAGTTCATCCTTCCGTCCGGCCGGTATGGCGTGTATCTCGTCCGACCTGTCGCTGCCGGTCTCGAACTTCCGAAACGGGGGACCGTGCCGAAAGGCGCGTTCACGTACGCGGTCCTCGCGGATCCGTCCGGGATGCCGGACATCGCCCCCTGGGACGCGTTCTTGGGATTGCACGGCGGCAATTATTCGTGGATGTACCAGCGCGGCGGGCTGGGCGACGCGCGGAAACCGTCCGAGGACCGTTTCGTCGTGGCGAACCTCCACTCGTTCAACAAGGGGACGGATTTCTGGCAGAGCGTCCTCACAAACGGGGCCGTTCAGGCAAAATACCGCGCGGACGTGACCGAATACGTGAAGGCGGCTGTGGCCGCGGGCGGCGGAAAGCAGGAGCGCCGTTTCTACGAGCCGACATGGGAGGCGAATCTCTATACCCCGAACGCGGAGACCCTGGTGAACGTGCACCGGATCGCCTGGGAGGTGATTCACGAACTCGATCCGGACGCCTACGTGGGTGCGCCGACTTCGGCGGGGATCAACGACCTCGCGTTCTTGCGGTCGCTCTTCGACCTGGGGCTCGCCAAGTATATGAACGCATTCGCGGTGCATCCGTATATCGCGGCGCCGCCGGAGGTGAACGGACTCGTGGACACAGTCCGTTCGCTCAAGCGCATGCTCCGCGAGTACATGGGGCGCGACGTCCCGATGATCGGCACGGAGAGCGGCTTCAACGAGCCCAACTCGCCGCTCGGAGAGAAGACGAAACTCACGGGGCAACTCCGCCAGAACCTCATCCTCTTCGGCGAGGGATTCCTCTGGAATCTGCCGTTCTACGGTTACGATTTCGGCGCGGACGCGAACGACCAGTCCGAGGGGGACTACGGCGTGTGCTACAACCCGCTCTATCCGAAGCACCGGTGGGGGCCGAGGGAGGTGCAGCCGCGGCCCGTCTTCGGCGCGCTCGCGGCGTTTGGACGTCTTACGGAAGGACACCGTCCGACATGCCCGATTGAATGGCTCGGCGAGACCGTGCTCGGTTACGCCTTCGCGGACAAGGATGATTCACACTGCGTGATCGCGCTCTGGGACTGGGGTGAACGCGGGACGGAAGTCGAGATTCCCGTCGGACGCGGCGCGATCGACGTTGCGGACGTGATGGGCAACGTGACGCGGAGGAAGACGGCCGGCGGCACCCTGAAACTCGCCCTCTCTGAATATCCGCAGTACATTCTGGATGCGGATCCCGCGGTCTGGGGCAAGGCGGCGCAGACGGAACTCAAATGGGGCGAGCGGAAATACACGTCGGCTTCGGACCGCGCGCCCGTGGGGATCACCGGCCTCGCGCCGTCGTTCGCGTCCGGCGGGCCCGGCGTGGCCGTCACGCTCGAAAACCGCGCGGACGAACCGCGGGTGGTCGCGCTTGAGACGCGGATCCCGGGCGAACCCGATGCGCGGGTGAAGAAGAGCGTTTCGTTCACGGCGCGGCAGACGCAACGTGTCGAAGTCGCGTTCGACGGGTTCACGCCCGATCCGACGGTGTTCTTCGACGTCGAGGCGCGCGTCGTGCCGGAGAAGGGCATGGTGGCGACGGCGGCGGATTCGTTCAATTTTCTCCCCGTCCCTTCTTCGTTCGCGTTCGACGGAGGCAAGACGGTGTCGCTCGGCCATGACGCGCGGTTCCTGACGTTCGACCTCTTCATTCCCGACCCGACGCCCACGAACGGCTGGACGGGATGGGACAGCTGGAAGGGCGACTGCGTGCAGGTGGGTCTCGCGAAAAGCGCGCTCAAAACGCGCACGCAGAACGACCTCGCGGACAATGCGGCCGAGGCGAAAAGTGAAATCACGTTCGCTCTGACGCCGAACGGCCCCGAGATGTACCGCACCATCACGTGGGATCCGAAGCGCTTCCCGTGCGACACCCATCTCGCGGGTCAGATCGATTTGAAGGAAGCTCCGCTGACGGTGGAGAAGACCGCGAAGGGGTTCCGGTACCGCGCGTCCGTTCCATGGACGTTCCTCAACCTGTCCGCACCGAAGCCGGGCGACACGTTCCGGTTCGCGTTCCAATTCAACGACCGGGAACCGGGCAATCGCTCCCTGAAGGAATCGAAGGGATTCGAACTTAAACAGGCCGCGCCGAAAAAGTTCGGCTGGGGGACGATCAAGTGATTGGCTTTTTCTTGGCGGCGTCGATTCAGTTCCACGGGGTGATGGGACAGAGCGCGGCGAAGGGGGAAGCGCCGCTCGAATTCACCGGCGTGTCCTTTCTGGCGGACGGGCCGGGAGGGCGGGTGTTCTTCGGAGGCGACGACGGAAAACTGTACGAGCTGAAGGACGGGGAGATCATCCGGACGGGCGTGCGGATGCAAGGCGGTTTTCTCGACTGGGACGGCAAGACCTTCCGTGCGCTCGGCCAGCACGATGTCTGGGAACTCGACCCGGCGACACTCGCGTTCAAACACGTGATCGGGGCGCCGGATTTCCGTTTCGACCTCGCGGCCGTGGTGCCGGACGATCCCGGGCATCCGTTCGCCGTGAAGGGCAAGTACGTCACGTACGACAAGAAACGCGACGCGCTTCTCGCGCTGGACGAAAAGGGCGCAGAGCGAGGCGAGCTTTTTCCGCTCCCCGAACGGCGCGAAAAAAGCGAAATCGTCGGGCTCGGGTTCTTGCCTGATTCCGGCGATCTCGTTGCCGTGTCGTATTATCCCGATCTGCGCATCTACCGGTTCAAGGCGGACGGCACGCAGGTGACGGGACACGGTTGGCCGGCGCGGTGCGGGTTCGGGTTCTTCCGGAAGTCCGGCGGCGAACTCTATCACTGCGGCACGCCGACGGTCGTGCGGATGGAGGCGAACCTCGCGGGAGCACAAGGAAACGTCTTCCGTGCCGGAAAGGAACGTTTCACGTGCGGCTATGCGAAACAAGGGGATCGGGAGTACATCGGGACGAGCCAGGGACTCTACGTGAAGGAGCCGGGTGAGACGGGATTCCGGAAGCGCCTGGGCGGCATACGCCCGCTGACGGCTCTCGCGGTGAACGGCCGGTACGTGTATCTGTCGATGGGCGGAACGATCCGGTGGATGTTCTTGGATGAGGACGAAACGGGGCCGTTCGCCTCCTCCGACGACCCCATCTTCCGGGTGAACGGCGGTTGGACGGAGAAACCGTACGATCTGGTTCCGGACGGGGACAACCTGCTCGTCGCCGCAGGCAAACTCGGATTATGGCGCTTCAAGCCTTTTTTGCCGCCGGCCTACGTCTTTAATCGGAAACATTGGGAACGGGTGTCCACAAATCTCTGCACGGAGATTTCCGTTGGAAACCCTTCGCAAGAACTGCCGGGCCTGCTTTCTTCCACGGAGGTTCCGGGTGGTCTTGAACCCGGCAAAGTCGCAAGGCAGGGGAAGTGGCTTATCGTTGAGGATAGAAAGAACTTCCGTCTGGTGAGGTTCAGAATTGACAAGCCAGCCATCTGCGGGGCGGGAATGAACGAAGAGGGTAACTTCTAAATTGAGCGTTGAACGTTGAGCGTTGAGAGTTTTATTGCGCGGCCGCGGCGTTGTCGTCGTTATCATCCTGTCTTTGCGTTTGAACGGAAACGAGGCCCGTGGTATTGTTCGTTTCCGAAACACGCGGCGTGCGCGGCCGTCGGGAGAAAGCCGCGCAGGAGTTGAGGGTACGGCGTTCAATGGCAACGGATGCGAAACCGGCGAGGCTGACGCAGATTTTCGTGAGTTTCACGAAGGTCGGCGCGGTGCTGTTTGGCGGCGGGTATGCGATGTTGCCCTTGCTGGAGCGCGAGGTGGTGAACCGGCGCGGGTGGTGCCGCTTTGACGAGATGGCGGAATACTACGCGATGGCGCAACTGGTGCCGGGCGTGGTGGCGATCAACACCGCGATGCTGATCGGGCATCGGCTACGAGGCTTTTGGGGAACGGTGGCGGCGACCGCCGGCGTGGTCTGTGTGCCGTTCTTCGTGATTCTTGCGTATGCGGTCGCGGTCGACCGGATGGCGGGCAACCGGTATTTGGCGGATGCGATGGCGGGGCTGCGGCCGGCCGTGGCGGGCCTGATGCTGGGCGTGGCGTATACCCTGTTTGACCGCAGCCGGAAGACGCGGCTGGGACTTTGCGTTTCTCTGCTGGTTGCCGCGCTCGTGTTCGGGTGCGGCGTGAGCGCGGTGAAGGTCATTTTCGCGGGGGTGGCCGGCGGGGTGCTGTGGCATGCGGTTGCGGTGATGCAGAAGCGTTAAGCGGAACGGGGCAGGGACCTGTTGTTTCAGGCATGAATCTTTTCTTCAAACTGGCCTATGCGTTTTTCAAGATCGGCCTCCTGACGGTCGGGGGTGGGCTGGCCATGATCCCGATCATCCAGCACGAGATGGTGAGCCGCGGGTGGCTGGACAACCGGCAGTTCCTCGACATTCTGGGCATCGCGCAGATGACTCCCGGGCCGATGTCCGTGAACACCGCGACGTTTGTGGGGTACCGTGTGCTCGGGACGGCCTATCCGGGTTCGGTCTGGCTGGCCGTGGCGGGCGCGCTGGTGGGCACGCTGGCGGTGTGCGCGCCGTCGCTGCTGTGCGTCAACCTGCTGGGCGCGTTCTGGAACCGGAACCGCAGCCATCCCTGCATGCTGCGGGTGTTCGACATCCTGCGGCCGCTGGTGACGGGGCTGGTGCTCAACGCGGCGGCGCTGCTGGTGATGAACTGCGTGTGGGGCGACACGTTCCGCGACCTTCTGGAGCAGGTTCCCGACCTGAGGGCGCTCGCGCTTGTGGCGGCGGCTTTCGCGCTCACGGCGTTCACGAAAACCTCGCCCGTCTATGTCTTGCTCGGGGGCGCGGCCATCGGGGCGCTTTTGGGCGCGCTTTGACGGAGCCCGGCGCAGGCGGGTCAGAAGGGCCCGGCGAAAAGCGTTCCGTTGGCTTCGAAGAGCCGCAGGCGGCGCCGGCGCTCGAGGGGTTCGAGAAAGGCCCGCATATCCGCTTCGGAGGTGTGGAACGTGGCCGCCAGCGCGTGCAGCGAGACCGGGTGGCGGCTGACCAGGGCGACGAGTGCGTCGTCGGTCAGCTCTCCGGGCGCGGTCTCGGGCTCCGCGCCGCTTTCGCGGGCGGCGGGGCCGAAAAGGAGCGTGAGGGCGCGCAGCGTTTCCGGTGCGCAGGCGGTGACGCCGCTGTCGGCGGGCGGCCGCACGGCGGTGTTCAGCGTGATGGTGTCGGGCGAGAAGCTCTGCGCGAGGTCGGCGATCCGCTGCGCCTGTTCCGGCGCGTCGTTGATGCCGGGCACGATGAAGACCTCGAGGTCGAGGCGACCCGCGAACTGCCGGCGAAACGCCCGATAGCCCTCGATGAGGGCGTCGAAGCGGAGCGACGGGTGAGGGCGCGTGACACGTTCGAACGAGGCCTGATCCCAGGCGTGCAGCGAAACCTTGACGACATCGGCGAGGGCGGCGTCGCGGCGCACGTCGGGCAGGTGGAACAGCGAGCCGTTGGAAAGCAGGAGCGAGCGGCAAGGGGTTTCGGCGCGCGCGAAGCGGAAGAGGTCGCCGAACCGCGTGTGCAGGGTGGGCTCGCCCGAGCCGCAGGCGGTGATGAAGTCGGCGGACTGTCCGGAGGCGAACCACAGGCGCAGCTCGGCGAGGACGTCCGCGATGGGCGGCTCGGCGGTGCGGGTGACGGTGGTCCGGGGGGTGGGGCCGAGCTGGCAGAACCGGCAGTTGAGCGTGCAGGTTTTGGGCACGGCGAGGTCGACGCCGAGCGAGCGGCCGTAGCGGCGCGAGGGAACGGGGCCGAAGAGGTGGAGGAAAGAGTTCATTCGCTCATGAGTGCACGCCCGCACTTCTCCTAGGTGTCTTGCGCGAGGGTGTCGATCTTCTTGTCGAGGCCGAAGATGAGCAGCTTGTCGTCGGGCAGGATCACCTCGTCGGCGGTGGGGATGATGATGGCGCGCGGCTGGGCGGGGTCCTCGGCGAGGCGGCGGACGCAGAGCACGGTGACGCCGAAATTCTTGCGCACCTCGGCTTCGGCGAGGCTCTTGTTCTTGAGCGACTCCGGGACGTCGATCTCGGCGATGCTGAAGCCGTCGGAAATTTCGAAGAGGTCCACGGAGCCTTTCGAGAGCAGGGTGCGGGCAAGGCGTTGGGCGCGGTCGCGGTTGGGGTAGACCACCACGTCGGCGCCGACGCGTTTGAGGATCTTGCCGTGCATGTCGGAGTTGGCTTTGGCGACGACGGTCGGCACGCCGAGTTCCTTGCAGTTCACGGTGGCCATGATGCTGCCTTCGAGGTTGGAGCCGATGGCGACAACCACCACGTCGCACTCCTGGAAGCCCGCGTCTTCGAGGGTGCGCGAGTTCGAGGCATCGCCCTCCACGGCTTTGGTGACGAATTCCGAGAACTCCTGGATGATCTCTCGGTTCTGGTCGATCAACAGGACTTCCGCGCCGCGCTCCGCGAGGCTCTCCGCGAGCGACGCGCCAAAGCGGCCTGCGCCGATGATGCCGATACGTTTCATACGCGTTTCCGGGGTTGGAGGTGAAGGCACGGCATGCCGTGCCCTTACGAAAGGGCTTGGTCGAGGTCGGCGAGGATGTCGTCCGGGTGTTCGATGCCCACCGACAGGCGGACGAGTTCGGGGCTGATGCCCGCCGCGGCAAGCTGCTCGTCGGTCAGCTGGCGATGGGTGGTGCTGGCCGGGTGGAGCACGCCGGTGCGGGCGTCGGCCACGTGGACGACGATCGCGGCGAGCCGGAGCTTGTCCATGAAGCGGACGGCGGCCTGGCGCCCGCCTTTGACGCCGAAGGAGATGACGCCGCAGGTGCCGCGCGGCAGGTATTTTTTCACGAGGGCCGCGTCTTTCGAGCCGGGCAGCCCGGGGTAGTTGACCCACGAGACGGCGGGGTGTTTCTCCAGGAAAGCGGCCACGGTCTCGGCATTGCGGCAGTGGCGCTCCATGCGCAGGTGGAGGGTCTCGATGCCGAGGTTGAGGAGGAAGGCGTTCATGGGAGAGGGGGCGCTGCCGAGGTCGCGCATGAGCTGGGCGCGGGCCTTGACGATGAAGGCGGCGGCCCCGAAGGCCTCGGTGTAGACCAGGCCGTGATAGGAAGGGTCGGGCTGGGTGAGGCCGGGAAACTTTCCGCTGGCGGCCCAGTCGAACCGGCCGCTGTCCACGATGATTCCGCCCAAGGCGACGGCGTGGCCGTCGAGGTACTTGGAGGTGGAGTGGATCACGATGTCGGCGCCGAAGGTGAAGGGGCGGCAGAGGACGGGCGTCGGGAAGGTGTTGTCGACGACCAGCGGCACCTGGTTGGCGTGCGCCACGCGCGCGAACTTCTCGATGTCGAAGACCGTGAGCGCGGGGTTGGCGACGGTCTCGCCGAAGACCGCGCGGGTGGCGGGCCGGAAGGCGGCTTGGATTTCGGCCTCGGTGGCGTGCGGGTCGACGAAGGTGACTTCGATGCCCAGCTTTTTGAGGGTGATGTTGAAAAGGTTGGTGGTGCCTCCGTAGAGGGCTTCGGAGGCGATGAAGTGGTCGCCGCTGTTGCAGAGGTTGAGGACCGTGATGAGTGAGGCGGCCTGGCCGGAGGACGTCAGCATCGCGCCGACGCCGCCTTCGAGCGCGGCGACTTTTTTCTCCACGGCTTCGGCGGTCGGGTTGCTGAGGCGCGTGTAGAAATGGCCGGGGACCTTGAGATCGAAAAGGTCGCCGACATGTTCGCTGCTGTCGTAGCGGAACGTGGTGCTCTGGAAAATGGGCAGCACGCGGGTCTCGCCGTTTTTGGGCTGCCAGCCTTCTTGCACGCAGAGGGTGTCGAGATGTTGGGTCATGAGCGTTGGGGGGTTACAGGTTACACGTTACGGATTACACGTTTTGGCATGGGCACTTCGTGGTCTTATCCCACGACGATTTCTTCCTGGGGGTAGCGGATGCGCTGGCTTTCGTCGCGGTTGCCGATGAGGAGCGCCACGGCCAGCGGGCCGAGGCGGCCCACGAACATGCAGACAATGATAACGCATCGGCCGGCGGTGGACAATGTCCCCGTGTGGTTGATGGAGAGGCCGACTGTGGCGGCGGCGGAGATGGTTTCGAAGAGCAGCTTGGAGGCGTCGCCGGGCTGCTGCGGGAATTCGGTCCACAGCAGGATGCCGAACGCGGTGAGGATGAGCGAGATGGCGAGCAGGAAGATGACGATGGCTTCGCGCACGACGGCGTTCGGGATGGTCCGCGAGAAGAGAACGGTCTCGCGGCGGTTCTTGCACATGGCGATGATGGTCATGACCAGCACGAAGAAGGTGGTCGTTTTGATGCCGCCCGCGGAGGAGCCGGGCGAGCCGCCGACGATCATCAGCAGGGAGGTGCTGAAGCGTGTGATCTCCTTGACCTGGTCCATCGGGACGACGTTGAAGCCCGCTGTGCGCGGCGTGATGGCTTGGAAAAACGAGCAGCAGATTTTGTCGGTGAGAGGCAGGTTTTTCAGCGTGTTCGACCACTCCTGCGCCATGAAGAACACGGTGCCGACCAAAACGAGCAGGAGGGTGGCGAGGAGAACGATTTTCGTGTGCAGGGTGATGCGTCCGCGGGTTTTCAGGTTGGAGCGCCAGAACTTGATGGTGATGATGTTGTAGAGCACGAGAAACCCGAGGCCGCCGGAGACGATCAGCAGGTCGATGACGCCTAAGTAGAACGGGTCGCTCTGGAAGGGGATCAGGTTGTCGCGGTGCAGGGAAAAGCCCGCGTTGCAGAATGCGCTGACCGCGTGGAAGGCGGCATAGTAAAGGGCGGTCCCCGGAGCGTGGGAAAGGTCCATGCCGGGGGGCGGCTGGAGGTAGCGCAGCCACAGCAGAAAGGTGCCTACGCCCTCGAAAAGCAAGGTGAAGGCCATGGTCCAGAGCAGCAGGGAGCGCACGCCCTTGACCTCCTCGACGCCGTAGGCGTTCATCAGGACGAATTCGTTCTGGACGCTGAGCCGCCGGCCGACGAGGACGAGGAGGAACGTGCCGAAGGTGGTGATGCCGAGCCCGCCGAGCTGGATGAGGGTCAGGACCACAAGCTGGCCGAACAGGGTGAGTTCGGTGCCGATGTCGATGACCGAGAGACCGGTCACGCAGGTGGCGCTCGTGGCGGTGAAAAGCGCCGTGACGGGGGCCCTCAGCAGGCCGTTGGCATTGGCGGCGGGCAAGGTCAGCAGAAGGGTGCCCAGCAGGATGGCGAACAAGAATCCTAAGGCCATGAGACATTGGGGACTCAGACGCTGTGCAGCAGGCTCTTTTTTTACAGGATTTCGCATGGGAATGACAACGGGCTTCCGCAGATGCTCGACGCACACACTTCCGCTGGACAAGAATCCGGCCGGGAGCGCCGCACCCCGAAGAAAACACGGCAAATCTTCGCACATTCCCGGGAAGGGGTCAATTCTGGCCTTGCAGGCGGGCGGCCCGCTCTTCAAGGTCCGCCCAGCGGGTGAAGGCGCTTTCGAGCTCCGCTTCCGCCTTCGGCAACCGGCTCTTGGCCGCATCGCCGCTGCCGGGCGATTTCTGATAAAGGGCGACATCGCAGAGGGCCGCGTGGAGTGCGGCGATCTCGGCTTCGAGCGCTTCGATGCGTGCGGGCAGCTCTTGGTGATCACGGCGGTCTTTGTAACTGAGCCGGTCGGGCTTCCGGGCTGCGGCCAGCGTACGGACCACGCCGTTGTCCGGTTTGACCGGTGTTCCGGGCTCCGGGGCCGGGCGCTGCGTCAGCCAGTCGGCATAGCCGCCCGGGTAGAGGCCGACGCCGCCTTTGCCGTCCAGGACGAAGGTGCTGGTGACCACGTTGTCGAGGAACGTCCGGTCGTGGCTCACGAGCAGGAGCGTTCCGGCGTACCCGAGAAGTTGCTCCTCGAGCAGCTCGAGCGTTTCGACGTCGAGGTCGTTGGTGGGCTCGTCCATCACCAGCAGGTTGCCGGGCTGCAGGAAAAGCTTGGCCAGCAGCAGGCGGGAGCGCTCGCCGCCGGAGAGCGCTTTCACGGGGGTGCGGGCGCGGTCGGAGGTGAAGAGGAAATCTTCGAGGTACCCGTAGACATGTTTGCGCACGCCGCCGATCACCACCTCCTCTTTGTCGTCGGCGAGGTTGTGCAGCACGGAGGCGTTGAGGTCGAGCTGCGCGCGGAGCTGGTCAAAAAAGGCGAGCTGCACGCGCGCGCCGGCGGTGACGCTGCCGTGCGAGGGGGTGAGGCGGCCGCACAGCAGATTGAGCAGGGTGGTCTTGCCGGAACCGTTGGGGCCGATCAGCCCGATGCGCTCGCCGCGCAGGACCTTGGCGGAGAAATCGCGGATGATCGGTTGTGAGCCGGGGTAGGCGAAAGAGACGTTGTTGATTTTCAGCACCTGTTCGCCTGAAGACCCTCCCGCGTCGAGTTGGAGGCGGCTGACGCCGGACTGAGTGCGGCGCTGCCTGAACTCCTCGCGCAGCTTGAGGAGGGCGGCCACACGGCCTTCGTTCCGGGTGGTGCGGGCTTTGACGCCGCGCCGGATCCACGCCTCCTCTTGGGCGAGCTTCTTGGTCTTGCGCTCCCAGAACACCGCCTCGTCGTTCAGCAGGTCCTGCTTGCGTTGGACAAACGTGGCGTAGTTGCAGTCCCAGCCGGCGAGCTGGCCCCGGTCGAGGTCCAGCACCTTGCCCGCGACGCGTTTGAGAAAAGCGCGGTCATGGGTGACGAAGAGGCAGGCGCAGCGGCACCTCTGGAGAAACGTTTCGAGCCACTCGATGGAGTCGATGTCGAGGTGGTTCGTGGGCTCGTCGAGCAGGAGCAGGTGCGGGTCGGCGACGAGGGCGCGTGCGAGCAGGACGCGGCGGCGCATGCCGCCCGACAGGGTGTTGAACGGCGTGTCGCCTTCGAGCCCGAGCTGCGAGAGAAAGCGGGCGCCCCCCGGATGGTGGGTCTCGTCGGTCAGGTTGCCCACGCCTTGCTCCACGATCTCCGCGACGGTGCCCTCCATGTCGTCGGGCACGTCTTGGGTGAGGTAGGCGATGCGGAGGCCCGGCTGGCGGATGATCTCGCCGGAGTCTGGCCGGATCAGCCCGGCGATCAGTTTGAGCAGCGTGGATTTGCCTTCGCCGTTGCGTCCGGTGATGCAGGCACGGTCGCCGGGTTCGATGCTGAGGCTGACCGAGTCGAGCACCGCAGGTCCGCCGTATTGGATGCTGATATCGCGTAAAGATAGAAGAGCCATAGGAGGTGGGGAGGGGGAGTTAAGGGATTGGATGAGGGGGGCGGGGCTGCGGCAGCCTGTGTCAAGGCAGCGCGGTCAGCCCCATGAGGGTTTGGACGAGGAGCGCGGCGGTGAAGTCCGCGTGGTGCAGGCTCTTGATCGGGGCGAGTTCCACCACGTCGAAGCCGACGATCTGCCGCGTGGCCGCGATCCTGCGCAGCATGCGGATCACGTCGTACCAGAAGAGACCTCCGGGAACGGGCGTGCCGGTGGCGGGCATGACGGTGGGGTCGAAGCCGTCCACGTCGAACGTCACGTAAACCTGTTTCGGGAAGCGGCGGGGAATGAAATGGCGGGTCATCTTGCCGTCGGCGATCACGCGCGCGTCAAAGGCCGTGAGGGTCTTGGGATGGGCCGCGCGGTAGGCGCATTCTTCCTGCGAGACCGCGCGCGTCGCGATCTGGAGGCAGGGGAACCCGAGCTCATGCACGCGGCGCATGACGCAGGCGTGCGACAGGGGCGAGCCCTCGTAGGTGTCGCGCAGGTCGGCATGCGCGTCGAACTGGATGAACCCGATCTCCGCGCCCGCCGCGTGAAACGCGCGGGCCGCGCCCAGCGTGACGGTGTGCTCGCCGCCGAGCACGACGGGGACCGCGCCGCAGTCGAGCGCCTGCGCGACACGCGCCTGGATGGCGTCGACCCAGGCGCCGGGTTTCTTCAGGCGGGGCGACACGGGCTTCTGCGTGTGGATGTTGGCGGCGCTGGCGCGGCCCTCGCCGTCGCACGCCTCGAGCTGCTGCGAGGCGCCGAGGATGGCCTGCGGCCCCCGGCGCGCCCCAAGGCCATAGGAGACGCTGAGCTCCATGGGGGCGGGAATGACGTGGAAGGCGGCGGCCTTGGCCGGCACGGGCTTGAATTCGGAGGCGAGGAAAGCGTTTTTCATAAGTGGGGAAGGGGCGGGCACACGGTGCCTGAACGCGTAACAGGATAACGGGGTCAGGTGGGCGATGCAAGCACAAGCGCGGCGCGGGAGGCGGAAACCCCCGTTTAAAGCGCAATGGGATTGCGGCGGCACGAGGGGTGTGCTAAACTCAGGACAAATTTATGAGAACTCGTTTTTGCTGCTGGATGACGGTGCTGGTCTGTGGTCTTCTTGGGCTTTCTGTGCGAGCGGGCGAAGCTTTCTCCGGTTTCGAACAGGTCAAGTCCAAAGCCGCGCAAGTGGCTGCGGCCCCCTACAGGGACTGGAGTCGCGAACCCTCGAAAGCGGTTCGTCAGATGACCTACGACCAGTACCGGGACATCCGTTTCAATCCCCGCAAGGCGATCTGGCGGTACGACCACATTCCGTTTCAGCTTCACCTTTTTCATCCCGGCTGGATCCAGAACGACCCGGTGGATGTGAATGTTGTGAATGACGGCCGGGTGACCGCTGTCAGATACGATCAGGAGCTCTTCGACTTCGGCACCAATCAGGTCGGCAAGATCGATGCGGCCGGCATGCGGTTCTCGGGGTTCCGTATCCATTTCCCGCTGAACCGGCCCGACTATCTCGACGAGCTGGCGGTGTTTCAGGGGGCCACCTATTTCCGGGTGTTGGCCAAGGGGCAGGTTTACGGGCTTTCGGCCCGCACGGTCGCGGTGAACTGCGGCGGACCGGGGCCCGAGGAGTTCCCGCGTTTCCGCGAGTTCTGGATCTGCCGTCCCGAGCCCAAAGATGATTTCATCCGCGTGTACGGGCTCTTTGACAGCCCGAGCCTGGCCGGCGCAGGCGAGTTCGTCATCCGCCCCGGCGCGGTCACGGTGATGGAGAACCGCGTGGCGGTTTATGCCCGCACGAATGTCGCGCATCTGGGGATCGCGCCGCTGACGAGCATGTACTGGTACGGCCGGCACTCCTCGCTGCGGTTCTCCGACTTCCGGCCGGAGGTGCACGACTCCGACGGGCTGCTGATGCACAACGCCTCGGGCGAGTGGCTGTGGCGGCCTCTGGCGAACGAGGGCAAGTTCCGGTTTCCCGGCTTTGTGGACCGCAACCCCAAAGGGTTCGGGCTCTTGCAGCGCGACCGCGCCTTCGCGTCGTACGAGGATTTGGAGGCGCACTATCAGGATCGTCCCTCGACGTGGGTGGCGCCCAAGGGCGAGTGGGGCGCGGGCTCGGTGCGCCTCTTGGAGCTGCCTGCGGCGGATGAGTTCGGCGACAACATCGTGGCCTTCTGGGAGCCCCAGGCGCCGTTGGCTGCGGGGCAGAGCGCGGAGTACGCTTACACGCTGCGCTGGTTCAACGACGATCCCGCACTTCCGGCGCTTGGCCGCACGCTGGCCACGCGTATCGCGGACCTTCCCGATTATGGGAAAAAAGACAAAGACGCCCGGGGGGCCACCCGCAAGTTCGTTCTGGATTTCGCGTGGCCCGGCGTCGCGGCCGATGCCGAGGCCGGCAAGCTGAACGCGGTGGTGAGCGCGCAGAACGCGACGCTCTCGAAACCGGTGGAGCAGTACAACCCGTATGACCGCACATGGCGCGTGTTTTTCAGCGCCACCGTTTCCACGGCAGGAAAGCCGGTGGACTTGCGGGCCTTTGTGCGGCGCGGTAACCAGCCTGTGACGGAAACATGGATCTATCTCTGGACTCCATAACGCTGCCGCCTTGGGATCCGGCGCGGGCTGAAGAGTGGAACGACGCATACGAAAAGGTGGAAAACTACCTTCGCGCGTGCCGCGTGGGCAGCCATCTTCAGCGGGCGCGGCTGATCGCTCTGGTCTTGCAGAGGGTCTATGACCGCACGCAGACGGACGCGTGGGGCGCGGGCCAGTCTCTGCCGGAACTGGCGATCGTCGAGGTGCGCGAGCGGATCGTCGAATGGATCGGGCATTATCTGCCGCCGCATGCCGACGGGCGGGCGCTCAATCTCGGCGAGGGCATGCTCGCCCTCTATCTGTGCGACGGGCCGACGCGCTGGCCGTACGCCTTTCTGGACTCGCACCGGATGCCCGCCGAATACGCCGAAGCCCTCTGCGCCCGCGTGGTGCGCGCAGGGCCCGATCTGGCGGTCAGCAGCATGGTGCCGCGCGGCATGGATTTGGGGATGATGCCGGAGCTGGTCGGCAGCGCCATGGAGACTTTCGAGGCCTTGCCGATTCTTAAGACGCTGGTGTCCTGGCTTTTGTTTTTCGGCCTGCTGGGCTTTCTCTTCTGGTATACCCGCTAGGGAATAAGGGTGATGATGGACTCTTCAGACACGTCAACGCAGATCCCGGTGCAGGTGATGAACCCCTCCCGGCATTCGTCCCGGCGGCAGGTGCTGTTCTTCTCGAGTATTGTCGTGCTCACCTCGGTCGCCACGTGGCTGATGGCGGATGTTCTTTGGCGGGGAGGTCTCAGCGGGCTCGAGGCGGCGATGCTCGTCCTGTTCGTGCCGCTCTTCGGCATGGTCGCGCTGGGCTTCATCCAGGCCTCGGTGGGGTTCGTCATGCTGCTGCGCCGGCGCGACACGTATGAGATCACCGCCACCCTGCCGCCCGGCGAGCCGGTCGCCGCGCAGCTTCCGGCCACGGCCCTGCTGATCCCGATCTACAACGAGGACGTGAGCCGCGTGTACGAAGGCCTGCGCGCGATGTATCTCGCCTTGGCCGGCGCGGGCACGATCAGCCGGTTCGACTTCTTTATCCTGAGCGACTCCACGGACCCCAACAAGTGGATCGAGGAGGAAGTCGGCTGGATCGACCTCTGCAAGCAACTCAAGGGCTTCGGCCGCATCTTCTACCGCAAGCGCCACATCCCGCTGAACCGCAAGAGCGGAAACATCAGCGACTTCTGCCGCCGCTGGGGGAAGCGCTACCGCTACATGGTGGTGCTCGACGCCGACAGCCTGATGGAGGCGAAAACCCTGGCCCGGATGGTGCAGCTCATGGAGGCCAACCCGCAGACCGGCATCCTCCAGACCGCGCCGCAGCCCATTCAGGCGGAGACGCCGCTCGCGCGCATGCTGCAGTTTGCGGGGCACTGCTACGGGCCGATCTTTCAGGCGGGGCTCAACTTCTGGCAGGCCGGCAACGGCAATTTCTGGGGGCACAACGCCATCATCCGCACGGCACCTTTCATCGAGCATTGCGCCTTGCCGGCGCTGCCCGGCTCGAAGCACTCGCGCTTCATGAGCCACGACTACGTCGAGGCCGCGCTGATGCGCAGGGCGAACTATCAGGTCTGGCTGGCCTACACGCTCGGCGGCTCCTTCGAGAACCTGCCGCCGACGAT
>CAYZQL010000026.1:5881-23527 GCA_964480555.1 uncultured Lentisphaeraceae bacterium | reverse complement strand
TCCCGTCCTTGCGCCGCAGATTCTGCACGCAGGCCAGGCAGGCGCCGACCCCGCACACCATGTGCTTGTCCAGCGACAGCCAGCCGCGGCACCCCGACGCGATCGCGCGTTCGCCCACGGCCCGCAGCATGCCGTCCGGCCCGCAGGCGTAGATCTCAACCAGCCCGCCGGCGGCCTTCTGCCGCGCGAGCTCCTGATCCAGCAACACCGTCACCAATCCCTTCTCGCCGCGTGAGCCGTCCTGCGTCGCCACCCGAACCTGCCAGCCCAGCTGCTCGAACGTCTCCACGGCCAGCACATCGTCCGCGCTCCGCCCGCCCGCCAGCAAAACGCCTTTCCGGCCCAGCCGTTCCGCCAAAAATGACAGCGGCGCCACCCCGTATCCGCCTGCCACCAGAATCGGGACACCTTGCGGCTCCAGAGGGAACCCGTTGCCCAACGGCCCGATCACCTGAATCGGATCGCCCGGACGCAAATGGTTCATCTCCGCTGTGCCGCGCCCGACCGTCTTGTAGAGAAGCCTCAGCACGCCCCCGTCCGCGCCGAAAATGCTGAACGGGCGGCGCAACGCCGCCTGCTCCAGGCGCGGCACCCTCACATGCACGAACTGTCCCGGGCGCGCCTGCTCGGCAATGGGCCCCGCGTCCAACTCCAGCGACCAATACCCTGCCGTCAAAGGGTTCTGCCGAATGACACTGCTCGTCACATCCATCATCTTGGGTATCCCCTTTCTCCTGCCCACACGTCTGACGCGTCTCCGATCACTGCGGCCCGCCGTTCCCGGCGGCAGGCACCGTCTGCTGCCACATCGTCGGCGGCACCGGCGGACCCTGCGGCGAAAGCTCGTTCTGGGCCTCGATGTAGTCCACGCGGGAACGCACGCGCTTGATTTCCGCATTCACGACCGCCGCCGTCTCCATCTGGCCGCCGACGGTGAGCTTCTTCTGCAAATCCTGCAGTTTCTTAACATATTTTTCGGTCGTGCTTACAATGCCCTCGGCCCGGTTGCGCTTGTTCTCCTCGCGCAGCAGCAGAAACTTTTTTTGAAGTTCCGCCAGCCCGGCGGGCTGCAGCACGATGTTCCGCTGCTGGATGGTCCTGTCCGCCTCGAACCGCCCCATCTCGTCGCGAACGCTCTCCCAGCCGCCATAGTCGCCCGCACGCTGGAACACATCCATCAGTTCGGTCAAGCCGAGGACGTACTTGTCGGGCCACTCGGACGCCTTTTTGGCGACGCCCTTTTCGACCTCGATCAGCTCGCTCTCGAAAACGCCGCGCAGTTTGGCGATCTCCTGAACACGGTTTTTATCCGTGCCGGCCAGAAGCATCTGCGGGGGTTCCGTCTCGGGCGTGCCCACCGCCACCGACGACGCCAGAACCGCTTCCGCAGCGAGCTGCTGGGGGGTGTTTCGCACACGTCGGATCTCCGTGTTGACCGCAGAGGCAAGATCCATCTTGCCCTCCTGCATGTAAGACTTCTGCATGTCGGTCAGGTCGTTCACATACTTCTTGCACAGGGTCACCAGCTTGCGGCTGTGCAGAAGCCGCTGGTCCGACAACATTTGCCGGTACTTGTTTTTAAGCACGTTCAGTTCTGAAAGCGTCTCGCTGGCATGCTCGTTGATCTGCCGCGTGTCGTCGAAGCGCTTGCGCTCATTCTGGACAACGTCCCAGCCCTCGAAATCGCCCGCCGTCCTGCACCGCTCCTTGAGCAGATCCAGTTCGCGCGCGTACTCGACCGGCCAGACCCGCTGGAACATCGCCTGCGCGGCCTCGATCTCCACCACCTGCTTCGCGTATTCGTTCTGCTTCTGGTCCAGAGCGTCCGGCTTCGGCAGACTCCGCTCCCCTTCGTCCTTATCTGCGCCACCCTCCCGGAACCAGTCCGCCAGAGCCACGGCGTCGCCGAGCCAGAAAGCCGCGTACCGCTGCAGCGGCGTGGCCAGCACGCGCCGCTCATACACCCAAAGGCCTGGGCGATAAAATATCTTTGGAAACGCGCCGAAAACGCCCTTGGACGCTTTCGCGGCAATCGGCAGGCTGAACAGATACAGCAGGGCCACACCCGTCACCAGCAGACAGAGGACCCGCACATCGACAAACACCGCATGCAGCCGGATCGCACGCCGGATCTGCAGCACCTCCGGATTTTCCGGCGCCACCTCCCGCAACAACTCTTCGCAGATGCGCCTGGCAGACTCCCACTCCCGGTTTTTAAGTGCGCGCCGCGCCCGCTGCAAATCGCGCCGCAGCGTCAGTTCCGGCAGTTGCAACGCCTCGCTCTCGAAACCGCGCCTGTCCTCGGCCAGTTCCCGGTACTGTTGGATGAAGGCGGTGGCGCGTTCGAAATTCTCCGCCCGGATCTCCATCGGGATCTGCTCTTTCAATTGCTCGCGCCGACGGATGCTCTTCTCAGCGAGGTCGCGCAGTTCCGTCACCTCGTGCAGGTAACGCCGTCCGGAAGGGCCGGCCGGCTCGAATCCGTGGACGCGCCCCGCATACGAGATGACCCGTTCGAAGCGCTGTTGTCCAGAAGCCTCACGCATTTTTTTCAGCAGCATCAATACGGATTCGTACGTGCGCGCGTCGGCTCCGCAATTGCCGCAGTACTGCACCCCCACAAACGTTTCGGCGCCGCATTCGGGACAGGCCTCGGAACCGTCCCAGCCGCACTCGGCACAGAATTTGACGGCCAAGGGGTTTATCGCGTCGCACCATTTGCACCGCCACGTGGTTTTGACCGTCGGCGTCTCCACGCGCGTTTTGGTCTGCAACTGATGCAGCGCCTCATTGAACGCGACGGCCGACTCCCACCGCTGCTCCTTGTCCGTCGCCAAAGCTTTCACCACCACATCCCGCAAGGGCACCGGCACGTCCTGCTCGCGGAAATAGCGCGGGTTTTGTCCGGTGATCACGAAATACAGCAGCGCGCCCAACCCGTAAACATCCGCCCGCTCGTCCGAGAGGCTGGCATCCGACTCCTGTTCGGGCGCGCCGTAGCCCAGCGACAAAAGCTTTTCTCCCGGCACCGTGAGCTTCGACTCTTCCTTCCGCATCAGGCGGGCCAAACCGAAATCCACGATTTTGGGTTCATTGCTTTTGTCCAAAAGGATATTGCTCGGCTTCAGGTCGCGGTGAATCACGCCGCTGGCATGCGCATACGCCACCGCGCGCCCGATCTTCAGGACCAGTTCGATCGCCTCTTCCCCTGTCAGCTGCCCGTGTCGCGTCACATACTGATCCAGCGTCAGAGGAGGGTTGGGCTGCACCAGGCCACCCGCAGGCGCCTCGCTCTTCACGGTCGTGTCGTCGGGTCCCGCGATGTACTCCATGACGATGAACGGCCCGTCCTCGTCCTCCCCGAGCGCATAGATGTGAACGATATGCACATGGCTCAGCACGGCGACGGCGCGCGCCTCGTGCAGAAAGCGCTGCCGCAGCGTCGGAATGGACTGCGCCTGATGGTTCAGCCGCTTGATCGCAACGAAACGTCCCAACCGACGGTCCCTGGCCAGATACACCACCCCCATGCCGCCGTTGCCGATCTTGCTGTAGATCGTATACTGGTCAAACAGCTTGTCGTTCCGGGGCTCCTCATACGACGGCTCGTCGCCCGGCACCACCCGCACGGTCTGCGTGTCCGCACGTTCCCCCGTGGAGGGGCTTAGGCGCTCCGTCGGCGGAACCTGAATCCTGGCTGTACTTTCTGGCTGCACGCGATTCTCCATAACAGGATGCCCTCCGCCCGTCACAAAACCTGAGCGTCAATCGGACAATTAAGCGGGATTATACGTTCTGCGGGCCCATGCGTCAATTCATGCGGCTCTCGCGGTCAAAAACGATGAAACACGCATCGTGCGGGGCCATGAACAGCGGAACGCTCACTCGCCCGTCGGCCGCTTTCACCGCGTCTTGGACAGCGAGCCCCGCCTCGCCGCTGACCGGGTCCCAGCGCGTCGGTTTGCCGCTGCCGACATCTCTGAACAGACACGTCACAGGTCCGGCCTCAGCACTGTCATTGACCACGAAATAGATCTCATGCTCAGGAACCCGGCCATGCAGGAAACGCAACTTCAGACCGACACTTTCCGATCGCCATTGGAAATCCGGCCCCGGCAAACCCTCTGCACCAGCCCGCAAGACCGTGCACCCCGCGCCCGACCCCTCCCGCACCCTCGCAAACACCGCCTCCTC
Source organism: uncultured Lentisphaeraceae bacterium (assembly GCA_964480555.1). Taxonomy (GTDB): domain Bacteria; phylum Verrucomicrobiota; class Kiritimatiellia; order RFP12; family UBA1067; genus CAYZQL01. The sequence continues at coordinate 19,333 of CAYZQL010000026.1, read as the reverse complement.
GCCTTCCGCGCCGGTCGCAACCAGCCAGACACGCACGCCGCGTGCCGACAGCCGCCTCACCACCTGCTCGGCCGATTTCTCTCCCAACACCTCAGCCGACACGGCCAGCGACGCGTACGCGCGTTCCGAATCGAAGCGGACGCGACCGCCCCTGACGGTGGCCGCCTCCAACAGGGCCTGGCTTGCGTAATCGCACGCATACCCCTCCAGCAACGGCACCAGACGGTCGGTCCAGACAAGAAAATCAACGACCTTCTCGCCGTGCTGGAGCAGCAGCTGGCACCGCCGCACATAGGTGCACCCGGCCTGCAGCTGGCGGAACCCGGCATCCTCTCGCGGCACACCGCCCGGCAGTTCCACCAGCAGACGCGTCGCCCCCTCGCTCAGCAGCCGGTCCGCCTCGTGTTTCCAGGGAAACGGCAGCAACGCCTTCGCCGGCGTCTCCGACACCGCAGTGGGCGACAGCCGTCCAACCACGTAGCGCCGGCCTAATGCGCGCGCCGCCCCGGCCGCTCGCACGTTCGCCGCGTGTTGCGCCGCATCTCGCGCAGGCGAAAGCGTCGGCCGGCGAAAATAGAGCGAGACCTCCTCCGGCCCGACAGGCACGGAGCCGATCCCGATTCCCGCCTCCAGTCCCGCCTCGTGCACCAGCTCGTTCACGTTGCGGGCAAACCGCTCGCGCCACGATTCCTGAATCGTCAAGGCCACCTGCCGACGCACATAGGCCGCGGTCGCCTCACCGCCGACCGGAACCCCCGCCAAAGCCGGCAGGTAGCGGGGCAGCCCCAACCCGCTCCGCTTTAAGAACGCTTCCGGCAAATCGCGCGGCCACATGAGCTCCGCGCGGTCAGCCCCGCCCATCTGATACCACAGCAAGGTGCTCCCGTATGTCCTTGGCAAACGGTTCTGACAGGCCGAGAGCACGCGGTTCACGTGTTTAAAGAAGGCCTTTCCGTCAAAGCCGTCAGGCGCGGCCGGCTCCATGTCCACATGCCCGAACCTGTACACGCGCCAGACTCCGCCTGTCGGCGTGGCACCCCGCTTCAGGTCCACGATCGCGTGAGGCTGCACAGCGCCGTCTGTTTCAACCGGGATTGCCAGACGCGCCAGTTCGCGGTATGTGCGAGAGGTCTGGAATATCGGCGACAACGCGTTCGTCGCTCCGCAGCGACTTCCCTCTGTCGTTCCGCTGACAGTCCAGACCAGTCTCTGCGCCTGCGGCACATCGCCCTCGTCCGAGAGCGCAAAATCGCACACGCCCAGTTCCAGCCCCAGCTGGCGGCACTTGTCGGCAGCCTTGCCGAATGCGGCCAACACCGTTTCATCCGCGCGGGGCAGCGTCAACAGCACCCCCCCCGCGCCTGCTTCGCGCACCGCTTCGAGCTGGCGTGCGAACGCCTCCTCACGGGTCACAGCGGGATCAAGTGTCAGCGCCATGCCAGGGCGCGTGGCATTCTGAGGCGGCCGGCTGAAGTGCGCTTCAAGCGAAGCCTCTCCGGCACACACCGCCAGACAGCCCAAACTTGCCGCACACAAGCCCACCTGAACACGCTCTAACCCCAGCATCATGTACGTCAATATAGCACACTCGCGCGCCGCCCCGAAACGCAAAATCCGGGAGGTGGCACGAGGCGGCGCGGTCTACTGACACGGTCTTTTCGGATCGCCGTCAGATCGGCGTTTTGCGGAGGAGCCCGGGAACGTCCTGAACAAAGCGAGGCAGGGCCAGTCCGCCGATGCGCAGGGCCAGTTCGCGCTCCAATCTGCGCGCGTCGCGCAACGTCACGCGGAAATGCGCGATCCCCGCAACCGGGTCGCAGAGAAAAATATAATAGGGCCTGACGCGGATGCGCTGCAAGCCTGTGCAGAGGTCGAAAAGCGCGCCGACGGAATCGTTCACACCTTTGAGCAGCACGCTCTGGTTCGAGACCGGGATTCCCGCCTCCACCAGCAGCGCACAGGCGCGCTCAGCTTCCGCCGTGATTTCGCGAACGTGGTTGAACTGGGTGTTGACCCAGACCTTTTTGAACGCGCCCAGACCGCGCGCCAACGCCGGGGTGACCCGCATCGGCAGCGTCACCGGCACGCGCGTGCCGATGCGCACCGCGTCAATCTGCGGCAGCCGGGCAAACGCACGCACCAACAGCAAGAGCCGGGCGTCGGCAAGCAAAAGAGGGTCCCCTCCCGAAAGGATCACCTCACGCACCTGCGGATGCGCTTTAACCCACGCCACAGCCGACGCGCGCTGCGCGGACGTGCGCACCACCTCCGCTCCTTTGAGCAACCCCTTGCGCGTGCAATGGCGACACGCCAAGGCGCACTGGTCATGCGCCATCACGAGCACGCGGTCCGGAAACCGCTGCTTCAGCCCGTAGCAGCACGCGGCGCGGGTCTTCTCCGCAAAGGGGTCGGCGACCATGCCCGGCTCCTGCACCAGCTCCGCGGCAGACGGCAAGGCCAGCCTGTTGAGCGGGTCAGCCGGATTCTCGCGGCTGAGCTGCGCCAACGCATAGGGCGTGAGCCGGAGCGGGTAACGGCAGCGCACACGCTCAACCTCAGACTTCGAAAGGCCGAATTCGCGCAAGACCGGCGCCATCGCAGTCACCGCGTGGCGCAGCTGCCACCGCCAATCTTCCCACCCTTCGTGTCCCGTTGGCTTCATGCCCTTAGAACGCGACATGCACCTTGGGCAGAGCGGCACGGATACGGGCCTTTTCGGCGTCGGGAAACTGGCAGCGGACGAGCGACAACACCTGAAGCTTCTTCCAGCCGTCCAGCGTGTCGGGCAACTTAGTGATCGGACATCCGTCGAACTCCACCTGCCGCAGCTTCGGCAGCTCCGTCATCCAATCCGGTATTCTGGAAATCGCGTTTCCGCTCAGGCTGATATCCTCCAAAAGCGGCAGGCCCTTCAGGCACTCCGGGACGGCCGCAAACTGGTTCTGGCGCAAATAGACGCGCTGCAGGCGTGTCAGCTTCGCCAGCTCCTGCGGCAGGGCCGGGAGTTTGTTTTCGTTCAGGCGGAGCCAGCGCAACTCCGTCAGCTGTCCGATTTCAGGCGGCAGCCCCGAGAGCTGATTGCGGTCGAGGTTGAGATAAGTCAGCCCGGCCATCCCCCCGATCGACGCCGGCAGCGCGGCAATCCCGTTGTCCGCGAGATAGAGATGCGCAAGCTCCTTCAGCGCGAAAACCTCCGACGGCACGGTCGAGAGTTTTGTTGAGGAAAGATCGAGCCGCCTGAGCGACTTGATCTCAGACAACCCCGCCAGCGAGGTCAACCCCTGCGCCTCGCGCAGCCACAGCATGCCGAGTTTCGGCATGGAGGTCAGCTCCCGCGGCAGCACCGCGACCGCCTGCCCCGACAGGTTCACGCATTCGACCGTGGCCTGCTTTTCGACCGCTTCGGCCAACGTCTTCGCCGTCACCGGACGATACGGGGCCTCACGATGCTTGAAACAACCCGCTGCCAGCAAAACGAAAACACCTGAAAAAATCAGACCGCTCTTTTTCATCAGATTCCTAACCCTCCCTGTGCGCGCATACAATACACGAAACGCACGGCTGCTGTAGAGTCGATAGTTACGCCCGCCACGGACGCTTGCGCTCAATCTTCCCGTCCATGATCGTGTTGAACAAGTTGACGTTCTCGACAACTTGGAAGTCGTACATGCCCACACACAGAAAATCTGCCCCTGCTTTGAGCGCGAACGGGAAAGCCTCCTTCGGGTGGATCGCGCCCGCCGCAAGCGTCTTGAAGGCGATCCACGGCTGTTCCAGCTTCTCCATGTAAGCGATCACCTCTTCGGCGTTCAGGCACCAGACATTGTCTTTCGAATAATAGCCGTCCTCCGTGCGGGCAGACCAGTAGTTCGTGTGATGGAGGGTCTTCATCCAAAAGTCGGGGTAAATCCCGTGTTCCACACAACATTTGACCGTCTCGAGGCGGTGCGCGCCAATGCCGGCCGGAACGCCCAGCTTGCGCATCGCGGCCAGCGTCTCCTCAAACTTCTTGAAGTCGCCGCTCTTCGCCCAGCCGTCAGAAACACCGCCGTGGGTGTAGACCGCTGACGCCCCGTTTTCCACTGAAAGCTGCGCACCGCGGATCAGGCCCTCCTTATGCCCGCAGTCTGAGATGAATTGGATTTTGCCGCCCTCTTTTTTCCAGTAGTCGTTGATCACGCGCATGAGGGCCGGATTGGTCAGGATCGCATTCATGCCGCACTGCTCCCCCATCCTGAAAGTGCGGAAAATACGCTCGTCGGTGTGGTACGCCTTGACCAGCTTGTCGGCGTACAACAGGTCGCGGGCATGCGCCCACCCGCCCATCAGATTCCCGCCCAGAAACATCCGGCTCAGCTTCAGGTTCCCGATCTGGCCGAATTTATCCACCTTCTTCCTGAGGTCTTTGATGTCGGTGAAGTCGAACGCTTTGACTGTGGCGCTGGTCACCGCATCCGCCTTGCCCTTCAGATTCTCGCGCTCCCAAACCGGACCGTGCTTGCGAAAAAAAGCGTACCCGAACGCTCCGATCACGGGCAACGAACTCAGGCTCAGCAGCAAGTCGCGCCGCCCCGGCGACGCGACCACACCGCGCCCGCTGTTCTCCGCCGCCAACTTGCGCTTAAACAGTTTGCGCGGCAGCGCCACAAGGAACTCGCCCAACCCGTACGACGGGACCAGCAGCAGCGCCAGCAGCGCGGCAGCCTCCACCACATTGCGGTCGATCACCAGGAAATGCCCGTCCGCCGATGGAGCGAGAAACGGCGGTTGCGCGACATAGTAGAACGCCAGCAACACGATTCCTAAAAACGCCGCAGGCCGCACCAGCACGCCGAGAATCAGCGCAAGTCCTATCAGCGTCAGCCCCCACATGTTCATCAGGTCGACGGCCTTCAGCAAGCCCGGCGTCTCGGCGATGTGATGGAACAGCGGAGCCGCGAACCATTTGCTCATGCGCAAATATCCCGCCGCCGACCATCCCCCCGGCTGCACCAGCTTGAAAGCCCCCTCGTATAAAAAGTGCCACCCCACCAACATACGCAGAAGGGTCATCCCGACATTTCTTTTCATCGCGTCTTCCCGTGAACGTTCCGTTCGGTTTCCAGCCGTTAGCTCAAACAATGAATATCCGCCCAGTTAGATGTTTCGTAAACATAATTCCTTTCGACCGTTGTGTAAAGGTGAAAACCCGCCCCGGATTTCTCGGGATGCGCGGCACGGTCAAAAATTCGATTCTTCCGCATCTGTGCTGATCCCGTCCGGAGCACGCCTCGCTTACCTTGCGTGGTCGTCGAAAATGCGGGTGAGGCAGGCTGAAACGTCCGGACTCTCCAGGATGCCGTTGTGGGTCTCATTGAAACCGAACACTTTGACGGCTGAGCCTTGGACCGCGAGGTCAAGCATGCTGGCAAGCGGCAGCGTGCCGTCCGTGTTGCCTTCCGTCATCAGGGCTTTGCCGCCCCGATATCCGAACAGCAGATAGTGGCGGGTCCCGGAAGGAAGCGGAGTCTTTTGCAGCGCGTCAAGGAAGGGACTGCCGGGAGACATGTCATACCAGCAGGGCAGGATCACCGGGGAGTGCTCGACACCCAAACCTGCGCCTGGGTGCCCTTGCCAAGGCGAGGAGATCGAGACGAAAAGCGGTATAAAAAACTGCCCGTCCGACGTCAGCCGGTTGATGGAGCCGCGGGCAACAAGACCTCCCATGCTGTGCGCCACGACGATCACGCGCGGCACCTTGTGCTGGACCTGGATTTCTTTCAGCAGCTTTGCGTAAAAGTCCGCGAGCAGCGGCAGGCGAACTCCCGAGGGATACTGCGCGACCCACGGCTGGAAACGTTTCCGGTCGAGCCCGTTAACCAGCGCCTCGAAATTGCGCGGCGTTCCTCCCACCCCGTGCACGAACAGCACGGGAATCGTGTCCTCCTCGTAGGGCTGGAGAAAGAAAATGCCAGCGCCGTAGCGCTCAAAGAACGTCACCGGCTCCCACATTCCCAGAGGCCCTGTCGCGCGGTCAAACCTCGGATCATCCAGCCCCGCTATCGTGCCCGCATGCTTGTCCTCCACCTGCATGTCGACCTGGCGGACCTGCTTGGCGTAGAGCAGCGGCAGTTCTTTGCCGGCCTGCTCCGGAGACCGAAGGGCGATGGCAATGCGCTCTTTGACCTCACCTGGACCGACGGTGATCAGGCTGGGGTCTCCGTGCCACCCGACGCGCTCGGTGAACTGAAACGCCCCGTCCTCGTTCGCGTCCTCGTAAGCGAACACGAAGTAGTCCCCTGGTTTTTGCAGAAAAGAAAACGAGCCGGTCTTATAGATGACCTGATACGCGATCAACTTTTTCGGATCAGAGCCCGGGGTGCCCTCGAAAAGCGCAACGCAGATGGGCTTGTCCGTCATCGGCGCGCACGTCACCTTTCCTCCGATTTGGACGGTCTGGTCGAGTCTGGCCAGATCCTTCTTCGCCTTGACAAGCGTGCAACCCGACGCTCCCGCGAACAGACCGGCAAGGGCTGATACGTAAAGAACACGGAAGCACTGTGCGCTGAGCATATCGGTACTCTCTAGTTTCGTAGGCCGGTTTTGCGGGGTTTCGGCAAAACCGGGTGCACGTCCCAAATCTCATCGGCATACTGCCGGATGGTCCGGTCTGAGGAGAACACGCCCATCCGGGCCACATTCAGGATGGCGCGCCGGCTCCACTCCTCCGGGTCGCGGTAGAGCGCTTCGATCGTCCGCTGACACCGCGCATAGTCCTCAAAATCCGCAAGCACCATGAAGTAATCACCTTCGGCGAACAGCGAGTCGATGACGGGCTTGAACAGCTCCGGCTGCCCCGGGCTGAAGTGCCCGCGCGCCACCTTGTCGACGGCCTGCTTGAGCTCGTCGTTCTTGGCGTAGGCGTCGTAAGGGTTGTATCCGGAAGCCCGGAGTGCCAGAACCTCGTCGGCCTTGAGGCCGAAAAGGAAGAAATTCTCGGGGCCGACCTCCTCTCTGATTTCAATATTGGCCCCGTCGAGGGTGCCGAGCGTCAGCGCGCCGTTCAGGGATAGCTTCATGCACCCCGTGCCGGAAGCTTCCATCCCGGCGGTCGAGATCTGCTCTGAGACGTCGGATGCCGGAATGATGCGCTGCGCCAAGGAAACCGAATAGTTCTCCAGAAACACGACCTTGAGCAAGGCTCCCGCTTCCGGATCGGCATTGACCTCGCGCGCCACGGAGTTGATGAGCTTGATGATGAGTTTGGCCATCCGGTAGGCGGGCGCAGCCTTCGCGGCGAAGATGAACGTCCGGGGAACCATGTCCTCCGCTTTGCCGGATTTGATCCGGTTGTAGAGGGCGACGATGTGGAGGACATTCAGGAGCTGACGCTTGTACTCGTGGAGCCGCTTGATCTGACAGTCGAAAATTGAATCCGGGATAACCTCGATGCCCGTCCGTTTCCTGATGAGCTCTGACAGCTCGCGCTTGTTCGCGGCCTTGACCTCGCGAAATTCTCGGCGGAAGCCGGCCTGCGACGCGAACGGCTCCAGCTTCTTCAGCTCGGACAGGTCCGTCATAAAGGTGCCGCCGATCCGGCTCTCGATCAAGTCGGCAAGGCGCGGGTTGCACAGTTTCAGCCAGCGGCGCTGGGTGATGCCGTTGGTCTTGTTGTTGAACCGCGCCGGCCAGAGCCTGTAAAAGTCGCTGAAGGTCTTGGACGTCAGGATGGCGCTGTGAAGCTTGGCCACACCGTTAACCGAATGGCTGCCGACAATCGCCAAGTGCGCCATGCGCACGGCCTTGGTCTCGCCCTCCTCGATGATCGACAGCCGCGCCGGCAGCTCAAGCTGCTCGGGGCACTCGGCCCTCACCGCCTCAAGGAAACGGCGGTTGATCTCGTAAATGATCTCCAGATGGCGCGGCAGGAGCTTCTCGAACAGGGACACCGGCCATTTTTCAAGGGCCTCCGGGAGAAGGGTGTGGTTCGTGTAGCCGAAGGTCGCGGTGCAAACCGCAAAGGCCTCTTCCCATGCGAACCCGTTCTTGTCGATGAGCAGGCGCATGAGTTCCGGAATGGCCAGCGCCGGATGGGTGTCGTTGAGTTGGATCGCGACCTTCTGCGGGAAGAGCCGCAAATCCTGGTTTTTAATTTTGAAGCGGCGCACGATGTCTTTGAGCGTGGCCGCCACAAAAAAGTACTCCTGCTTCAGACGAAGCTCCTTCCCCGCCTGCCGCTCGTCCGCCGGATAAAGCACCTTGGAGATGTTCTCGTCGCGGATCTTGCTTTCGACGGCGCGCATGTAGTCGCCCTCGTTGAAGTGCTTGAGCGAAAAATCGTCGAGCGTCCGAGCCGACCAGAGCCGCATGGTGTTGACCGTGCGGTTGCGGTAGCCCGGCACCGGCGTATCGTACGCGACCGCGACCACGCGGTCGGAGGGGACCCAGCGGCACACCAGCCGTCCTCGCTCGTCGGTGTTCTTTTCCACATGGCCGCCGAAGCTCACGGGACAGCTGAACTCGGGTCTGACGATTTCCCAAGGGTTGCCGAACCTGAGCCAGTGGTCGGGCTTCTCGACCTGGAAACCGTTCTCGAATTTCTGCTCGAAGATGCCGTACTCGTATCGGATGCCGTAACCGTCTGCGGGCAGCCCCAGCGTGGCCATCGAATCCAGAAAGCAGGCTGCAAGCCGCCCCAGTCCACCGTTTCCCAGCCCGGCGTCCGGCTCCAGTTCGCGCAGGTCCTCCAGGCAATAGCCCAGTTCCGAAAGGGCTTTCCCGGTCTCGTCCAGGATGCCCAGGTTGACCAGACTGTTGCCGAGCGTCCGCCCCATCAAATACTCCAGCGAGAGGTAATAGACGCGCTTGACGTTCTCCTCGTAATAGGCGTTCATCGTGTCATTCCAGCGCTCCATCAGGCGGTCTCGGATCGAGTAGGCCATGCACTGGTAGAGATCGTGCCGGGTGGCGATGTAGCGGTTCTTGCCCTGCGAATACTCCAAGTGGTTTGCGAACGACTTCTGCAGAGAGGCGGCGTCGTTTTCGAGATATGTGTCCTCCATCAGCGCCCAGAGTCGCTCGTGCTCGTCCGTCGACTGGTTGACGACGACTTCAAGGTTCCCGTCCTTCCGTTCCGGCGTAGTCGACCGTGTCGTTCTGCACGTTTTCATCGTCCACACCTCCCATCAACCTGGCTTTACACTACACGCGTTTCTGCGGAGCCATCCGGGCGCTGTTGTGGCGTGTTCAAAGGTCGACGTACGCATTCGCCCTTCAGATAGCGCAATCGCCGCGGCTCTGGGAACCGCTCAATCGCGTAGCGCAACATCGTGCGGGGCATCTGGCCCGCGTGGCTCCGCAAAAACGCCTCCAGCGCCTGACCGTCCCTCTTGCCGACTTCGCGCAACATCCAGCCGACGGCTTTGTGGATCAGGTCTTCGGTGTCAGCCAGCAAGCGTTCCGCCACGCGCAGCGTGTCGGAATACGTGTGTTGCCGGATCATGTGGAATGTGGACACGATCGCAATGCGCCGCTCCCACAGCAGCGGCGAGCGTACCAGTTTCTCGAGCGGCACCTTATCCCGCTCCCGCAAATACGGGCCGACGATGTGCTCCGCAGACACGTCGACGAGATCCCAGTTGTTGATGAACCGAGCGTTTTTCAGATAGCGGGCGTAAACGCGCTGCTGCTGCGCGGAATTCCCTTCCTGAAATTTCTGAACCATCAGCAGCAGAGCCAAGAACCTGACCTCATGCACAGGATCGTGAAGCAACCGCACCGCATCGGCCAGCGAAAGCGCCTTGCACTCGCGCGCCAGCTTCCGGAGCTTGGGCACGCTCACCCCCGCGAACACGTCCCCCTCCCCATATTCGCCAGGAGCGGTCTTGAAATAGCGCTGCGCGCCGACAGCCCGCACGGGGTCTCCGAGCGACATGACCTTTTCCCTTGCCTGTGCGCCCGTCTCGATCACGATCGCCCCCTTTCCAACGGCGCGCCCAACTCAGCAAGGGCCACACCGATAACCCGACCTGGCTTTTCCCGAAAACAGAGGGAACTCTAGCTTTTCTTGCTCAGCCGCTCATACGCCCGACGCGTTCCGTAGGGCGCACGCTCCGCACGCTCCAACAGGAGGTTGGCAGACTCGTCACCCACAAATCTCTCTGCGGCGGGGTCCCACGTCAACTTGCGTCCGAGCTTCATGCCGATGTGCGCCAACAGACATGCGCTGCATGAACGGTGCGCGGTCTCAGCCGTCACGATCGTCTCGGCGCGCGTACGAATACAATCGATCCAGTTCTGATGATGGTTGCCGCGGTGTTTGTAGAGGCGCACGCCGTGGTCGCCGATTTCCCCTTCCAGCAGTTTCGGGTCACTCGCGTCCAGCGACTTGAGCGGCTTGCCTCCCGCGACCGGGTCAGAGGCGGTTATCTTCGCCGAACCGCGGCCGACAAAAATCCAGCCTTTCTCGCCGATGAACCGGCACCCGACCGGGTACTTGTCCCACACGCGCATCCGCGTGCCGCCCGCATAGGTCAACGTCACATCGTATGCGCCGTGCACGTCCCATAACCCTCCCGTGAGAAAGTCACCCCGGCCCTCGACGGCCACCGGCCCCGTGCTTTCCCAGCCCATCGCCCAGTGCGCGATATCCAGATGGTGAGCCCCCCAGCCCGTGATCATTCCCGCACCGAACTGCTCGCAGCGCAACCAGCCGGGACGCGACTCCAGCTTCGCATCGTTCTGCGCATGCACGCGGTCCTCGGTGTAATACACCTGCGGCGTCGCCCCCAACCACATCTCGTAGTTCAAGTTCGACGGCACCGGCATCTCGTCTTTTCTGCCGCCCGCCGGGTCACCGGGCAGGCCCACCTCGATCGACGAGATCTTTCCCAGACGGCCGTTTCGCACCAGTTCGCACGCGCGGTGAAACTGTTCGACCGACCGTTGCTGTGAGCCCAACAGGAAGACCCGCTTGTTCTCGCGTATCGCGTTGCTGAAAAGACGCCCTTCCGTGATCGTCAGCGAGGCCGGTTTCTGCAAGTAGACGTCCTTGCCCGCAAAAGCAGCCTCCACCGCCGGCTGACTGTGCCAGTGGTCGGGCGTAGAAATCGCAACGGCATCAATGTCTGCGCGGGCCAACAGTTCACGGTAGTCCTGATACAATTTCAGATCCACCGTAGTGTTCTGCTTGGCGTACGCCTCGTCGATGAACGCCTTGCCGAGCGCCATACGTTTCGTGTCCAGATCCGACACCGCGACGAACCTGACTCCTTTGCACGAAAGGATGCCCGGCACATCCATGCTTTTGGCGATACGCCCAAATCCGATCTGGCCGACCTGAATGGTCTTGCTCGGCGCATCCGCCCCCAGCAAGCGTGCCGGAATGATCGTCGGGAAACCCGCCACTGCCGCCGCCCCCATGAATCCGCGCCGTGTCATCATTCTGTGTCCTCCTCACGTATCATCCACCACAAGCACCATCACTATTCCAACGACTATACCGCGTCCGCGAAAAACTGACCATTGAATTTTGTCGGAAAGTTCGAGTCCGTTTTTCGTGGCGAGAAAACTTTGGGCGCATACACGCCCGGCCCGCCTATCACCGGCACACCGATCACGCGCCTAGTTCTCAACCGCGGGAGCCAAACAGTCACGCCCGCGCCACGCAAACCACAGCGTCCCGATGACACCGAACGCGAAGGCGACCTTCAAATTGAGTTCGGGTGACACACGCCACAGCAGCGCACCGCCGAAAGCCGCAAAAGCGACCAGCACGTCGCGCACGAGATAGTAAAGTCCAAACATCGCCGCTTTTCGCCCCTCGGGCGCAAGATCCATGATCAGCGCCTTTCGGGTCGGCTCGCCGAACTCTTTGAGCCCGCGCAAAACAAAGACGGCCGCCAGCGGACCGATGGACTGCGCGTGCAAAAGCGCCAGCGGAAAGCAGGTGAAAAAGACAAAGGTGACTAACACAAACGGCTTCTTTCCAAAGCGGTCCGCCATATAGGCGACGGGAAGATAAACCAAGACCGCCGTTATGTTCTCGATTGCAGACAACCAGCCGAACGTGAGTTCTGAGACGGGCTGGAGCACGGTGCGCGTGACCCAAATGACAACAAAAGAATCCGGTATCCGCTCACAGAACCGGATGAGGATATCGGACCAGAGCAGGTTGCGCAGACTGACCGGCATTTCGCGCCACAAGCGCAGCGGATTGCCCTCTGCTGTCGTGGCCTCCTTCGAGTCATCGGCGATCATCACCTGTTGCAGGACGGCCGCAGCCAACGCCAACGCCAGCGCACACAGGAAGGCCACGCGCACGCCCTGTGCGACGCCCCACATGGCGATGCACGCGCCTCCGGCAACCGGCCCCAGCATTTTGGGCACGCGCCGCACCAGCGACAGCACCGAGACGCCCATCGCCCGCCGGTTCTTGGGCACGGCCTTGGACAGCAGATCCATGGTGGCCGGCAGTGAAATGGCCGACCAGGAGATGAAGAAGGCCGCGCCGAGCAGCACCGCCCACCAAGTCTGAACAACGATAACGCACAGATAGCCCGCCATCGAGAGCGCGTTGAAAAACAAAAGCGCTCGCTTGGTCCCCAGGCGGTCGCTCAGATAACCGCCCGGAAACGAGTAGAGCGCGGAAAGCAAGTCGTCCATTCCGGCAAGAAGCCCAATGGCCATAACGGCCGTCGAGGCCTGGGCCAACTGCTGAAGATACAGCGGCAGGAAACGCTCGGCCATATGCTCGCCCATGCCCACCAGCACGATCATGCCGAGCAGGCCGGCCAGGCTGCGCTTCCGCGTTGGACTCGACACCGGTTCCATAGACGCCCCTCTCAACGGCTTATTTCATGCCCGCCCGGTACTTGATGATTTGCACCTTTTCCAGGGTGACCAGTCCCCCCGAGTTGGCGGTTTCGAACAGCCGGTCCAGTTTCGGCAGAAAGGCGTTGATCTTTTCCTCTCCGTCGGCGATCTCGATGATGACCGGCATGTCGGAAGACAGATCCAAGATCTTGGCCGTTTTGATCCGGCTAGCGGCACCGTATGCCATAATCCCGCGCCACGCTGTCGCTCCGGCAAGGCCAAAGGTCTTCGCCTCGCGCACGATCACTTCATAGAGCGGCTGATGGTTGACCTTGTCGGATTCGCCGATGAAGATGCGGAGCAGTTTCGCTTCACCCGAGAGTTCCATGAGCACCTACACTTTCGTAAGGAACGCGACGCCCGCCATTCCCAGACAGAACATGACCGCACAGCCTGCCAGAGTCAGCAGAAAGTAGCCCGAAGCATACAGATACTCGCTCGCCTGAGTGAACGTGTACATTTCGTAGGTAAACGTCGACAGGGTCGTGAAACCGCCGCAGAGTCCAGTCGCGAGCAACAGGCGCAGAGTCGGCGACAGCACCTCGGCCCTTGCAGTGAGGGCGGTCAGACTGCCGATCACCAGGCATCCCAACAGGTTCG
>CAYZQL010000026.1:0-5828 GCA_964480555.1 uncultured Lentisphaeraceae bacterium | reverse complement strand
AAAGCGCTGCCCGAGCAGACTGAGCGCATAACGCATGACGGAGCCGACAAACCCGCCTGCCCCCACCATAAGAAATGGCATGATCGTTTTCATTACCGGGTAAGCGTATATCGCGCCTGCATGGCCGTCAACACGAATTCCAGCCATTTTGGTCTTGTCCGGGTTCGCGGACGGCACAGCGGTCCGCCACTCGGGAAAAGGTTGTCCGTCCGATTTTGGAAGGTCGGGTTCTGTTGCGATCTTCTGCTTAGCCCACTGTCCTGCAGAAGTGGATTAACCGGTTTCACCCTGTTTGAGATTGACTTGTGATGCGCCTGCCAACACAATTACACATCAATGTTTGTCATCCGTTTTCCTTTCGCGGAAAACAAGAAAGGCTTGAATGAACACACGTTTCAGCACCCCCCGGTTGTCCTGCCTTGTCATGGCGTCGTTCTGCCTCAGCGCATCCGCCGCGACGCGACTCTGCTCGGTCTATCTGGAAAGCTATTCCGCCCTGCAAAAGCAGCTCGCTCTCGGCGCCGAGGCGTTTCAGGCTCCGCAGCTCGGGGCTCTGCCGATAATGCTCTCCGCCGGGCTGCCCGGCGCGGCGCAGTTGGACAATGGTAAGCCGATCGCGTTGCACGTGCTCGATCTGGGCGACGGCAAGACCGGCACCGTCATCGAGGTCTCTCCCTCGGGATCGACGGAGGCCTACCTGAAGGCCCTTGCTGGAGAGGCTGGGGCGCTTCCCGAACCCGTCGGCGGCGTCTACACGCTCGCGAACGGCACAGCCGCGAAGATCGCCAACGGGCGCCTGTTCCTTGCGATGAAGGGGGCCGGTCCGGCCGCCTGCCTCGACACGTGCGCGGAAGAGCTACCCGGGATGCCAGCCATGCCCGGCGTGCTCCGCGTCTCGCTCTCGCCAGCGGCCTTGGTGCCGCAGATAGAGAAACTCAAGAAAATGACGGCGGCGATGCCCATGGGCGGCGCGGCGAACGCCGCGCAGGGACAGCGCTCGGTGGCCGCGATGCTGGACTTCTACAGCCGGTTGTTGGAGCAGCTCGACGGCTATCACCTCGGGCTCAACATCCAGGCCGAAGGCCTGTTCATTCGCACACGCTTTTCACCGAAGACGGGAACCGATCTCGCCGCGCTGATGGCGTCCGGCAAGCCGGCTTCGGCGGCGCAGCTCGCATTTATCGAAAAAGGCTCGCTTTTCAGCTTCGCCTCGGGCGGCTGCGTGATCCCCGAGCGCCTGAAGCAGCAGTTCATCGCGCTCTACGCGCAGGTGGCGTCGCTTTCGCCGCTGTATGGTCCGGCGCAAACCAACGAGCTGGCGCAGCTGATGAACACGTCCTCCCGCATGTTCGGTGCGCCGATGGCCTTCACGGGCAACCAGGCCGCCGAAGGCGGCGCGCTGTTCATGCAGGGGACGATCACGCTCGCCAATCCCGCCGCCTATCTGGCGGAACAGGTCGAGATGATGAAGGCGCCGGCCTTCCCGAAACTGATGGGCCAGTCGGGCATGAAACTCCCGGCGCCTACGGTTCGCACGTGCAAAGGGCTGAAGGCGTATGCGTGGAAGACCGAGCTGGACGAGCAGGCGCTGGAGAAGGCCGCACGCGCGGGGCTGCCGCCCAATCTGCCGCCCGACAAGGCCGAGGCGGCGCTCAAGTCCAGTCTGGCCTCGATGCGCTCCGCCATGACGCTGTTCGGCGGCGGCTACGAGTACGCGGCGACGGCCAGGGAACTCGTGTTCGGCATGGGCTCGCCCGCGATGCTGGAGTCCGCCATCGGCCGCGTGCAGGCTACTACGCCATCGGCCGGCGGCGAGGCGGCTCGCATCGAGGCGCTGCTCTCGCCGTCCGGCGACCCGCGCAGCCTGGGCCGCCTCTCGCTGAGTGGTCTGATGGGGATGATGATGGCGACCCAGCCCGAGTTGGCCGCGGCGTTAAAAGGCCTGCCGTCGGGCGAGGGCGTCGCCTTCGCGAGCTGGCCCGTCGGCGGCGAGTTGCTCACGGCGCTGCTGGTTCCTGCGTCAGAGATCAAGGCCGTCACGGCGCTCACCCAAGCGCTTCAGGCCCAAGCCGCGCAAAAGAGGGGTGCGCCGCCCCCGCCTCCGCCCCGGCCGCCGATTCCGCCCAATTTCTAACGCGCAAATCCCTTAACCCGTAAACGGCTCTGGCGTGACCCCTCGATGAAGGGAATTTGTTGACTGTCCTGAAAGGGTCTCCCGACAGAGCCCATGTTTTCTTGCCCGCCATCAATCATGACCGGAGTAAAGACCATGACGCAAACGCTGTCCGCAATGTGCCTGTTCGCTACACTGGCAACGCTCGCCGCCGCTGCCGGCTCAGCCGAGACGACCCTCACGCTGGCCCAGGCCGGCAAACCCGCCGCCACGATTGTCCTCGCCAAGCAGCCGACGCGGGCGGCGCAATTCGCGGCATACGAACTGCAGTGGCACCTCAAGCAGATCACGGGCGGCGACTTTCGCATTGTCCGCGATGACGAGCCGGTTCAGGGGTTGGCCATCCTGGTCGGTGACAGCCTGCCGGTGCGGACGCTGGGAATCGATCCGCGCCAGTTGGACAAGCAGGCGTATGTGATCCGCTTCACCCCCGGCGCGCTGGTGCTGGCGGGACGCGACAAGGACGACCGCGGCAGCGTGCGCTATGACCAGACGCCAAGCCAGCAGGCATTCAGCACGTGGCCGGGCATTTGGGACGAGCAGGGCACGATGTACGCCGTGTACGACTTTCTGGAACGTTACTGCAACGTCCGCTGGCTCACGCCGACGGAGTCCGGGACCGACTGCCCCAAACAGGCGACGCTGTCGGTCACCGGCAGTGAACTGCAGCGCGCTCCGTTCATGAAGTACCGCTATGCCGCATACCCTTCCAGCGAAAACTACGACGCGTACACCGGCTTGTGGCCAACCGGCAGCGAAGGTTATAAGAAGTGGGAGGCGGCGGCCTACCCCGAACTGCACCGGCGCTTCGACAGCGGCGGCTACGGCCTCGCCAAACGCGGGTGGAACATGCTGTTCCGCCTGCGACGCCGCGAAGGCGGCGAGCCGTGTCCCGGCAACCACTCGCTGTACGGTTACTACCGCCGTTTCTGGGCTGCGGAGAAGGGGCAGGAGCCGCTGTTCGAAAGACGGCACGCGGACTGGTTTGCCCAAGGCTACGAAAGCCAGCCGCCGCAGATGTGCTATACGAGCCGCGGTCTGATCGAGCAGGTCGCCAAGGACGCGTGCGAGTTCTTCGAGACCGGCAAGACCTACCCCGGCGCCCAGGCCGCCGGCGACTACTTCTGCGTCGAGCCGATGGACAACGCCCAGTTCTGCACGTGCTCCAATTGCCAGAGCCGGCTGACCGGCCGCGACGCCGACAGCCCGTTCTTCACAAACGGACGGCACAGCGACTATTTCTTTCATTTCGTCAACGAAGTCGCCAAGCTCGTCGCCCGGAAACACCCCGACAAACACATCGTCTGCCTCGCGTACATGACCCACGGCGCGCCGCCGCAGAAGTTCAGGCTGGAGCCGAACGTGCTCGTCCAGTACTGCTTCGCCTGCAATCGGCTGAACTTTGACCGCGCTTCGTACGAGCACGAAATAAACCTGCTCCAGCGGTGGCGGCAGGAATATCCCGACCGCACGTTGTATCTGTGGCTCTACTACACGTTTCCCGTCGAGATCGCGAACCATGGCAAGTTTCACTGTTTCCCCGGCTTTTTCGCCCGCGCCATTGAAAGCCAGTTCGCACTCTTCCGGAAATATGATTACCGCGGAGCGTTCCACTGCGGTTACGGCCAGGAGGTCGAGGCGTACGCCACTTACCGGCTGATGGATGATCCCACGCTGAACATGGACACCCTGCTAGACGAGTACTTCACGCGGCTGTATGGCCCGGCAGCGCAACCGCTGCGCACGTTCTACAGCGTGGTCGAACAGGCCTATGGCGATCCAGCGAATTATCCCGAGGAGATCGCCGCCTGCAAGATCGAGGGCCACCATCATCAGACCGAAGAAGTCGCGTGGGGCTATCTGGGCAACGCGAAACGCATGGAGACGCTCGGCAGGCTGATGGACGAGGCCAAGGCGGCAGCGCAGACTGCCGAACAACAGCGGCGGGTGGCGTTGTTCGAAAAGGGCACGTGGGACTACATGACCGCCGGACGGAAACGCTACGTGGAGCACGTCAAGGCACGGTATGGCGGAGGAGCCTCGATGCTGCGAGTCCCGTTCTCTTCCCGGGGTCCGTTGCAGAGCGACCTGAGGGAAATCGATGCCGCAGAAGCACTGTCCCTGTCCCGCTGGCGCTCGCCGATCGCCGAGCCAACCCGCAGGAAAGTGGCGGCGCGGCTGATCCATGACGGAACGTATCTGTGCGTCCAACTCGAAGAGCGGTGCGGCCCGGCAGGTCTGAAGTCCACCGGAGACATCGTGAGCGGAGACTACTGGCAGGTGCTGTTCGCGAACCGGCCCGGCGGCCCGGTGCGCAACCTGCTGCTCAACGCCGCGGGCCATCTGCTGCTGGACGGACTGCCTTACACGGCCGCGGTATCGAGCGAAAACAAAGCGGAGTCCTGTGTGGTGCGCGTTGCGCTGCCGCTGACACAAACCGGCGTGTCCTCAGGAGGTCGTCTCTATCTGAATGTGGCCCGCAGATCCGGATTGTCCGATGACCAGCCGATGTGGTCGCCCAGTTTCGGCCCGTTCGAGGCGCCGGCCGCGTTGCGCGAACTGACTTTGGATACCGCCGACACGATTCCCGCCCGCCTGCCGAGCGGCACCGAGCTCCGGCGTCTGAAGTCACAGGGTTTGGTGGCGGCGTGGAACCTGGACGAGGGACAGGGGGTTACCGTCCACGCGTCCACCGGAGGGATCACCGGCAAGTTAACCCACGCCGCCTCGTGGGACACGGAGGGCACACGGGCCGTCGTGCGGCTTCAGGACAGCCGACGGCAATATGTGGACCTGGGCGACTCTAAGGCCTTGGATCTCAGCGGCCCATTGACGCTGCTGGTCTGGGCCAAATACGAGCCGACCGAAACCTGGTACCCGGCGCTGCTGGGCAAAGGCTACGAACTGACCGGCGCCTACGGGCTGCACCTCCGCCCCGGAGGCACCGTGTGGTTCGAACTGGACGCCCCTGACGGCACGAGGCACATCTATAATCCCTCCGACCGCTGCCTGCCGCCGGGCCAGTGGTGCCATGTGGCCGCCACGTATGACGGCACGGCCATGCGGGTGTACCTCAACGGCCGCGAGGCGGGTGCGGGGAAACCCGTAACGACAACGATCCGGACCAGTTCGGAACCGCTTCGGTTCGGCTGGCTGGGGGCGTACGGTCATTTCAACGGCAGCGTCCGGGATGCGAGCGTGTACAGCCGGGCGCTTTCTGGCGGCGAGGTCTTCGCGCAGTACCTGTCAGGAAGGTGACGGGGCCGCCGAGGCTCCGCTGGAAGCCCCGCGCCAGACGAAGGATAAAACCCGTAAGCGCGTTTTAAGGAATGCGCGGTTCCCCTGCTCATGATTTCGCCTGCCCGAACCCATGTGCGGTTCGATTGGCGATCTTCACCAGATGCAGCATGACCGGCACTTCAGTGAGCACCCCCACGATGGTGGCCAGCACCACAGGCGAGGACGCGCCGAAAAGCGAGATGGCGACCGCCACCGCAAGCTCGAAGAAATTCGATGCTCCGATCATTCCGGCCGGTGCCGCAATGTCATGCGACAGCCTTAGCTTCTTCGCCGTCAAATACGCGATGAAGAAAATCAGATACGTCTGGAGGATCAGCGGCACGGCGATCAGCACGATGTGCAGCGGATTGTTCAG
>CAYZQL010000025.1:0-23548 GCA_964480555.1 uncultured Lentisphaeraceae bacterium | reverse complement strand
CAATTGTGCGGCGCCGGACTCGTGGCGGGTCTCCGCGACGAGGTGATTCGGGTCGAGGCGCTTCATGTAGGCCGCCATCTCGGAGAGCCAGTTCGTCTGCGCGCCGTACATCTCGTTGCCGAACTGCCAGGCGAGGATCGCCTTGTCCTCCCGGTAGGGCACGCCCGTCACGGTGTTGACGCGGCTGAGCACGAAGCGCACCGTCGCCTTGTAGTCTTCGCGCAACTGCGGGTCGGTCCAGAAGTCGCCGCGCTTTTTGCCGCGGTGCGCCGCGTAGGTGCCGATGCCGCCGAGGTAGTCGCCCGCTTCGGCCGAGAGGCAGAGCATCATGCGCACGCCGTACTTGTTCGCCATCGCCAGGGAGTGGTCGATCGTCCTGAAGGCGGACTCGTTGAAGTGACCCGGCGCCAGCACGTAGTGGTACGGCTGCGGCGCTTCGTCCGGACCGCGCATCGGCAGGTTCCAGGTGCGCACGACGCGCAGGTTCATGCGGTCGAGCGTCTTGAACGCGTCCTCGATCTCCCACGGCGTGGGCAGCGCCATGCGCTCCGGCAGCCGCAGCGTGAAGTCATAAGGCACCACCAGCCCCGGCATGTTCGCGCCCACGAAGCGGAAGGCGGTGTCTCCGTCCATCAGCCGGTTGCCGTCGCGCGTGATGAAGCGCTCGAAGCCCTGCGTGCGCGGCGTGAAGCTGAGCTCGCCGCAGTTGGCCACGAGCGGGTCCTTGAGCAGCGCCTGTGCGTTCAGGTTGCGGTGCAGGCCCCAGGCGTCGCGCCACGCCAGGAAGAAGACCGTCTCCGGCAGGTGTTCGGCGATGTGCCGGGCGAACGGCCCGTAGTCGAAGTTACGCGGCGAGGTGTTGTCGGAAAAGCTGCCCGACGGGCCGAACTCGGTGATGGCGAACGGTTTGCCGGCCGCGCGGATCTTTTCGCACACGCTTTTTGCCGCGATCACGCTGTTGTCGTAGATGTCCAGACCCGTCACGTCCACATACGCGCCGCCCGGATAGTAAGCCATCGCCTTGTCGGAGACGAGCGGGGCCCAGACCCAGAGCAGGTTGTGCAGCCCTTTCTCGCGCGTGTAGTAGGTGAACAGCTCGCGCCAGAGTTTGCGGAACGCCGCAGGGTTGCGTCCGCCCCACCAGAAGGCCCCGGTCATTTCGTGGAACGGCCGGAAGAGCACCACCACGCCCGCGTCCTGCAGGTCGGCCAGGCCGCGAGCCACCTCGTCGACCTGCTCCATGTAGCGGGCATACGCCGCCGTGTTTTTGTCGAACAGCTCTTCGAGCCGTCCCGCGTTGCTCCAGGCCAGACCGCCGTCCCACGGGTTGGTCATATGGCAGGAGAGGGTGACCAGTCCGCCCATCTGCCAGTAGGCCTTGGCAAGCTCGTTGATCGACCGCCAGCGCGGCGGCTTGAAGGTGTCGGGCTTGGTTTTGGGCATCTTCAGAAAGGTTTCGTAATAATCGAAGCCCGCCACGGCGACCCAGTTGCTGGTCTGCTCATGGATCTCGTTTGCGGCCGCCAGCGAGGCGACCGGATACCAGCTCATGAACTGTCCGCTCAGCAGCTTCTTCTCCGCCTTGGAAGGCAGCTCGCGGAGGGCGGCGAGCAGGGCTTCTGTGACCGGCAGCGCCTCCGGGTCGGCCGTGCGTCCGCCGGCGGGCTCGGGGAGCACAGGCCCCATCGCCAGCGTCTTGCTCTTGTACGGCAAGTCGACGCCTTTCCGCACCGCGAACAGCGGCTGCGCCGGCTCCTGCGCAAACAGAGCGCCCACAGCCACGAAACAGAGACTTGTCCAGCGAATCGCGTTCATCTTTCTTTCTCCCCCGGTTAGAGCGTTTTCGGAAAAGGTGAAGCCGTTCCGGGTAGGGACGCCTCCCCGAGGCGTCCGCCCTTCGGCTTGCTCAGGGCAGACGGACGGTTCGGGGAACCGTCCCTACCGACAATCGAACCTCGGCCACAGAAAAACGTGATCTGCTCTATCCCGATGCTCAACCTTCCCCCGTTGCCGTAAGTATACGCAACAGGAGAGGATGAAACTATCGTCTTTTGCGCAAAAAAACGATCACTTTTGCGCACCCGCCCAGAACGGAGTGAGTAAACGAATAGCCGCTGGGCGATGCCAGGTAGAGACGGTTCGGGGAGACGTCCCTGCCAGAAACGACTACCCTTTAGGTCCGGCAGAAGAACCTGTCCCGAATGGCGCTAAGATAAGCGGCGGCTCGGCGCAGCCTCGCCCTCCTCTTGGCAAATTTGCTCAGAAAATGGAGGGCGAAGCTGTGCTGAGCCGTACACAAGCCGGTCCAAATGTGCTTATCTTAGCGCCATTCAGCCCTGTCCCTTTGAACGTCGAACCGATTAAGGTTTCTCATTCGCGAAGATTCGCGGGACATAACCCCAGCTTGAACGCCGCGGCGTTAAAGGCGCCTTGCGCCGCGCCGCCTTTGCCGGGATATCCGCCGGAGACCTGCACGAGCCAGATCAGGGCGAGCCCGCGCTCCGGGTAGACGTTCATGTTGGTGGCCGCCGCGCCGCCGTGCCCGAACGCGCCGTCGCCGTCCGGGTTGACGCTGAAGCCGAGTCCGTATTTCTTGCCGGGCTGGCCGGTCTGCACCTGGGTCAGCTCGGCGAACGCCTGTTCGGAGAGCAGGCGCCGGCCCTTGAAGGTCCCCTTGTTGAGCAGCAGCTCGCAGAAACGTGCCAGGTCCGCGCCGGTTGAGAAAAGCCCGCCCCCCGGCTCCGGATAACGTCCGGGGCGGTCAAAGGGCGGTCGCATGAACGGAAGCGCGGTTTCGACCAACGCCGTTTTTTCTTTGTTGGCACCGTACGGCTTGGCCAGTCGCCTGACTTGCCGGGACGTGGGAAAGAAGGTGGTGTCGCGCATTCCCAGCGGCTCGAAGAGCCGCTTCCGCAGGAACGTCTCATACGGCATGCCGCTCGCGATTTCAATCACGCGGCCGACCGTGTCGATGCCCTGGTTGGAGTAGCGGTAGCCCTCGCCCGGCTGGAACTCGAGCGGATTCATCGTGAAGCTCAGCACCTGCTGGTCGAGCGGCTGCGAGGTGAGGTCGGCGCTCAGGATCGGCGTGAGGAACGGCAGCCCCGACGTGTGCGAGAGCAGATGCCGCAACGTGATCGGCCGCACGGGACGCCGGAGCGTCATCGTGTCGTTCGTCTTGCCCGCGACCACCCACAGGTTCGCCATCTGCGGAATGTATTTGCCGACGGGGTCGTCCAGCGCGACCTTGCCCTCGTCCGCCAGCATCATGAACGCCACCGCCGTGAAGGGCTTGGTCATGGAGGCGATCCAGAAGAGCGCGTCTTTTTTCATCGGCTTCTTCTCGGCCACATCGGCGTAGCCGACCGCGTCATGGCAGAGGACGCCGTTCGTGCCCACGACGACCGTGACCGCGCCGGCGAGCCAGTTCGAGGCCACATACGGCTGAAGCGCGTCCCGGATCGGCGACTCTCCCGCCCGCGTGCGCATGGGCAGACCCAGCGCCAAGGCGGCCAGCGCCAACACATGCCAACTCCGTTTCCAGCCCGTTCCCTTTTCCATCATCCCCTCCCGTTTCGTATTTACCTCTTTCCGACAAAAAACCCATGCGCCTCCAGCGCGAAGCCCCTCTGCGCATCGCCGGCACAGCCCTCTGACAGCAGCGTTGTGAAACCCGCACTCCCCGCAGCCCTCACGTGGACCTTCACGGGGTGTCCCGTCAGGTTCACGACGGCAAGGGCCGTCGCCTTGTCCGTCTCCCGTAAATACGACAATACAGCATCGGGCCGGTCATTGTCCAACCACCTGACCCCGCCCTGAGTGAGCGCATGTTCCGTTTTGCGTAACGCGCACAGGCGTTTACAGAGCGCAACCCGGTTCTGTGCCGCCGGCGCGTCGGCCTTCGCCCAGTCGATCGGCATGCGAGCGTAGATGCTGTGCGGGTCCGAATCGGCGATCTCTTGTCCGTTGTAAAGGAAAGGCACTCCATCGAGCGTGAAGATCATGGTCAGCCCCACATCGACGCCTTTGCTTCCCCACAACTTTTCGAAGCGCTCCGGTCCGTGGGCCGAATCGTGGTGGTCCACATATCGGATGAAGCGCACGCCGCGCGGCCGTCCTTTCAGGTAGCTCTGCCAAACCTCTCGCAGCTCTGCGGCGGGCTTCTTCCCGGCCAGCACGTCACAGAGCGCGCCGTGCCACGCCAGCGGATAGTCGATGTCGAACGCCGCAACCTGATTTCCCGCACGCGCCTCGTCGCCCTCGCCGAGCATCGCGATGTCGGGGCGGACCGCCTCCAGCCGTTTTCTCGCCGCTTCCCAAAAATCGAGCGGGACCAGATCCGACACGTCGCCCCGGAACCCGTCCACGCCGCACGCCTTCACCCAGTGCGTCAGGTTGGCGATGAAGTACTCGCGGACGGCGGAGTTGTCGAAGTCCGGCATGGGGAAGCCCCACGGTCCCGGCGCCAGCGCCCCGGACACGTCTCGCTTGATGAAGCCGGGGCGCTGCGCCAGCACGCAGGAGGGGCCGCAGTGGAAGAAAACGACATCCAGAAGAACGCGCAGACCGAGCCGGTGCGCCTCCGCGACAAAAGCCTTCAGGTCGGCCTCGGTCCCGTATTCTGGATCGATCGCGTCGTAGTCTTTGATGCGATAGGGGTTACGGGGATTGTTCGCCCCGCAGGTCTTTTGACGTTTGCTCCAGAACTCGCGGCGCATGTCGTCGTCTTGCAGACAGACGGGCGGAAGGTAGACAATCGTCGCGCCGAGCGCAGCGACCTGCGGCAAACGTTCGGTGGCCGCCTTGAGCGTGCCTTCGGGCGTGAAGGCCCGCAGCCAGACCTGATAGATCACACCCCGCGCCAGCCACTCCGGCGCGGGTCGCGCCGAGCATGCCCCCGGATCGGCCGACACCGAGCCGGAAGCAAAACAAACGATTGCCGACAGCCCCGCCAAAATAATCGTTTTCTTCATGGTCGATCGCGTCCCGCCTCCCCAATCCCAACCCTCATTTGTTCTCACCCTCCGGCGGCTCGCGCGTGATGCCCTCACACGCCTCGCTGGGTTCACCCATGTGACCGTCGCGGTCCACCGCCAGCACGCGGTAGTAGTAGGCGGTGTGCGGCTTGAGCCCCGTGTCCTCGAACTGCACGGTCACGTAGGGTCCGGGCTCGACTTTGGCGAGGAAACTGGCGCTGCCGACCGCGAAGTCCGGCCGGTCGCCGCGATAGAGCGCATAGTGGGAGAGGTCGCTTTCCCGGTTCTGGCCCCATTGCAGATAGAGCACATCGGACGCGTCGCCGCGCCAGGCGCGCGGCGCATCGATCAGTCCGGAGTAGAACGAGCCGACCTTTGCGGGCGGCGAGTCGCCCTTGGCAAGGGTCGCCGCCTTGACGGCGGCCGACACGCCGCCCTGCCGCGCGCCCGCATCCACCGACGCGACGCGGTAGTAGTGGGTCTCGCCCGGCGACCGGTTGCCGTCACGATAACCCGCCGCGCACGTGGCGGCGAGCAGATGGTATTCGTCCGCCTTGAAACCGGCCTCTTCGCCGCGGTACACATGGTATTGCCGCGCGCCCTGCACAGGTTCCCATTTGAGCCTCACGGACGTGTCGGTGACAGCGTCGACCGCGATCACGGGATCGGCCGGCAGCGGGCCTTTTTCCTCCAGGCGCAGGGTGAACGTGCTGAACGGATCGATGGACAACGCGGGTTTGCCCAGGAGGGCTTCGTCCTGCTCCAACAGGGAACACCGCGTCAGCAGAGACGTTTTGCCAAGGCCGTTCTTAAACGGCACGTCATCGACGTTCTCGCCGTCCGTCTCATGGAAACGGGCGATCAGCCCGCGCCCGGGAGCTTCGCTCAGTTTCAGGGTCAGCAGCTCGACGTTGTCCGCCGCCACGCTCAGGAAACTGTGCTGTCCGGCCGGGAGCGCTCCCGGCTGCGCGCGCGGGATGACGGCGGCCAGCGGGGGCGTGACCGTCCGTTCGGCGAACTGTGGCACGTTCGCTTTCTGGAAGGGGCCCTTGTGGCTGAGGATCGTATAGCGGAACCGGAGGTTGATGTGCGAGGGGCCGGTCGCCCACGCATGCGCGTACAGCCAGTCGGTGAAGGCATACGAATAGAGGTGCGCGTTCGCGGGCTTCTCGCCGAACGTCCGCTTGGGGGCGTGGATCTTGCCGCACTCGATCAGCGAGCTGTCCTGCTGCACCAGCGCGATGCCGAATTTGCCGTTGCCCACGTGCGCCCAGTCCCGCGCCGCATGGTAGGTGTCAGTGGCGAGGCCGGTCTGGTCGCCGTAGGCGCGCGCGTGGCTTCCGTTCAGCCCGACGCGGAACTCGCCCTTGGGCACGTCGAACGGGAAGGCGTAATAGCCGAAGCGGTCCCAGCGCTTGACGTTTCCAAGGTCCCGCGCGTGGTTCAGCCGGTTGTCGATGTCGATGCGCTTCTCGTGCGCCGGCAGGCTGACGCGCTGGACGATCTCCGCTTTCGTGTTCGGGTCGTCGATCGTCGCGATGACCGTCTGCCCTAGCGCGGAGGTCTCGAGCGCGAAACGCGCCTGCTTGGGTGTGGCGAAGGTTTTGTTGCGGTCTTTGGAATAGACGAGCTGGTTGCACCGGTACGGCGCTTGGGCGTCGACCAACTCCCGCCGGAGCGTTTTGTCGTAAATGGAGGCGATCGCGCCGTCCGCGTCGAAGGTCAGGCGATAGAAGGCGTTCTCCAGCACAGGCGGTTCCGAAAGCGCCTTGACGGCGACCGCTTCCGCCGTCCCGCGCTCCAAAGTGAAAACCGCATAGCCGAAAGGAGGAAGCGCGGTCGTGCGGAAGCGGACCTTGCGGCCCTCCGCCACGGCCGCCGCGGTTGTGCCGTCAGGACACCGGACGGCGAGCAGCCCCGCGCAGCTCTGCGGCAGCTCCGCCTCGACCGTCTCGCTCCGCGCGTGCAGCGTCGGGTTGAACACCACGACGGAAGGCTCCGCAGCCGCCACCTTGGAGGCGAGCACCTGCAACGCGCGTCCGCTCTCTGTGGCCGCCGTCTTCGCGGCTTGGGCGATCCACTCCCTCTTCTGCATCCAGGTGTCGTAGACCGGCCGTCCCTTGTAGTAGCTCGTGCCGTAGCCGTGTTCGTCGTTGCACACCAGCGCGTCCCACGCCCGGCGCAAGGCGTTGACCGGGTAAACATAGGTCGGGTCCGTCAGGCGCGCGAGCGTCGCCAGTTTCTCGGCCGTCGGCAGGAGCCGGTCGGCCGCGAACTTGTCGGCCAGCAGCGAGGGCGTGGTCACCGGATGCTGCGCCCAGCCCGCGGTCATCAGGCCGCTCAGCGTCGGGATCTGGTCGCCGAAGCGCCGCTCGACCTCCTTGAACGGGACCGACAGGTCGCCGACCGTGCGCAGCTCCGGCCAGCGCCAGACCGCGTTCCACGCCTTGGCGCGGTTCGCCGCGCCAAGGCCGGGCATCTGATTGTCGTTGTAGTTCGGCAGCATCCAGACATCGTACGGATAACGCGCCTCAGCGAGCGCGAGCTGTTTAGCCATGATTGGCGCGATCTGTTTGGGATCTCCGTGGCGGTGGCCGAAGCTGAAGCTCGACAGGTTTCCGTAGCTCAGGTTGGTCCACATCAAAATTTTGCGTTTGCCGTCCGGCCCCAGCCAGTAGAAAAGATGGGGCAGCTTGGAGTCCCAGCCCACGTCGATCCGGCTGCCGGGCGTGCCGCCGGGGGCCCAGCAGTTGACCGCGTCGGGGTTCCACGGATTCGGATAGAAGCCCATGTATTTGATCCCGGCGTCCGCGTAGACGGTCACCAGCGGCCAGGAGAGGCCGTTGTTGTCCACCATCAGCATCGCGTCCGCCGCCAGGCCCCAGCGGTATCGCAGTTCGCGCGTGGTGTAGGCGCTGCGGACCAGCTCCTCTGTGCCGAACGCCTCGGTGCGGTTGCCCGAATGCGACGCGCCGATGCCGATCAGGCCGGGTTTGGCATAGGTCTCGATCAGACGGCGCGCCGCCTGTTCGGAGCGGTCGCGCTCGTAGTTGCCCCACCACCACAGGCCCTCGATCACATATCGGAAACGGGAGGCGTCCGTGTAGGTCGCCGCCTGCTCGATCACGTTCTGCGCGTGATCGATGCAGGCGTTGCCGAGCAGCCGCTGCTTATACTGAGGATCGTGCAGGCCGATGTCCACGTGCGACGAGAAGACCTCGTAAATCGTCCAGTGGCGCGGCTGCTTCCACGTGAGGCTCTTGTGCGCCAGCGTCTGTGCGCCGTCCGAAAGCTCCCAGCGCGAGTCGAGGGCCTTCTCCGGCTCAGGAAGCAGAAGCGAGACGCTGTTCGTGCCGGCCCGCAGCGAGCCAAGGTCCCGCTCGGCCAGCAGCTTGCCGTCCGCCCAGACTTTCAGGAGGCACGCCGGCAGGGCCGCGCCCGTTTCGATGTCCAGAGTGATGTTTTGCAGAGGCGGCAGGTCACGCGAAACCAGCGCGGTCGGCGTGACCTCCCATGCGGTCACAGGCGAAGCGGCAAGAATTGTTTCGCCCATCCCCCCCCATATTCCGACCCCCATCACAGCCATCATCCGGAACGGCATCCGCATACGACCTCCCTTTTTCCCCGACAACATGTCTTCTCTTAACGCCAGATAGTTTAAAGGTTCTCAACAGAAAAACTAGCGCCTTTTGCGCATATATTTCATAAGTATTGCGCAACGCGGGCTAAACCCGCAACGTCATGAAGACAAAGCCCTTGTCCTGAGAAGCGATGCGGGCGGCACCTTTGTCTACGACCGCTTTTTCGGGTTATGGCTGTCGCACGCGAAATGAAACCATGAACCCCATCCAAACCGGCCGACGAACCGGTGACGGCACCGACGCTCGTTCGCGATTCATCTGCGCATGGGAACCCACTACAACAGCAACAGCACGGTGCCGACCGAATAGTAGGCGAACAGGACGTGCTGTCCGCCGACCTCGCAAACTTTGTCACCAGGAACGGGTTTGTCTGTCCATTCAGGGTCACCGTGATTTTCGACAGATCGACGAACGCGTCTGGCGAGCGAGGCTTCGTATTTGCCGCGCCAGAAAACGGTGATGTAGCCGAAGACCTGCCCCACGGCGCAGTAGAGCAACACGCTGATGGCGGTCTTGGTGAGATCGCCGGCCGCGCCTTGGGCGGAGAGCAGGCCGAAGTAGGCGCCGGAGCCGATGAAGAGCGCGGGCACCATGTTCTTCAGATTCTCGGTCATGATCGCAGGCACAACGACGATGAAGACGGCCAGCGCCATCATCAGGTTCATGCCGCCGACCTTCCATCCTTCCTGCCTGCTCCAATCGTCGTCTTTCTCATCGCCAGACTACTTGTTACCATAGCTTCCACCAGGGCTTGGAGGACGGATCGGCAACGAGCTCGAAGAACGGCGTCGGACTGTGCGCGAGTTTGGCGGTGTCGAGAGAACAGACGAGTTCTCCGTCGCAGACCGAAACCGGGACCCCCTCCAGACGCGCTCCGGAATAATCCAGCAAGTACATCTTGAACGCGCCCGGATCCGAGACCTTCGCCTTGAAAGCGACTTTGCCGAGTTTCCAGAGCGCGGGATAACCGCCCTTTTTGACGAGCGTCTTGCCGTCCCCGCTTGTGATCATGCCGGTGTTGGATTCGCGGGTGATCCAGAGAAAGACCATCCGTCGGCTTTCAGCAAGAGGCTTTCCGTCGACGCTTGTGAGCGCCGCACAGCAGTCCTCGGTCGAGGTGGCGAGTGTGAAAAGCCCTAGCCCATGGAGCATCCCCGCAGGCGCCGCCACCGCCTCGGTGCGGGGCGTCACGACCTTGAGAACGTGTTCGTTGCCGTACATCGTAAGCTCGCCGGTTTCGCTCTGGTAGATGCCGTCCTTCGGCGAGGAGAGATTGTCCTTCGGCAGGAGACCGCGGTTCTTGAGCTTCGCGGTGAACGCGTCGAGATCGAAGTCCTTCGACTCCTTCTCTTTCACGTTCGAGACCCACAACCCGTCCTCGATTTCGTCGCCGGAACCGGGCGTGATCGTGAGATCGGCTTTGAGCGGGGCCTTCACCGAGTCCGGACGTTTCAGTTCGGGGAACGTAAGGCCGTACTTGACCATGAGGCCGATGCGCGCCTGGCTCGTCGAAGGCGCGTTTTCGGTGTGGGCCTTCCAGTATTTGTCGGACATCGCGACGTTGACCGTGTGTGTCGCCTCCTTCACGTCGCCGCGGCGGTAGAGGCACGCGGCGAGGAACGTCGCCGCGCGCATCGCGGGCGAGGTCGAGATCTTGAAGACATCGATGCAGTTGCGCGGCCATTGGCCTACGGCCTTGGTGTCCGACCCGCCTTCGTGCCAGTGGATGCCCGCGTAGGCGTTGAGCGCCGCGTAGGACGGCATGAGGATCGCCGCTTCGTACCGGCGACGGTTCCAGAAAGCGTGGGAGTATTCGGTGACGATATAGGGACGGTCCGCGAGCTTGATGCGGTTTCCGTAGCAAAAGTCGCTGCCGGACGCCGTCGAAAGAATCGAATCCCGCTGCGAAACGACGGACCCGGTGTTATTGTTTCCGCCGCCTTCGGGGTGCCCGAAATGGAAGTTGTAGGGCACCGCGTCGCACGCGCGCCAGCGGGCGGCGCACGCGCCGATGTCGACGTCGGAATTGTAGGTGGTGAGAAGCCCCTTATAGCCAGTCCTCCGGGTGACTTCGTTGCAGTCGAGCGCGCGCTCCATGAAGAGTTCCGAAAGATACCGGTGCAGGTACTTGCCGCGGACGTCCTTGCCGTAGAACCCGATCGGCGCGGACGGCGTCGCCTTGACTTCGCTGTTCACCGCCATCCAGTCGCCCCAGCCCTTCAGATACGCGTTTTGCAATTCCGGCGGCAACCCCTTCCACTCTCCCCAGACCGCGATTTTCGCGCCGGTCGCCTGTTCGTTGTATTCCATCACGCCCATGATCGCGGGGTCATCTTTCCACGCAAGCCCGGTGTAGGGATTGACGTGATTGAGGATCTCTTCCGAACATGTCCTCCAAAGTTCCCAGTAAACGGGGTCTTTCACCATCACGCCCGCCTTCTGCCAGAGCGGCTTGCGTTTCTGCGGATCGCGCAGCCCGTACGCGGCAAGGTCGATGTAGACGTAGATGCCGTTCTGCTTGCAGGCGAAAGCGAAATAGTCGACATCGTCGAGGTGCTCCGGCGTCATCACTCCGCTGCTCTGGAAGGTGCGGATGTTGAAACAGGTGTCGAGAAGTCCGTGGGGACGGATGAAGTTGAACCCCTGACGCTTCGCCTGCAACGCGAAGGCATCGAACGCGGCGTGTTTCTCTTCCTTCGTCTTGCAGTCGCGGATCATCGTCAGAAGCGAGATGTTTCCCTCGACGCAACCGAAGAGCCGTACCTTTTCGCCAGGACGTCCCTCGAAGCGGAGCGAGCCGTCTGCCGCTGGACGCGCCCAACCGTAACCTCCTGCGGTTACGCCGTCGTCGAGCCCGCTCAGGTCAAGCGCACTTCCGGCTCGGATGACGACATCGGTCATCGCCGTCTCGCACCAGAGAACTCCGTCCGCGACGTTCGTGACGGTCGGCCCGACGAAGACGAACGGCGTTTCAGATGACAGCACGGCTAACGCATTGAAAATCGCCGCGACAGCAGTCATGATCTTCATCATATCGGTTTTCCGTCCTGCTTACCGTTCGGGATCAGGCTTCCGGTACCACATGCGCAGCACCTCCTGCGCGGGCTTGCCCTTGATCACATGGTCCATGCGCGGATCGTTCTTCGGCGCGGCTTTTTCAGAAGCCACTTCGGCATGGGCTTCCGTATGGGCAGTTTCGGCGAATTCCTTCGCGTCAGGACGTTTCGGTGTATGGTTCTCCCATTTCCACCAATAAAAACCGCGGCACCACTTCTCGTTCCAGAACACTCGGAAAAACGCCTCCATGAAGTTGGCCTGCTCCTCGCCGTCGTAGCCGGCCCGTGACGAAACAGCCGGACTTCTCGCGCCGTAACGGGACGACGTGCAGCCGAACTCGCCGAACATCATCGGCTTCCCGTATTCTGCGGCGATCTTCCGCCAATAGTCGCGCCGTTTCTCGAGACACTTCACCATCGTCTCGACGTCGAACGTCTTGTCTTCGTAATCGGGCGTCGCACGCGGATAGTCGCTCAACTGGAGGAAGTCGAGATCGTAAAGCCAGAAATCCTTGTGAGGCAGGCACTCGTCCCATCGGACGCCGTGGACCGGATTGCCCGTGTGGCAGCTTCCCAGCGCGCCCGTATAAACTTCGCGCGCGGCTTTGAGTATGCCCTTCCAGTAATCGTTGAAAGCATAATCGGCCATGCGGTCGAGCTCGGAGTCGATGCAGAACGCCTCGCAGCCGGAACGCTGCGCGACGCGCGCGTAATAAACGGTGCGCGCCTTCATCGACTCGAACCACCGCGAGCAATAGGTATTGCCAGGATTCCCATGCCGGGGCGGCAGACGATACACGTCGTTCTCGAAGTCGATGTACATGCGGTCTGTGCCGTCGTAGCACTCGAGCATCGGCCGGAGCATCACGCGCATCCCTTTCGCGTGGATGTAGTCGCAGATGTCGAGGATGTCGATGTCGTTCTGGCTGCGCGTGTAGTCGTTGAACTGCAGCGGCGAGTACCGCCCTTCCTGCCACACCATCGGGATGAGCACAACCCACTTGATGCCGGTCTCCGCCATCGCATCGACTTCGGCGCGCGCTTCGGCCGACCCGAAATATCCGTTTTCGGCGTAGAAGCCGAACGACATCCCGCGGTGGAACTCGTTCATCGCGACTTCCTTCACCGGCGTCGCGGCGAAACCGAACAGGACACCCGCAGCGACCGCAGACAGAGAAAAGAAGAGTTTATTCATTTACGACTCCGTTTAACGGAACATGAGCATCGTGCCGATCACCCGGTGGACGTCGATGCCGTTGTTGCGGATCTGGATTGTCCACGGACTGGGAAGCGCCGGCAGGGAAACGGAGCCCTCGCAGACGACGGTCGTTGCGGTCAGGAGGTCATTGCGCCCGTTCGGATCGAGATCGTCGACAGAACCTGAAAGTTCAATTTCGACTCCGTCCTTGAGCGTCAACCCCCGTTGAAGCGACATCGTCTCGCTCCGCTTCATCGCAAGTTTCAACGTATCCGTGACGGTGACCGAGCCGTTATTGACGGAACCCGCGCCTTCCAACGAAGGCACCGTGACATCGTGGTCACCCAGATTCGCCGTCGCGCCGACGCATATCTTGAGCCCGGAGCCGGACGGCAGCGCTTCCGCATGGACGAAATTGAGCGTACCGCCCTCGACAAGGGTCGGTCCTTTGTAGGTGTTCGCGCAATCGAACGTATACGATCCGGAGCCGCGCTTCGTGAAACCGGCGCCGCTCGTCGGTGCGTCCGCGAGCGTGACCGCGCAGGAATAGTTCGTTTTGCGGTCAGGCGCTTCGATCGTCGCCGTAGTCGTGCCGTCGTACCCGGTTCCTGGCGCCACCACCTTGATGCCGGTGACCGAACGCGTCGCCTTGTCAAACATCGCGATCGCCGCCGCGCCTTCGCCCGTGCCGGTGATGACGACCTTCGTCGGCGCGATGTAGAGGCCCTGATTTGCGAGGAAGGCGGCGTCCGCCGGGAGCGTGATCGTCTTCACGATTTTGTCCGTCGCCCCTTGGAGCGGCACCTTCCACGTAAAATCAATGCCGCTCTCCGTGTCGAGCACCATGCCGCCTTCGTGGACGATCACCTTGTTCGGTGTATAGTCCGCACCTCCCCACGGTTCGCCGCCCCCGGTCGGCTTAATGACACCGCCGTCGAAATTCATGTACCATTTCGCGTCTGGATAAGCGGCCTTCGTATTTCCGCCCTCGGACGGCCGCCTCGCGCTGAACGTCCGCATGGTCGCGCCGTCGTTGAAGGCCATAATGCCGTTGAACTTGCCCCTGGCGAGGAACTGCACCGTTCCGCCGTCGGTCTCGAAATGCGTCCCCTGGCCTTCCAGCGCCACGACGGCCTGTCCATTCGTGACCGCAGCATCGGCCTTACCGAACTGTAAAGCGTAGAGGAAATTCGTTGAACCGCCCGTCTGATAGTAGACGCCCGCGCCGTCCGATCCCGTGGCGATGGTGGACGTCCCCATGATCGTGGCGTTGCCGCCCAGAAAGTAGGCCGAACCGAACCCGCAGTCACCCGCAAGAAGACCGTTGTTGCCGCCGGTCGTTCCGCTTTCCTTGATATAGCATCCGAGTCCCGTCTTCTTGCCGCCGCCCAAAAGTAAATTGCCGCTCGAATACGCTGCACCGCCGCGCTGGTACACCGCGCCGTAGGAACCGCCCCACGGGTCAGACGCCAGGCCGCCGACCCGAAGCGTGTTCGTGAAGACGCTGTCCTGCATATCGAGAACGCCCCATGAATAGTTGTTGCCCACGACCGTCGTGGTGTTCTCGCCATCCCACGTCGAGTTCGTCACGAAAAGCTTCTGTGGAACCGCTTTCGAACCGCTCAGATAGGTCGTGCCCCCGTGCTTAAAATAACCGACATTCACCACCTCGACACGTCCCGTGGTATTGATGTCGAACTTGTCGTACTCATATCCGATCCTGCTGTTCAGGGAAACGTTCGAGCCGCCGATAAAGCGCGATACGCCTTTGTCCGCCTTGTATGCCGTGCCGGTCGTCGTCCCCGACTGCGCGACGTTCCCCCGGAATTCGACGAGTCCCGCGTCCGCGCTCTGGGTGACCTGCCCCGTCCCGAGATCGACACTACCCTTGAAATACGTGATGCCCTGCGTCGACTTGATTCCGTAGCCGCCCGTCGCCGTAACCGCACCCTCGAAGTTAAATACGCAGTTGGCGGCGTTGTGCGCGAGCGTGAGGTCGCCGCCGGTGATTTCGACCGGCCCCGACCAGATGACGTGGGCGTTGTTGACGTCCGGAGCGCTTTGGGAACTGACCGTGGAAGCCGCCGTCACTTTCAGCGTCCACGGGCATTTGACACTCCACGCGATCGGATAGCTGTTGTACGATCCGCCGGCGAGTTCGAGGACGTTTTCGGAAGACCCCATTGTAATCAGAACTTGCTGGAATTGGATCGCGCCTTGTTTAATCACGATGCCGCCCTTGCCGCCGTCGCCGTCCAGAGTGAAACTCGAACCGCAGTTGTACGCATCCCAGTTGCCTGCGCCGGTCTTTGTGAGCGTATAGCCGTTGAGGTTCACGGCCCCCGGATTGTGGCTGATTTTGAAACTCA
Organism: uncultured Lentisphaeraceae bacterium; assembly: GCA_964480555.1. Taxonomy (GTDB): domain Bacteria; phylum Verrucomicrobiota; class Kiritimatiellia; order RFP12; family UBA1067; genus CAYZQL01. Next base: position 8,308 of record CAYZQL010000025.1, on the reverse strand, counting down.
CCGTCGCGTTTCCGACCAACTTCAACTGTGCGTTGCTCGGACTGCGGCAGGCCGTGCCGCTCGAGCGGATGAACGCGCCGTTGCCGTCCATGCCGTCGCCTTCGATCGTGATACTCGAAAGGGAAAGCGCGTCTGAACCCCACGTAACGCCGCCGCCGGCGGAGTCGAACGTCGCGCCGTTTCTGACGATGACAGCCGGTTTTCCGGCCGTCGCGGACGGGGCTGCCGCGATCGTGCCCGTGTTGACGACGATGTCGCCCGTAAAGGTGTTCGCTCCTGTGAGCGTCAGCTTGCCCGCGCCTTCTTTGATGACGCCGATCGCGCCCTCAATCGCGGACGAGTAGGTCTCGGAAACGCCCACCGCGACGGTGAAGACGTAATTGCCGTTTTCGTCTATCGTGGGCGTGGCATCCGCGAAAAGGCCTCCTGCAGTGAAGACCAAAGCCGCGACGAGCATCATTTTTTGTCGAGTAGCCATAATATGACACCTTTCCTTCATTTGCATTTGTTTCCCAATGTACGTAAAAGGATATGCCTATTTTCAACGCAAAACTATATCCTTTTGCGTATTAATTTTCATAATTTTTGCGCAGAAGAGACCGCGTTTCCGGCTGCCCTCATTCTTGGGGGATTCGCGGAAGACATCGCGTTACGCATTCTGTCGAGAAGTGCGGCGGTACTCGCGCATGGGCATCTGATGGTACCGGCGGAAGATTAGCCCAAGATAGCTTTCGGTCACGAAGCCGCACTGGCTCGTGATCTTTCCGATCGGCAGATCAGTTTCCCGCAGAAGGCGGCAAACCTGTGCGAGCCGGGCTTCTTGGATCTCTTCGTGGATCGAATGGCCGGTCGCCTGACGAAACCGCGTCTCGGCGAGTCTGCGCGACACCCCGAGGCGTATGACCACGTCTGACACCTTCATGCCGATGCCCGAATTGATGCGGATGAACTCGACGGCCTTGACAATCAGGCGGTCGTCGAACTGAAACCGTTCCGTCGAGAGCCGTTCGACCACACGGACCGGGCCGTAGGACAGGTTCGCTTTTTTCCGCTTTTTCCCCCGTATCAGGTGATCCAACAACTCGGCAGCGAGGTATCCGCTCTCTTCGGTATCGCGCAGAATGCTGCTCATCGGCGGGTTGGTTGCGGAGCAGATCAGCTCGTCGTTGTCGATGCCGAGTACGGCGACTTCGTCGGGCACGCCGATATCCGCCCATTGGCAGGTGTCCAGAATCTGGCGTCCGCGGGAATCGCTCGCAGCCAAGATGCCGACGGGCTTGGGCAAAGCAGTGAGCCATTTTGCCAAGGCTTTTTGATCCAAGCCCCAGTCATCCCGTGCCTTTGAAGAGGCCACCCGGTAAATGTGGGCGTGTGTGCCCGTCTCCTCCAGCCGCTGGCAGAAACCCTCCGCCCGCGACTTTGACCAGAGGCTGTCCCAGACGTCATCCACGTAAGCGAAGTGGACAAAACCCTGTTCCAGCAAGAATCCTGCGCCAAAGCGTCCAACGGCCCGGTTGTCGCAGGTCACCGTCGAATACTTGAGAAAAGCCTTCTGCCCCTGTTTATAAGGTTGCTGGGCGTCGAAAAAAACAAGGGGCACGCGGGTCTGCATGACGGCGGGCAGCTGCTCGGTGAGCGTGGTTCCCGAAAGGATGCCCGTGACGCCCAGTGCGCGAATGTCGCGCACGGGCTGTTCAAACCGCTTGCCCTCGACAATATGCAAACGCCACGGGCCGAAGAGGCGTTCATACCTCAAAATGCCCTGAATGCGGTCCCGGTTGATTTTGTTCGAGGTTTCGAGCAAAAGCATGACCAAGGGTATCTTGCGCGCAAGTTTGGGCAATTTCAACGCCTCGTTTATCTCCGAGCGGGCCGCGCCGTCACTTGGCGAGCGAGGCTTCGTATTTGCCGCGCCAGAAAACGGTGATGTAGCCAAAGACCTGCCCCACGGCACAGTAGAGCAGCACGCTGATGGCGGTCTTGGTGAGATCGCCGGCCGCGCCTTGGGCGGAGAGCAGGCCGAAGTAGGCGCCGGAGCCGATGAAGAGCGCGGGCACCATGTTCTTCAGGTTCTCGGTCATGATCGCAGGCACGACGACGATGAAGACCGCCAGCGCCATCACCAGGTTCATGCCGCCGACCGAGGGCAAGCCGCTGATTCCCGGCACGCCCATCAGCTTGATGATCGCGACCGAGGCGAGGATGCCGGTCAGATAGCCGATCCAGGCCTTCACGCCGCCCATCGGCGTGCAGCCGGCGAGGAAATAGACGGCCCACGCCTGAAAGGAGACCCACATGGCATCGCCGGCCGGCGACACTTTGGCGACAAACGTGTTCACGAGAACGAGGACTGCCGCCTGAACGGCGAGACCGACCGACACGACGAGGAGCTGTTTGTTAGCGAGCGCCATCTTGATTCATCCTTTTTCTTGACCTTGCGGCCCGCCGCCGGCACCTTTAGCCGAACCCCCCGCGCGCCGCGAATGGCCGCATTGTAACGAAAGAGCGCAAAGGATGCAAAGAGGAACTGGCATGGCCCAAGGCTGAGGGCGCCTCCGTTTCATTGACGTGTCGGCCCCGGACCGGCTTACCTCTCAGAGCCGGCGCGAGCCGGCGCGTTGGTCAGGGCCTGCTGCCAAGCTTCGACGTTCACGGTTCTCAGAAACGACTCGACCGTTTGATCCCATGACCGCGTCCGAGCCGTATCGCGGATTTCCGTGGGAGCGGACCCCGGGAACGGCTGCAACAGGCTCTCGGACAGGGCCGCCGGGTAGCGGGTCTCCCGGAGATCGAGCCGCACGCCGTAAGCGTATCCCCAGAACAGCCGGTCGTCAAAGTACCCGTAGGAAGGGCCCCGGCACTCGCCCCAGGCGTTCAGGGGGACGCCGAGCCCGACGCGGGGATAGGCGTGCCAATACGGGGCGTAGCCGTACCGGCAGGGGTAGCCGTCATACCCGTAAGGCGACCAGCCCCACCCCGCGAACAGATCGACCGAGGGGGCGTCCTCCCCCTTCAGCACTCCGCCAATAATGAGAAACGACAGAATGAGGAGTCGTTTTTTCATGCCATAAGTATACGCCAGCCCGGGCGCGTTGTCATGCTCTGGCATCCTCTTGCCAGAAGAGCTGCTGTAAAACCACTCCTGGCTTGCCCAGTCCGCAGTGTGGCGGGTATACTGTCCGCATGTTGAATATGCGTTCGATTAACATCCTGATCATGGCCGCCGCGTGGGCGTGGTCGGCGCAGGCGGAGGGACTGATGAAAACGGCGTGGCGGAAGCTGACGGCGGAAGAGGAGCGCGTCATCGTGCGCAAAGGCACCGAGGCCCCCTTCAGCGGGGAATTCGATAGGCACACCGCAAAAGGCGTTTACTGCTGCCGCCGCTGCGGGGCCGCGCTCTACCGCGCGGAGGACAAGTTCGACGCCGGCTGCGGCTGGCCCGCGTTCGAGGACGAAGTGCCGGGCGCCGTGCGGCGCATACCGGATGCGGACGGGCGCCGCACGGAGATCGTGTGCGCGAACTGCGAGGGACACCTCGGCCACGTCTTCACCGGCGAGCGACTGACGCCGCGCGACACGCGCCACTGCGTGAATTCGGTTTCGCTGGCTTTCGTGGCGGACGACGCGACGGGCACGGCGTTCGAACGCGCCGTCTTCGCGGGCGGCTGTTTCTGGGGCGTCGAATACTATTTGCAGCAGGCGCGCGGCGTCATCCGGGCCGTGAGCGGTTACACGGGAGGAGGGGTCGACCGCCCCACGTACCGGCAGGTGTGCGCGGGCGGCACGGGGCACATCGAAGCGGTCGAGGTGCTCTTCGACCCGCGGCAGACCACCTACGAGACGCTGGCGCGGCTCTTCTTTGAAATCCACGATCCGACGCAAGAGGACCGCCAAGGGCCGGACATCGGCGAGCAGTACCGCTCGGCCGTGTTTGTCCGCGATGCGGCGCAGAAAGCCACGGCGGAGAAGCTGATCGGCCTGCTGCGCACGAAGGGGTTCAACGTGGTGACGCGCATCGAGCCAGCCAAGACCTTCTGGCCCGCGGAGACCCAGCATCAGGACTACTATTTCATCAAGGGCTCCACCCCTTACTGCCACCGCCCGGTGAAACGGTTCGACTGAAAGGAAGCGCCATGACACGACCGCCTTTCGCTGCCCCGACGACCTTGAGGTTCGCGCTCGTCTTCACCGGTCTCGCGGCGTTTGCCGCCTGCGCCGCGCCGTCGTTCCGCTCGGACAAGAATTACCCCAACCTCGGCCTGCGTATCCGCGTGCTCGGAAACTCCGTGCCCGAACCGCTCGCGCAGTTCAAGACCTATACCTACACCTTCACCCGCGGCGAGGAGTCTTATAAGCGCGACCTGTTCGACCCGGTCGAACTCTGGTACGCCACCCAGCACGCGGGACAGTGGCGCGACGAGGACGGCAATGTCCTGATCCTCGGACATCCGGCGCAGCAGCTTCCCGTCATCACCTCGCAAACGAAGCACGTGGAGCGCGAGGCGTTCGACAAAGCCTTGGCGGACCCCGCCGCCGCGTTCGACCCCGCCAGCGCCGAAGCCCTCACGGCCTGGGTCAAGGCGTTCGCCTCCTGCACGCCGAAAACGCCCGAGCCGCTGCGCACAGGGTTCAACCTCGCCAGCGCGGTCTTTTTTCCGGTCGAGGAGTCTTCGCTTCTCGTGTATGCCTTCCGCGTCAAGGCCCGCAAGCCCAACGGGCAGACCGTGCCGTCGGATTGGTTCTGCGCGGTCATCAAGATCGCCGACAGCACGCCGAAGTCCAAAGTGCGCAAGGATTTCGAGACCCAGTTTCTGGCCAACGTGTCCGCAGTGGCCAAAACGGGCACCTTGTCCGCAGCGGGCGTGCAGCCCAAAGCGCTGGCGACCTCACCGGCGTCCGGCAAAGCGCCGGCCGTCGAGATCCCCGACCATCCGAGCCGCACGGCCGCCCGCAAGAGCATCGCGAACATGAAAGACTGGTGGTTTGCCGAGACGCCCGAGTACATCTTCCTCTCGGATATCCGCAGTGCGGCGGGCAAAGCGCTCGTCAAAGAGCTGCAGGCCTCCCTGCCGGCCCTGCGCGCCGCCTTCGCCAAGCTGATCCCCCCGTTCGAGACCGCCACGGATGTCAGCGTCGTCCGCATCTTCGAGGCGCCGGCGGCCTACAAGCAGTATGTGGGCAAAGAGCACGAGTGGAGCGCCGGCCTGTGGGTGCCCATGCGCCGCGAGCTGGTCATCCTGTCGCAGGGCAAAGACCGCGAGCAGACGCTCGACATCATCCGGCACGAGGGCTTCCACCAATACCTCTTTTACGCTTGCGCGATGACCGAGAACGCCACGTGGTTCAACGAGGGGCACGCCTGCTTTTTCGAGACGGCGGAGGTGGACAACAAAGGACACGTCGAGATTCCCGAGAACGCCCGCGTCGAGCATCTGCTCCGCAACCTCGACGCCGTCGCGCGGAGCCTGCCCAAGCTCATCCGCACCGGCTATTCCGGGTTCTACAGCGGCTCCGACGAGCAGCGCTCGCTGAACTACACCGCCGCCTGGGCGCTGGTCTATTACCTGCGCAAAGGCGTTGCGGTGGACGGCCAAGACCGGTATGCCGCCGTTCTCGACACCTACCTCAGAACGCTCGCCCAAAAGAAAGACGCCGAGGCCGCCACGACGGAAGCCTTTAAGGACATCAACATGGGCCACTTCCAAAAGGCTTTCACCGATTTCTGGAAGAAGGACCGCAACGCGGCCCGCCGGCATGACCCGCTCGCCGAAAAGAAAACCACGAACTGACGGGATGGCTCTCGACATGGACACGGATACACCGGATCTTCAACTCTCCCCGCTTGAAGCCCGCATCCTCGGGGCGCTGATCGAGAAGGAGGTCACCACGCCCGAGTATTATCCGCTCACCTTGAACGCGCTGCTCGCCGCCTGCAACCAAAAGAACAACCGCGCCCCCATTTTCGCGCTCGACGAAGAGACCCTTGCCCGGGGGATCTACAGCCTTCAGGAAAAACACGTGGTGGATTCGTTCGCGGGCGCCAATGCGCGCGCGCTCAAGTACCGCGAGCGGCTGACCGGCCGGCTGGCCCTTGCGCCCGACGAGCGGGCCGTCCTCTGCGAGCTCCTGCTGCGCGGCCCGCAGACGGCGGGCGAACTCCACAGCCGCGCGGCCCGCATGCATCCGTTCAACACGCGCGAAGAAGTTCAGGCCACGCTCGACCGCCTTGCGGCCCGCCCCGGCGGCGCGCTGCTGACGGAGCTTCCGCGGCAGCACGGCCACAAGGAAGCGCGCGTTGCCCACCTGCTGGGCGATCAGCTCCCTTCCGCAGAGCTGTCGCCGTCCGACCCGCCGCCGCCCGCCGCTGTGGCCGCGGTCATGGGCGAGGCGTCCCGCCTCGCGGCGCTTGAGGCCCGCGTCGACGCGCTCGAGGCCGAACTCGCCGGACTCAAAGCCCTCTTCGGCACCTTCAAATCGCAGTTCGAGTAAAGGTTCTGCTGAAAAGGTCCTGCCCCATGCGGATACGGCCGGGACAGAGCCCGGCCCTCCAATAACCTCGTCGATACTCCCGCCGCACGGGTCAGCCCAGCTCGTTGATGCGGACCGCTGCCGGCAGCCGTCCGCTCAGCGCGGCCACGGCGGCGGCTTTGCCGGCCGCCTCGCCCATCGCGACGGCGTTGCCCGTGACGCGGTAGCTGGCGTGCGCGAAGAAATCCCCGCTGATGCAGCGCCCTGCGAACATCAGCCCCTGCACGTCTTTGGCGATGAGCGCGCGCAGCGGAATGTCGTAGGGCTTGGCCTTCCAAGGATGGGATTCGATGCTCTTGTTTTTCTTGGGGTCGAGCGCATGGACGTCCACGCCGAAGGTGGTGCGGCAGACCGCGTCGTCGAAGCGGCGGCCCTCCTTTAAATCATCGGCGGTCACCGTATAGATCCCGTGCAGCCGGCGCCCCTCGCGCACGCCGATCTGCTCGGCCGTGGCCACCAGCCGCAGGCCTTTCCAGGCGCCGCCCGTACTGCGCAGGCCGTCGATCAGCGCGTGCAGCTCTTTGCGCGCGCGCAGCGTCGCGCGCGTCACGTCGCGCACATCCGTTCCTTTGCAGGCGTACTCGTGGTTTGCCATCAGGATGAAGAGGTCGTCGCGCACGCGGAAGAGCGACGGCTTGGCGTAAGAGGGCGAATGGCCGCCCGCCTCCATGGCGGCCCGCAGCCGGTCTTTGGGCGCGGCCCACGAGCTGGCCTCGTCCAGGTTGTTGTAGAACGGCTTGAGATCCTGAGCCGAGAGCCCTGCGACCAGCGCGATCAGGCTCATGGGCTGCGCCTGCCCCGTTTCGGGATGCCCGAAATCGAAACCGCATCCGGCCAGCGCGCCGAGGTCGCCGTCGCCTGTGGCGTCAACGAAAACCTTGCCCGCGAGCGCCTCGCGCCCGGACTTTGACTCCGTGACCACATGCGTCAGGCGGCCTTCGGAGGTGACCGCCGCGGCCGTGCGCGTGTGGTAGTACACCTTCACGCCCGCCTCCTCGCAGAGCGTTTCGAGCAGCACCTTCATGACCTCCACGTCATAGGCGTTGGTGGGCTTGCCCCCCGCCGTGAAGGTGTGGCCTCCCAGCGCGTCCATGCGCCGCGTGATCTCGGCCATGACGCCCTTCTTGTTCGTCTGGTCGAGCAACCAGCACAGCAGGCCGGACGTCCAGATGCCTCCGAGGCAGCCGTGCTGTTCGACCAACACCGTCTTCGCGCCCTTGCGGGCCGCAGAAATCGCGGCTGCCACGCCCGCAGGCCCCGCGCCGCAGACGACCACGTCGGCCGACTCGGCGACCGGCACGTCGCGCGCGGGCTCGCGCACAACCGCGCCCCGCGCGGTGACCTCCGCGCCGCTCAACCTTCCTGCGGCGCCCCCCGTCGGTATCGCCATCGCCCAACCGCCCAGCTTGATGAAAGCGCGTCTGTTCATACGGCCATGCCCCTCTCGTTTGTTTGGAGCCTTTAGCGTATGAGACGCCGGGTGCGGAGGCAACAAGATAATGGCTTTTTCTGCCACACACGTTCCCGACCCGTTTCCGTAGGCGCAACGGGACGTTGAACAGCCGGAGCGTGCGCCAGCTTTGGGAACTGGATGTCGGGTGGGGGCAAATCCCGCCGCCTTGACACTACCCGAGATTTTGTTCAACAAAACGCCAATTGATCAGTTTGTCGAGAACCGCGGCAACGTAGTCCGCGCGGCGGTTCTGATAATCCAGGTAGTAGGCGTGCTCCCACACATCGATCGTCAACAACGGCTTCATCCCCATGGCCAGGGGCGAAT
>CAYZQL010000024.1:8589-23941 GCA_964480555.1 uncultured Lentisphaeraceae bacterium | reverse complement strand
ACGGCACTGCGGGGCGCCGCCTTTCCGGCTCTGCTGCTTTTCTGGTTTCAGGAAACGGCGCCCGATGTGAAGAGCGCGATGCCGCTCAACTGGGCAAGCGAAGGTCATGTGCCGATCCTCGTGATGCGCACGTCGTGGGGTGATCCGAACGCCGGATATCTGGCGACCAAGGGCGGTCCCGCGTCGCAGAATCACGGGCACATGGATGCCGGGGCATTTATTTATGAAGCGGACGGCGTGCGCTGGGCAGTGGATCTGGGGGCACAGAGCTATTATTCTATCGAGAAACTTGGAATGAGCCTCTGGAGCTCGGCACAGCAGTCAGACCGGTGGAAAATCTTCCGCCTCAACAGCGCAAGCCACAATGTGGTGACCATCGACGGTCAGCCGCACGTGGCCAAAGGGGCCGGCAAAATCGTGACGTTCGACACGGGGCCGACACAGCCGCACGCCGTGATCGATCTGGACGAGGTGTATGCCGGACAGGCGCAGCATGTCACGCGGGCATGCGGCCTGCTGCCGTCACGCACCGGTCTGGTGCAGGACCGGCTCACGGGGGTTAAGCCGGGTGCGAAAGTACGCTGGGCCATGGTGACATACGCCAAATCGTGCAAGGCGCAGGGCAGCGATATGGTTCTTGACGACGGCGCGAAGAGACTGACAGTGCGTGCGGTTGTGCCCGCGTCGGTGGCGTGGCAGGTGACCGATCTCGCCGCGCCGCCGAATACGTGGGATGTGGCCAACAAAGGGTCGAGCATGATCGCGTTTGAAGCGGTTGTGCCGGAGAGCGGGGCAGTGGACATTCGGGTGGCGCTGGTGCCAGGCAGTGCGCAACCGGAAGAAACGTATCCGGATTTCATGGTGATCTCGAAGCAATCGCGCTGAGGAACAAGGCAATGAACCTTATTCGAACGTTTTGGGGTGCGATGGCGGCGGCGGCGTGTGCCGGGGCGGACGAGCTGGTGGTGAACCCTGGGTTTGAGACGCTGACGGAAACGAAGGCGGTCGCGGGATGGGACTGGTGGGGGCGCGAGAAAGGCAAAGGGCGTGTGGAGGTGAGCGAGGAGCGGCATTCGGGGGAGCGTGCCGTGCGGATTGTTCATGACGGTGAACGCGACTGGGCGTTGGCGAATGAGCGGCGAACAGCGGTCAAGCCGGGCGAGTCTTACAAGATCACGTGTTGGATGAAGCGGAACGGTGAGGCCAAAGCAGGCTTCGTCACCGTGGTGGCGCGTCAAGGCAGTGAGCTGGTCGATTGGTCGATGGGGCAGAGCCCCGAAGCGCGCGGTGAAGGGTGGAAGGCCTATGCGGCCTACTTCACGGTGCCGGAAGGGGTTGATACGGCTTTTATCCGCATCGTGGGCGGGGGCAAAACCGATTTCTGGGTGGACGATGTGCGCGTCGAGCCGGGGGTGCCGCCTGCCAAGGTGAAGGGGCCGAAGGTCAACGGCTGGGCGCGGCAACGTCCGGTTGAACCGATGGGGCGCGGGGTCGTGGCCGTCGAGACCGCCGGGGGCATTTTTGTGAATTGGCGGCTGTTGAACGCTGACCCTGCGGACCTTTCCTTCAATGTTTTCAAGAGCATGGACGGGCAGCGGGTCAGGCTTAACGACGCGCCCCTGAGGCAGACCACGGGGTTTGTGGACACGAACACGTATGACGGAGCGGCGAGTTACACGGTCGAGCCAGCCAGCGGGTTCGACGGCGCGCCTCAAACGGTCAAAGGGATCGGTTTGGAGAAGCGCAAGACGCCCTACATACGCATTCCTTTGGCTTCGGCCCATGCGACGGCGCAGAAGGTAGGCGTCGGTGATCTGGACGGTGACGGCGTGTACGACTATGTGATCAAGCAGCCGGGCGAGAACGTCGATCCGTGGGACAAGTATTGGTACAAATCTCCCGATACGTTTAAGCTGGAGGCTCGCAAACAGGACGGGGCGCTGCTGTGGATCAAAGATCTCGGTTGGAACATCGAGCGCGGCATGTGGTACTCGCCGATGGTCGTGTGTGACCTGAACGGCGACGGCCGCGCGGAAGTGGCGGCGAAGATCGGGCCGGAGGAGGATTTGCGCGATCCGACCGGTCACGTGCAAGAAGGACCGGAGTGGGTCGCGGTGTTCGACGGGTTGACCGGCCGTGAAATTGCGCGCGCCCCCTGGCCGCCGCGTGCGGCATTCGAGACCTACAACCTCGCCTCACGCAACCAGCTCGCCGTGGCCTATCTGGACGGAAAGACGCCGTGTCTGCTGACGTTGCGGGGAACGTATAGCCGGATGCTAGTTGACGCCTGGCAGCTTAACGAGGGAAAGCTGGAACAGGTGTGGGCGTTCACAAACGAAGGGCTGTCGCGCGAATATCAGGGGCAGGGAGCACACAACTGTCTCTGTGCGGACGTGGACGGCGACGGGCGCGACGAGGTGATTTTGGGTTCGCTCACGCTGGATGACGACGGTTCGGTTTTGTGGTGTTCGGGCAAGGGACACCCCGATGCGCATTATTACGGGGATATCGATCCGCGGCGCCCGGGCATGGAGATTGCGTATATCATCGAAGCGCGGCAGCGCAAAGCGGGCGGCATCCATCTGCTGGACGCCGTGACGGGTAAGATCATCTGGCAGCTCGGCGAACCGACGGCCCATGTCCACAGTTGCGGCATGTGCACGGATCTGGATCCGCTGGAGCCGGGCCTCGAGGTTTACGGTGCGGATGCGGACGGTCACAAGCTGACCTCGAACCGCTGGTTATTCGCCAGCAGCGGCACTCTGCTGAAGTCGGGCACGAATGTCAACTTCAGTTTCGGAGTGCCGAGCGCGTGGTGGGATGCGGACTTGCAACGTGAACTCATCCGGGGGCAGATGTCGGATTATGAAGGCGATGCGGTGAGTGAGCGGATCGAGGGGAACGTGGTGCTGGTGGCGGATGTGGTGGGTGACTGGCGCGAGGAGATCTTCACGACGGTGGCGGGGGAATTGCGTATCTACACGACGCCAATCCCGGCCATGGACCGCCGCGTGTGCCTGATGCAGGACGGAAGCTACCGCATGCGCACGACGATGAATGCGATGGGATATTTTCAGGTGCCGACCCTGTCGTATGTGCCTGATGCGGTGTCGCCCAATCTCAATCTGACACTTCAGAAAGCGGGCAAGGAGCGTGTCTGCCGTACGGTGGTGGTTGCGCCGCTGGAGAGCGGCGTGAAGGGGACTCTGGTGCTGACCGCGCCGCAGGGAGTGACGTTGGAGCAGGCCTCATGGGACGTTGACGTCCGGCCGGGGGAACGGCTGACGGTGAAAAGCCCGTTCAGCGGCAAGCCTAAGCGTGGCGCGTCGATCGCTGCTGTTCTGTCACTTCCGGATGGCGTGACGCTGCGCGGTGGCGTTCCGCTGGACTTGTAGCGGGGAGATTAGACTTTCCGGTGCGGCGCGTGTCGGGTATGCTACTGACCATGAAGTACGACGTGTTGCCGGTGGGGCCTTACGAGGCCAATTGCTGTATTCTGTGGGACGATCCTGAGCAGGCTTGGGTTGTTGATCCGGGCGCGGACGGCGAGGAGATCCTCTCGTTTCTGAAAACGCATGGTTTGAAAGCGGGCGTGGTCGTCTTGACGCACGCGCATTTCGACCACATCTCGGCGCTCAATGAGGTTCTTGCGGTATATCCTGTTCCTGTGTACCTACACCGGGCGGATGTCCCTTTTGCGTTCTCCCCCATGAATGCGATGCCCCCTTACCGCCCGACCGCGCGGCCCGCTTCGCTGGTGACAGACAAGGCGGACGGGGACACGCTTGAATACGGCGGCCTGTCGGCACGGCTGATCCACACGCCGGGCCATACGCCGGGCGGCTGGTGCCTGTATTTTGAAAAGCACAGCGTGCTGGTGGCCGGCGATACGCTGTTTGCGGGATCGATTGGGCGCACCGATTTTCCGGGCGGCAGCATGGAGGAAATGGAGGCATCGCTGCAACGGTTGAAAGCGCTGCCGGACGACACGAAAGTCATGTGTGGGCATGGTCCGGTGACGACGCTCGGTGTTGAAAAGCGGAGTAACCCTTACCTGTGACGGTGGCCGAACACATTCTGTCGGTCTTGCGTGAGGCGGCGGGTCGCGAGGTTTCGAGCCGCACGATGTGCGCGGTTTTGGGAGTCTCGCGGGCGGCTGTCTGGAAACAGATCGAAGCCCTGCGCGCATGCGGGTACGAGATCGAGGCGTGCTCGCGGCGGGGCTATCGGCTCGTGCGCGCGCCGGACACGCCCCACGCGCCAGAGTTGGTGCCGTTGTTGACGACCCGCCGGATCGGATACGACTGCCGGTATGTGTCGGAGACGGGGTCGACCAACCGCGACGTGGCGACCTTGGCAGAGGAGGGCGCGCCAGAAGGCTTGGTGATTGCGGCGGGTGCGCAGGTGAAGGGCCGCGGGCGCATGACGCGGGTGTGGTTTTCGCCTTCGGCCGTGAACCTTTATTTCTCAGTGCTCTTGCGCCCTGCGGTGGAGCCGGGGCGCGCCGCGTCTCTGCCGCTGGTCGCGGGGTTGGCCGTGGCCGAGGCGCTGAGAGAGCGGGTGCCCGGGCTTGCGCTGCAGATCAAGTGGCCAAACGATATTCTGATCGCAGGGAAAAAGGTCTGCGGAATTCTCTGCGAGATGCAGGCGGAAACCGACTGCGTGAGGCACATCATTCTCGGGGTTGGCGTGAACGTGAACCTGACGCGCGATTTGCTGCCGGAGGAGCTGTTGGGGCGTGCCACATCGCTTCGGATCGAAACGGGGCAGACGTTTTCACGGGCGGCCGTGTTGGCGGCGATCCTCAACCGGTTTGAGCCGCTTTATGACCGCTGGCGTGCGGAAGGGCTGGCTCCCTTGATGGAGGCGATTGGAGCGTTTGACGCGCTGCGTGGCCGGAGGGTCACGCTGAACCAGGGGGGGCGTCAGATCACGGGCAGGGCTGACGGGATCTTGGCGGATGGCGCTCTGCGGCTGGCGACAGCACAAGGGGACGTTTCGGTCTACTCGGGAGAAGCGCACATCGGTCATTCGGCAGCGGAGTGACAGCTCAGGGGGATGTATGGAATACCAAGCGACACAGGACAGCGTCGGCTTCATGCGGAAAATCAGGCGGTGGCTTAACGGCCTCGGCCGCACCCGGAAATGCTGTGTGTGCGGGAAGACGTTCTTTCGGTTTTCAAAGTACCGTGGCGGCTGGAAGGCGTTCTCGGCCTATTTGCACAACCTGAAATGGACCGGAAGCGATTTCGACCACTTCTGGTGCCCCTTTTGCCGCAGCCATGACCGCGAGCGCCACTTGATCCTGTATTTTGACGGGCTCGGCTTATGGGAAAAACTCGTCGGCGCCGATGTTCTGCACTTCGCGCCGGAAAAGCAGTTGGCCAAGCGGATCGTGGCGTGCCGTCCTGCCCGCTACGTGAAAGGCGATCTGATGCCGTCCCGCGAAGGGGTCGACAAAATGGATGTTTCAGCCATTCCTTATGGGAGCGCCTCCTTCGACTGGGTGCTCTGCAACCACGTGTTGGAGCATGTGCCGGACGATGCGAGGGCTCTGCGGGAAATCTTCCGCGTTCTCAAGCCAGGGGGGCATGCGATCTTGCAGACGCCCTTCGCGTCCGGATTGGATAAAACACTGGAAGATCCGGAAGAGATCAACACGGATGAAAAGAGGATCGAGTTCTACGGGCAAGAGGACCACGTGCGGCTTTACGGGCGAGACCTCTTTGACCGCATCCGTGCGGCAGGCTTTGCGTTGGAGTTGAAGAAACACAAGGAATGTTTATCGGCCGTGGATGCCGGGCGTTTCGGCGTGAATCCGGATGAACCGCTCTTTTTGTGCGTGAAGCCCGGTTCGGGGGTGTGATATGCTGATTTTGAACGGAGTATTCGACATGCGTGTGCGAACGAGACGGGTTATCCTTTTGTTGTTGGTGGGCATCGGCATTGCCGCGCCCGCATCGGTTTTGGCCAAAGACAAGGAGCCGAAAGTATCCGAGTTGCTGAAGGACGCGAATGAAATGATGTCGCAGGCGCAAACCACGTATGTGGACGGCGAGGCCAAACAGGCGATTGAACTGTACCGGAAAGCGTTGGCGGAGATTGCGCGTGTCGAGCGGGAAAATCCCAAACGGGTGTCCTCGTCTGAATTCGCGCCGGTTCGTTTCCGCAAGGCGCTTTGCGAAACCGAGATCGACCGCATCATGCTGGAAGAGGTCAACACCACCGCCCGCACAATGGCCGTGACCGATACGCGCGTGCTGGAAGCGAAGCGGGCCGAGCGCAAAAAAGCGGCAGAGACAAATAATCTGCCTGAGGCGTCCGTGAAACTCGCCGTCAAGCAGGGGACGAAAACATCGGACGCGGATGCTGTGGTTGAGCCGGAAACGAAAGGTGAGGCAGCGGAGCCCGGCCAGCCGGTCAATCTCAAAGAGGAGCTGGAGTGGGCGAAGGACATGCTTTCGGTTGACCGGTTCGATGACGCTGAAAAGGCGTTGCTCAAGGCGCTCAAGCAGGAGCCCGGAAGCCGCGATGCGCGGTTCCTGATGGCTCTGGTGCGGATGAGACAGGGCAAGCACGCGGAGGCTACGGTCGTCATCGACGACCTGCTGGACGGAAACGAGGCGGACGAGCCGGCGCTGTTGCTGGCGGCGGGTTCCTATACCGCGCTGGGGAATTACGCGAAAGCGATGGACGCGCTGGACAAGGCCATGAAGGCCGATCCGAAACGTCCTGATGGCTATGTCAACATGGCTTGGCTGCTGCTGGAGATGAAGCCCACGGATACGACGGAGGCGGAGTTGTACTATCGGCAGGCGGTCAAATTGGGCGGGGGCCGCGACCGCGATATCGAACGTCGATTGGGAATCCGTCCGGAGTGATGCGGGCGGCGTTCCGCCGCTGGCGTGAAACGCGATGGAAGCGCAAAATAAACAACCGAAACGGCATCGATGCCCCTGGCGGAGAGCGGTTTCGGTTGTGTTATGTTGTTTGCTGGTCGGGATGCCCATCCTCTTCTTTCTCGTTTGGCAGCAGCGGATCGGTGTGGCGGCGCATGTGATGCGCAAGGCGCTTGATCGGCAGGGGCTGCACGAGGTTTCCTTCCGTCTGACGCAGCTGGATATGGGGCACGTTGTGGTGGAAGATATTCGGCTGGCCTCCCCCAAGCCGGTGCTTGAGATCGGCCGGATCGAGCTGCGGTTTCTTGTTGCGGATGTGGTCCGAGGGTATGTGGAAAACGTCCGTGTGAGCGGCGTGCGGACGCGGGTGGTCGCGGACGGCGGCAAGATCGTTTCGCCGGCTTATGAGAAGTTCAAGAAATGGCAGGCCGAACAGGTTTCGAGAAAGGGCGCTCGCCCGGTAAAGGCGGAGCCTGTTAAGGCGCTGTTGAGGTCGGCCTCGGTCGGCGATGTGCAGGTGGAGGTGGCGCATGCGGGGGGTGCCCCGGTCGCCACGGTGACCGTTGAGGCAGGGGCTCTCGCCGAGGCAGACGGTCAATACCGCGTGTGGGGAAGCGCAGGTGACGGACGAAATGTGCGGGCGGGCTTCGACGGCACGGTGCGCGCAGACAGCGGAGCGGTTGCCCTGAATCCTGAAGTCGACGTCAAAAATTTAGGGGAGCTGGTGGAACTGGCGCGGATGTTCAGCCCCGATCGCGTGGCCGCGTTGCCGGTGCTGCCAACCAATTGCAGTCTGAAAGTGCGCGGAAGTGTGGGCGTCGAAGGATGGACGAATGTGGGGCCATTCGAAGCCAGTGCGGAGTTGGGGCGCAACAGCACGTTCTTGATTCCCGGTCAGGATCGTTTTGTGCGGTTCCAAACCTTGCGGTTCGAGGCGTCGGGCACGCCGCGCGATGTGCAGGCGCGGGTGAGTGCGGGTGTGTCGGGGTTCCGTTTGGGAGGGGGGCGTCAGGTTGCGCAAGAAGAGGGCCGCATGCTGAGCCTGCGCAGCGCCGTGCGCTACAGGCAGACCGCTACGAACCAGTGGGTGACCGCAACCTTGGATTCGGAACTGCCGGGGCGTTCGGTGGCGCAGGTTTTGCCGCGCCTCCTGCCGCTGATCCCCAAGCTTTTCACAGAAGGTGGCTCGCTGCACGCTGAGGCGGAAATCTCGCGGACCCCGCACGGAGAGTGGGAAGGCGAGGCGCGGTTTCAGACCGAGGCGCGGCGCTCAACGCTGACCTTGGCGTCGGGACGTGCGGGTGCGGGGCGTGTGGCGGTGTCGGCAAAGGTTGCCGTGATGGCGGGGCATACGGGGGAGGTCCGGACCGAGGTGGCGATTGAGGAGGGCTATTTCTTCAGGCGGGGGCTGTCCATACGGGGCGGGGGCATGATGACGCTCACCGCGCAGCCGCCGTATTCGTCGGCGTCGGGCACCTTTACCGGTCAGGTCGGCGAGACCGTCGCGTTACAGAAGGCTGGGGTGACGCTGCCGGGTGGCGCGGTCCGCTTCGAGGGTGAGGCGGCGCTGACTGGGCTGGTGACGAACCCGGTTTGGCAACTGGGGCTGCGCGTGCCAGAGTTCGGGGTGGAGGTTCAAAAGGGTGGGGCGTTGATGCGGACCACGGGTGGCGCGGCGGCTGATTTGAGTTACAGCGCCACGCGGATGGCTGTGGATGGCGGGCTGTGGGCACGGGATACGGCGGTTACGGTGTCGCCATCGGGCACGGTGAGGAGCGTTCAGGCTGGAGTGGGGCGCATCGGTGCGCGGGTGCACGTGCCGGCGTATGATCCCTCCGCGTTCTCAAACGCCGTTGTGCAGGTGGGTTTGGACGCCAGCAACGGATGGGCGCGGGCGGAGGGATTGCTGGCGCTGGAAGACGCGCGTGCGTCAGTGCCTCTGACTTGGTCGGGCGCGGGCGGGTTGACCTTTCTGACGGGGCAGAGCCTGACGTGGAAACGCTGGGAAGCTTCGGGAGTTCACGTGGTGCCAGGCACATTCTGTCTGGAGTCACGGGACAGTATCGTCGAGGCGCAGATGGGGGTGCGCCTCACGGGCAGCGCGTTGGGGCTCGAGATGCGGGCGAGCGTGCCGCTGGGAGCTCCTCAACGGACGGAGATTGCGGTGACCGTACCGGAAGCAGAACTTGTGGCAACGGATGCGCTGGTTGCGCGCTTGCGCGAAAAAGTGCCGGGTGTGGAGGCGCGCGCGCGGGTCGGCGCTGAGGCGCAGGTGCGTTTTCTGGGCACTCAGCCGCATGTTCTGGGGCGCATTCGGGTTGCGGAAGGGAACGTGAAAAAGGGCGACTTGTCCGTGTCGGGGCTTGCGTTGGATATGCCGTTTGAGTGGAGTGTGTTTTTCCGGACAATAAAACGTCCTGCCGTTACGTTCACACAGGTGAAAGCCGGTAATATCAGGTTAGACAAGGGCCTTGTGGCGTTTCAGCTGACGCAGCAGGAGGTTTTTGTGGATCGCATGGAGGTGGGCTGGTGCAAGGGGAGCCTGAATGCCTACTCGGTTCATTTGAATATCAAAAACCCGAAGGACACGTTTATCGTCTATGCCGACCGCATCGACTTGGGCGAGGCGCTCATGATGGTGATGCCGTTCAAGGGGGTGATGGAGGGTGTCTTGTATGGACGGTTCCCGGTGGGCTTCGACAACGGGCAGGTGAAGCTGTCGACCGGTTTTCTTTATTCGTTGCCCGGGCAGGGTGGGAAGCTGAAACTGGAAGACCCGGCGCCAATGGTGTCGCTGCTGAAGCGGGCCGGGATTCAAGGTAATGTGCAGCTGCCGCTTTCAAAAGCGCTGAGCGACATGGATTTCAGCGCCATCCGCATGGATCTCGAGCCGAAAGCGGATGGGGATGCGGTGTTGCGGATGAAGCTGGACGGAAAGTCGAATTACAAAGAGTGGCCTGCGCCGGTGGCGCTGAACCTGAACCTGCACGGGCCGCTCGAAGAGATTCTGAATTTGGGATTGGATATGTCCCGAAAGTAAGCGCGGCGGATGTGAGAAGCAGACCGCCGGAGGAAGGAAGAAAAGAATGAAGCGCAGGTTGAAACGGATGCTGACGGTTGTGCTGCTCGTGTCAGCGGCATCGGGGGTGGCCGGTTGTTTGTCGATCAAAACCGAGCATGAGATCAAGCCGATCCATATCACGATGGACGTGAACTTGAAAGTACAGAAAGAGCTGGAGAATTTCTTGAATTTGGACTGAGTCCGAGAAAAGGAGTTGTTATGCAACAGATCAGGCGATTGGCGAGTGTGATGGTGGCGGTGGCCGTGGGGTTCGCGTGCATGGCCCAGGCGGATACGCTCAGCGAGGCGAAAGAGCGGCGCAAGGCGCGGCGCGCGCAGGTTGAGCAGATCGTGCAGGCGGGGCAGGCCGAAGAGGGTGGGGACGGATACCTTGTGGCTAAAGGAGCGCTGGATGCGACGAAAGCCGCCGTTGTGAAGGATGAGAACGCGGACCGCAAGACCGGTTACGAGGCGATTGCCAAGGCCAACGGAAAGACGGTGGAAGAGGTCGGCAAACAGGCCGCAGGGATACAGAAGTCGCGCCGGGCCAAACGGTAGTCTCGTCGTCTCACGGTCTCACTTTTTCCGTGTATTGCGGAGGGCTGCGCTTTTCCGTTATACTACGCCCTGCTTTTTCACACCTGGCAGGCGATGCCGCAACGCGTACAGAAAAGAGTGAGACCATGTTTCAGCCCGTATCCAACAAGTCCGATTTTCCTCAGATGGAACGCGATATCCTGGCGTTCTGGGATGCGCACGACACGTTCAAGAAGAGCGTGGCGCGCAACACGGACAAGCGCGACTACGTGTTTTACGACGGGCCGCCTTTTGCGACCGGCCTGCCCCATTACGGGCACCTGTTGGCGGGCACCATCAAAGACATCGTGCCGCGCTATCAGACCATGCGCGGGTACCATGTTGAGCGGCGTTTCGGCTGGGACTGCCATGGGTTGCCGATCGAGGCGCTTGCGCAGGAGGCGCTCGGCGTAAGCGGCGTTCACGAGATCCGCCAACTGGGAGTGGACACCTTCAACGAGCAGTGCCGCTCGATGGTGCTGACGTATGTGGGCGAATGGCGCAAGACTGTGACGCGCATGGGGCGCTGGGTCGACTTCGACAACGATTACAAGACCATGGACCCCACGTTCATGGAGAGCATCTGGTGGGTTTTCAAGCAGCTGTGGGAGCAGGGGCGCGTATATAAGTCTTACCGCATCATGCCTTACAGCTGGAAGCTCAGCACGCCGCTCAGCAATTTCGAGGCGGGCAGCAACTACAAGGACGTGCAGGACCCCGCGGTCACGGTGCGTGTGAAGGTGCTTTCTGGCGCTGATCCAGCTTGGGGTGAGATCAGCCTTCTGATTTGGACCACCACGCCTTGGACGCTGCCGGAGAACCTGGCGATCTGTGCGGGCCCCGACATCGATTATGTGGTTGTGCGCGACGTGACGGATGACGTCTGCTTCGTCATGGCTGCGGCACGGCTGCCCGCCTATTACAAAAAAGCGGACGAGTATCAGATTCTTGCCACACTGAAGGGGTCCTGCCTGAAGGGGTGGACCTATGAGCCGATCTTCCCCTATTTCTCCGAGTATGCGACGGCAGGCGCGTTCCGTGTCTTGAACGACGGCTTTGTCAGCACGGAGGATGGCACGGGTTTGGTTCACATGGCGCCGGCGTATGGCGAGGACGACTTCCGCGTCTGCAAAGAGGCGGGCATGAATGTCATCGTCGACCCGCTCGACGCATCCTGCAATTTCACCGACACCTTGCCTGAGTACAAAGGCCGTTTCTGCAAGGATTGCGACAAGGATCTGATCAAGCGGCTGAAGCATGAGGGGAAGCTGGTCCATCAGACGACCCTTGTGCACAGCTATCCCTTCTGCGACCGCACCGACACGCCCCTTGTTTACCGTGCCATTGAAGCGTGGTACGTGCGGGTTGAAGACCTGCATGAGAAGCTGACGCGCAACAACGACAGCGTCCACTGGATGCCCGATTACGTGGGCGACAAGCGCTTTGGCAACTGGCTCAAAGAGGCGCGCGACTGGAACATCAGCCGCAACCGCTTCTGGGGGTCGTGCATCCCCGTATGGGTCAACGAGAACGATGCGCAGGATACGATTTGCGTCGGTTCGGTTGCGGAACTGGAGTCGCTTTCGGGCGTAAAGGTGACCGATTTGCACAAGCATTTCGTCGACAAGGTGGTCATCCGCAAGGATGGCAAAACCTACCGCCGCACGCCCGAAGTGCTCGACTGTTGGTTCGAGTCGGGGGCCATGCCCTATGCGCAGCAGCACTATCCCTTTGAGAAGTCAGGAGACAGGTGCCAGGGGCCGGGAGTCACCGATCCCGACGTCTCGCGCTTCTTTCCGGCGGATTTCATCGCCGAAGGACTTGACCAAACGCGCGGCTGGTTCTACACGCTGATGGTGCTGGGAACCTGCCTGTTCGACAAGTCGCCCTTTAAGAACGTGGTGGTGAACGGGCTTGTGCTTGCGGAGGATGGCAAGAAGATGTCCAAGCGACTCAAGAACTATCCCGACCCCATGCATATCCTCGAAGCGTATGGCGCGGACGCGCTGCGCCTTTACATGATCTACTCTCCGGTCGTGCGGGCGGAAAACCTGCGGTTTTCGGAAAATGGCGTGAAGCAGATTCTGCGCGACCTGCTGATACCGTGGTGGAACGCCTACAGTTTCTTTGTGACCTACGCGAACGTGGACGGCTTCCACGATGCGGAGATGGTCAAGCCCGCGAGCCAGAACGTGCTTGACCGTTGGATCGTGAGCTCGCTCGAAACGCTCGTCAGTGATGTGGCCGAGGCGATGGACGTCTACGATCTCCAGCGGTCGGTCCGCCCGTTTGTCAGCTTTGTCGAGGATCTGACCAACTGGTACATACGGCGCAGCCGCCGCCGCTTCTGGAAGTCGCAGAACGACGATGACAAGATGCACGCCTACCGGACGCTGCGCTATGTGCTGGTTCAGCTCTGTCAAGTTGCGGCGCCCTTCACGCCTTTCATCAGCGAAGCGATCTACCGCAATCTCAAAGGCGCGTCGATGCCGGAGTCGGTTCATTTGTGCGACTTCCCGGTGGCCGACGCCACTGCGCGCGATGAGGCGCTCGAGCAGCGCATGGCGTTGGTGCAGAGCGTGGTGAGCCTCGGACGCCAGCTCCGCACAGAAAATGACCTTAAGGTGCGGCAGCCGCTGTCGGTGATCCACGTGGTTTCCGCCAAGCCGGAAATCCGCAGGCGGCTGGAGGGCTTCGAAGAGCTGGTTACGGACGAGCTCAACATCAAAGCGGTGGCATATGGTTCGGACGAGACCGCGTTGGCGGAGGTCTCTGTGAAGGCCGATTTCCGCAAGCTGGGTCCTAAGTTCGGCGCGAAAATGAAGACGGTGGCGGCCGCGATCGCCGGGCTCTCCTCCGCCCAGGCGGCCGCGTTGGCTGCCAACCGTGAGGTGGCGCTGGATGCCGCGGGTGAAACGGTCACGCTGACCGCCGAGGACGTGGTGGTGCAGCGTGCGCCCAAAGCCGGAATGGTGGTGGCCTCCGACGGCGACGTGATCGTCGGGCTTGAGACCGCGCTGACGCCTGAACTGCTCCAAGAGGGGTTGGCGCGCGAGTTTGTGAGCCGCGTGCAGAACCTGCGCAAAGAGGCCGACTTCGAGGTGACTCAGCGCATCATTGTGGAGGTGGCCTGCGACGCCGAGGTCGAGGCGGCAGTCACGCAGTACGCCGAGTACGTTAAAGCAGAAACGCTATGTGCTCGCCTTGCCTTCTGCGCGGTGGCTGCAGGTGGCATCGATTTGAACGGACACGCTGTCAGCGTCACGGTTTCAAAAGCCTAGCGGCGCGTCGGCTTCGTTGTCTACTGGAATGTTTGCGGTTAAGCGGTCATCATTTGAGGGTTGTGTCATGGCATCAAAAAAAGCAGTCAAGAAAGTTGCGACAGCGGCGGCAGGGGCAAAAAAGAGTGTTTCGAAGAGCGCTGAGCCTGTGGCGCGTGTCGGGCGTGTGCCGCCCTCCCCTGTGGTGCCGCTGAAAAAAGCCGTGCTCCCGGTGGCACGGACGTGTCCGCTGGTGCTGGATGGCGAGATGGATGCGGCGGATTTCTCGCCCAACAGGTGTCTGTCGTGCGATGAGTTCGATTGCCGTTTCTGTGCGGCGGAGCGGGGCTCTGGACTTCTGCGAAGCCGGTTGTTCGCGTGTGAGGAGAGCGACGATGCCGAGGGGGATGACGCGTGGGACAGTGATCTCGACGCCGATGAAAGCGAGGATACGGAGGGGGACGAGGCGGAAGAGGGCGACCTATTTTGACGCCGGAAGCCTGCCGGAAGCCTTTTCGGCCGGACACTCCGGACACAAGTCGGCCGTGGCATGTGTGCGGCGGAATTGTGCGGGGGGGAGTCCGCACACGCGCTGGAAGACCCGGCTGAAATGGTGGCGGTTGGCAAAGCCGGTCTTTTCGGCGATCACGTCAATGGTCTCTTGGGTGCCGGCGAGGAGGCGACGGCTTCAGAAGGATGGCGCCGCTTTGTGAAGGGGACAGGGCGCGGGCCACGCTGAAGGCCAACCACACCCTTCGCACCGGCACCTGCCCGACGCAATGGAAGAACCGGCGCTCGGGTATCAGAACAAGATGCTCGGGTGAGAGGGGTACGTTACAATCCGGGAATACGACCTGATGCCCGGGCAGATAATTGTAATAAAGACGCCAAAAAGGGCTGTAGACGTTGGGAAACATCCAGCGCGTGCTGCTGGCTTGGTAACCGGACTCGTGCAGAACGACGCCCGATGAGTCCGGCGGCACTCCCAAGGGGAAGAATTCTACGCCAACCCCGGAGAATGGCTGATCATAAGCCCCGCGGTTAGCTCGTTTTTTATGTGCCGAAACAGACATAAAAAAAAGTATATCGGACATTTACAAACTCGTCAAATCGCTCTACTGTTTAACTGCACTTTAATTTGGGAGGTTACGAGATGAGAAAAACGGGTTCTCGGAGTCGATTGGGAAGTTTGATTCAGGTGGCGCTGACGCTGATGGCCGGGTGCGGGGTCTGTCTCGCAGAGGCGCCTTCTCCCTATGTTGTGGCTTGGCGTACGCCGTCTCCGGGCGACGCGGGATCGATGCCGCTGGGCAACGGCGAGATCAGCGTAAACGCGTGGATAGAGCCGTCGGGGACGCTGAAATTTTACATTGGGCGGACGGACGCATGGGATGACAACGGACGGCTGGTCAAGGTCGGTGGCCTGACAATCAAGACAGGCTGCGACGCTTCAGGCGTGGATTTCGAGCAGCGGCTGGATGTTCGCTCCGGCGTAATGACCGCCCAATGGGGGCCTGCCGGGAACCGCGCTTCGCTAGCCCTGTGGGTCGATGCCA
>CAYZQL010000024.1:0-8579 GCA_964480555.1 uncultured Lentisphaeraceae bacterium | reverse complement strand
TCGGCGCCCGAGGCCTGGATCGACTGCTGGCGGACCAACGCGGCCGTTTTGCCGAAGGGAGAGGTCAGCGACACGACGCACGGGCTGAAAGAGCCGCTGGTCGTCGAGCCGGATGTCATTCTCAAGAATCAAGAAAGGGCCATCGGGTGGTATCATCGCAACGAGAGGTCGAGCGCGCCTGCGGCGCTTGCCCGGGTGCAGGGCATGGCCGATTTCACGCGCGTTGATCCTTTGCTGCACCGTGTGTTCGGCGCGTGGGTGACCGCTGGTCGGGCCGAGCGGGTAAGCGACACGGTTTTGCGCTCGGCACGCGGCACGCGCCATGCGTTTGAGGTGACGGTTCCTGCCCTGCACCCTGCGACTTCGGAAGCCTGGCTGAGCCTGGCGCGCGCGGGCGCTGAGGAAGCCGCCCGTGTCCCTCTCGCCGAGCGGCGTGCGGCGCATGAGGCCTGGTGGAGCGCCTTTGCTGACCGGAGCTGGATTGAACTCACGCCGGCAAAAGGGGGGCAAGGCGTTCAGATGGCCTCTGTGATACCGGCGAACGGATTCCCCGTTCACATCGGGATGGACCGCGCCGGCGGCAACCGGTTTGCCGGGATGTTCGGCCGGTGCTCGATTTACGGAGCCCGGCTCTCGCCTGCTGAAATCGCCACGCTGGCGAAAACGCAAGATCCTGCGGAGCGGGCGGGCAAGGCCTGCGCGTATTCGGGAGTTCCCAAAGCAGGGGCGGTTCTCGACCAACTTGCGACGTTAAAATTTCCCGACGGCTTCTCGTTTGAAGCTTGGATCAAGCCGGATGCGCTTCACTCCATGCGAATTGTCGACCAATGTACGCCGGGCAAGGATGATGGTTTCCTCCTGGATACTCATCCCGGTTCGACGCTGCGCCTGATCAACGGCGAGAGGCAAGCCAGTGATGGACGGAAGCTCGTCGCCGGCGTTTGGCAACATGTCGCCTTTACGGTTGACCGCCTCGGGCAGGCGCACCTCTATCTGAATGGTCAGATGAAAGAGCCCCGCGTGTTCGACGATGACGAGACGCTTGAGGACACGTATGTGGTCAGCCGCGGATACGCCTTGCAGCGTTATATCACGGCGTGTGCCGGGCGAGGGCGTTACCCGATCAAGTTTAACGGATCGATTTTCACCGTGTCTTATCCCGATGGTCCGGGACATGCGGATTACCGCCGGTGGGGGCCGGGGTACTGGTGGCAGAACACCCGACTTCCCTATCTCTCGCTGTGCACGTCGGGCGACACGGAAATGATGCTTCCGCTGTTCAGGATGTATGCGGTCGATCTGCTTCCGCTCTTTGCGGCACGCACGCGCCGGTGGCTGGGTCAGGGAGGTGCTTTTTTCCCAGAGTGCATCTATTTCTGGGGCGATCAGTTCCCGGAAACCTATGGCTGGGAACCCTTCGAAAAGCGGGTTGACAAACTGCAGCCGAGCGGTTGGCACAAGTGGGAGTGGGTTGGTTCTCTTGAGCTTTCCGCGCTGATGCTGGACTACTGGGAACATACGCAGGACCACGGGTTTCTCGCCAAGACGGCGCTCCCCGCGATCAACGAATTTTTGGCCTTCTTCGACCAGCGGTATGCACTGGATCAAAAGGGGAAGTATTTCATGCATCCGGCTCAGGCGCTGGAGACTTGGTGGGCCTGCACCAACTCCGCACCGGAGGTCGCCGGCCTGCAGGCGGTCACCGAGCGGTTGCTCGCTCTGCCCGAAAAGGTGGGCTCGCCGGCGGAGCGCGAGTTCTGGAGGCAAGTGTCTGGCCGGGTGCCACAGTTGCCGGTCACGCAGTCACCGGAGGGCAAACCGATGCTGGCGCCTGCCGAGCACTATGCGCTCAAGCGCAACAGTGAAGTCCCCGAGCTGTACAGCGTCTTTCCCTTTAGGCGCGTGTCGTTCGACAAGGCAGAGGCTCCGCTTGCGGTAGAGGCTCTTAAACACCGCAAGGACCGCGGTCCCATGGGGTGGCGGCAGGACGAGCTGTTTATGGCCTACCTCGGTCAGACGGAGGAGGCGAAGGAGTATTTGGTCCGGCGCGCCAGAAGCAAACACGCGGGGTCGCGTTTCCCTGCCTTCTGGGGGCCGAACTATGACTGGATACCCGATCAGGATCATGGGGGCGTGTTGGTGCGTGCCACACAGGTGCTGCTGATGCAGACGGAAGGCCGCCGGATCTGGCTGCGGCCCGCGTGGCCCAAAGAGTGGAACGCGAGGTTCAGGCTTCACGCGCCCTACGACACCGTCGTTCAGGGGGAGATCCGGGAAGGGGAGATGATCGGCCTGTCGGTCACGCCCGCATCCCGCCGCGCCGACATCGTGGATATGGGGCGGTAGGATAGACGTGCGTGCCGACTCGAAAGCCTAGCCGACTCATCAGATTTTTTGGGGATGGCAGTCGGGGGCGGCGTCTGACACTGTTTACGAAAAAACCGCGCGAAATCGGCTGCCGGTCGGAGGTGAGCAGGTGGCGCGGCGTTATCCTCCGGGCGCGGGAGCATCGAGCGCGGCGCGGATGTGTTGCGCTAGGGCTGTGGTCGAGAAGGGTTTTTGCAACACATGCAGGCCCGCCGGCATTTGGCCGTGCTGTTCCATGATGGCGGCAGAGTAGCCGGACATAAAGAGGACACGGATGCCAGGCCGGAACTTTTGGATGCGCTCCGCTAACTCCTTGCCACTCATCTCGGGCATGATCACATCGGACAGGAGCAAGTGGATCGGCTCGTGGTACTGTGCGCACACCTCCAAAGCCAGCCGTGGCCGGATGGCAGTCAGCACCTTGTAGCCTTGTGCGACCAGCGTCCGTTGGACCAGAAGCAGGATATTTCTCTCATCTTCGACCACCAGCACGGTTTCCGTGCCCGTGGTGATCCGCTCTTGTGCTGCTACTGCGGCGGCGAACGCGGCCTCGCTGGAGAGGGGCAGCAGGATGGTAAAGGTGGTACCCTGACCCGGCACGCTTTGCACACCGATGGCGCCGTTGTTTTGTTTGACGATGCCATAGACGGTGGCCAAGCCCAGTCCGGTTCCCTTTCCCACGTCTTTCGTGGTGAAGAAAGGTTCAAAGATGCGCGCCTGGATCTCGTTGGTCATGCCTGCGCCGTCATCACGGAAACTCACCGCCACATATTCGCCAGGGGGTACGAAATCGGGCTTGTTCTGACAGTCGGCCTCTTGGAGCGTGCGATTTGCGGCCTCGATGAAAATATTACCCGTGCCGAGGATGGCATCGCGCGCGTTGACGGCCAGGTTGACCAGCATTTGATCCATCTGGCTGGGGTCCATGAAAACGTATCCGAGGTCCGACTGCGGCACGAAGTGAAGCTGGATGTTTTCGCCGATCAAGCGTCTGAGCATCTTCATGCTGCCGGCAATCGCCGCGTTCAGGTCCAGCAACACCGGAGTGATCGCCTGCTGCCGGGAGAAAGCCAAGAGCTGCCGTGTGAGGTCGGCGGAGCGTTGGGCGGCCTCTTGAATATCCAGCAGGTCCGTACGGAAAGGCGAGGTGGGAGGGATTTCATTCAGGAGGAATTCGCTGCACCCCATAATGATTTGCAGTTTGTTGTTGAAGTCATGGGCCACACCGCCAGCCAACTGGCCTACCGCTTCCGTTTTCGCGTTCTGCTGGTTCTGCATCTCCAGCGCCACCTCGCGTGTCACGTCGCGTTTGATGGCCACGAAATTGATGATCTGGCCTTTGGCATCGCGAACCGGCGAAATCGTGGCCTCTTCCTCATAGCGCGTTCCGTCCTTGCGCCGGTTGATGAGGTGGCCGCTCCACAGGTGTCCAGCGGTCAGCGCCGCCCACATCTTCAAATAGAATTCCTCTGAGTGTTTGTCACTGTCATAGAAATGCCAAATTTGACCGTAGACGTCCTGGCGCGAGTAGCCGGTGATCTTTTCAAAGGCCGGATTGGTATAGATGATCAAGCCCTTGAGGTCGGTGATCATGATCGCCTCGGACGCCTGATCAACCGCCGTCGCCAACCGGGCTTGGTCTGCTGTCGCCAGCGTGAGTTCGGTGACGTCCTGTGCCGTGCCAGCTAAGTGGCGGAGTTTATGTTCTGCGTCAAATTCAGCATCGCCATTGCCCCTGATATAACGGATTGTGCCGTCAGGAGTGATGATGCGAAACACGAGTGCCGCGGGTTTCGTTCCTGCGCCACAGGCAGCTATCCAAGCCCGCATGGCCATGCGGTCGTCAGGATGAATCAGGCCGGTCAAAGACTCTATCGACGGGGTGAAAGTGTTCCGCGAAACCCCAAAAACATTGTAGGTCTCCGACGACCATAACATATGGTCCGGCATAGCGACGTGCCAACTGCCGATATGACCAAAGCTTTGCGACTTGGACAGCAGGCGCTCTTGTTCCTGCAACGCAATCTCCACCTGTTTGCGCGCCGTGATGTTCTCGTGGGCGACCACCACGCGGGCGGTTTCTGGGCCTGGAAAGCGGCGCACCCGACATATAAACCAGCGCTGGGTCTCTGGCGAGTGGCACGGGTATTCCAGCTCGAAATCGCTCTGGGCGCCACTGAGTACTGCGCGAATGCCGGCGGCGGACGCTGCCGCTTCCGCGGAATCGGGTCCTTGGGCCGCATCGCACACGGACAGGTAATTGGTGCCTACGCAAACCTTGGCAGAAAATGGCGGATTCGCCTCCGCAAAGGCGCGCCACGCGTGGTTGACCGCGATGATCGTGCCGGTTGCATCCAGCACGGCAATGTGCGCAGAGAGTGCGTCCACCGTCGCTTGCGCGAAGCGTTCGGATTCCTGTAGCGCTGTTTCCGCGCGTTTGCGGTCGGAGATGTCCAGATACGTTCCGAGTATTCCGTTGATCTCACCCTTGGCATTGCGCAGCGGCAGCT
Organism: uncultured Lentisphaeraceae bacterium; assembly: GCA_964480555.1. Taxonomy (GTDB): domain Bacteria; phylum Verrucomicrobiota; class Kiritimatiellia; order RFP12; family UBA1067; genus CAYZQL01. The sequence continues at coordinate 3,702 of CAYZQL010000024.1, read as the reverse complement.
TGCTCGTGAGCAGAGTGAGGATTTCCCCTGCGGGGCTCGTCATGGGTTCTTCGATGAGCAGCTTGGCGCAACCGCTCTCGATGACTTGGCGGTCATCGCCACGATACAATTCCGCCTGCTCACGCCACCCCATCTGGTAATCATTCTTCCCAATGATATCCTTTGAATCGTCAAAGCCCGCATCGCGTGCGAAGACGGCGTTACAGCCCAAGTAAACGAGCTGCTTATCTTTCCAGAAGACCCGTGCGGGTATCGCGTTGATTATTCCTTCGATCATCTGCTTGGATTCCCGCACCGTATCCTCCGCCCGCATGCGGGTGAGCGCGACGCCCACGCTGGCACCGAGCCACTCCATGACGGTGATCAACTCCGTGGTGAGTTGATTCCGCCGATGATCGAGCAACTGAAGCAGACCAATGGTCTCGGTACCCGCCCGCAAGGGAATCATCACGACCGATTCATAACCTGCGCCGTGGCACCGGTTGAGCGTGCGCGCCAGCCGCTCTGCCCCCGTGATGGTGGCCAGCAGTTCCGTGGCGCAATTGGTCCAAAAACTCCCAGCTGCCGTGAAATAGGGCAGTTTGGTGTCGATACGGCCGCAAATGACGTTGCCGCACATGCACGCCAGCACCGGATGGTCCTGCCCACCGTGCAGAATCTGCCCCGCCGCGTCGTGTGCGCAGAACTGATTCTTCAACTGTACAAAATCATCGGGAAAGCCATGGGTCTGATAGTATGGGAAGTCTTCCCCCACTTTCAGCCGGATGCCGACCGCTTCGATGCCCGTCTGCGTTTTGATCATCGCTAAGATATCGCGGATGATGTTTTTGGTGTTGTTGGGCCGGTTCAACGCCGCCAGCACATCTTTCGCCAGCCGTTCCGTCCGTTTGCGCGCGGTGATGTCGCGGATGTTACATTGAATCACCCGCTGCCGGCTCACCAGATAAACGTTGCTGACGAACTCCACCTCGATTTTCCGTCCATCGCGGGTCTCCAGTGGCAGGTTTTCGTAGCGGACGTAGTCCTTCTCCTGAAGCTCCGCAAACTTGGCCGCGTTGGCGGCGATGTCCTTGAAGAAACCCAGCTCCCAAACCTTCTTGCCGAGAAAATCCTCGTGCGTGAGTCCCAGCAACTGAGTCAGAAACGGATTCGCCTCCACGACCATTCCCGTCTCCGCGTTGAGGATCAAAATGCCATCCTTCGCCGACTCGAAGAGCCGTCGATAGCGGAGTTCCGAGGCACGCGACTCCTCTGACATTTCGTACTGTTCCCGATAGAACCGGGCGCGCTGCTGCCGCCAGACCAGGCCCAGACCAGCCCCCGCGCCGAAAAGCAGGACGGCGATCAGCACGAGCGCCATCCACAGCCGTTTATGCAACGGCCCATAGACTTCCGACGTATCCATCCGCGTGACCATGAACCACGGTGATTCGGGGATCGCACGCACGTCGCCCACCACGGGTACACCGCGATAGTCAATCCCTTCCACAATGCCTGCCAGTCCCAGCGCCGCCTTCACGGCGGGCAGGTATGTCTTCGCAAGGGAACTGCGTACAGCGAGGGCCGTATGGGTCTGGAACCGAAGTTCGTTCAATAACACCGCCTCGTTGCCTTCCCGGCGGACAAGCAGCGTCTCGGCGGTCAGACTCGGCGTCGGCCAGCGCTTGATGAAAGGATAGAGAAAGCTTTCCGGGTTGATTCGCAACATGACCGCGCCCAGCGGACGCTTCGCATCCGCTTCGTCGAGAATGGGCACCAAGACACCCAGATGGATCGGGCCGTCGGGGGCGCCGCGATGAAAGTCCAGCAGTGTCATACGTCCGGACTGCAGGACCGTCGCGACCTCCTGGGCCAGGTGGGCTGCCACCGGCTCGGGATTGGCAGAGGCTGTCAGCCGTTCAGTGCCCAGAGCGTCGAGCAGCAAGACCCGGTCATACTGGGAGTCCTGCGCGTATTTGCCCAGCCAGACCTTTAGCTGGCGCTGTGCATCCACATCCTCGGGTTTGTCGAAGAAACGTCGCACCAAGGCGGTGAGCGCGGCGTTCTCGAGCAGGAGGGCACCATCCCCCAGGCGCTCCCTGCGCCACTGCGTCAATTCAGCCACCTTCAACTCTGCGATCGCAGAAAGCTGGTGCTCCATCTCTGCGCGGTAGCGTTGCGCGGAACTCCGGTAGAAAAGCCAGCCCGTGGTGACGATCCCCGACGCGAGCAGGAGGAAAATCAGCACCAAGGCAAAACCGGTAATGGAATTGTCGCCGGACGCTCTGCGGAACAGCCCGGCGGACCGGTAGGCCAAAGCCAGCAGCGAAAGGCTCAACACCATAAAGGCCAGGACGGTGTTGAGCGCTGGAGGGATAAGCGTTCCTCCGTAGAGCAGGGGGGTGCCGTAGAGGTAGGCCAGCAGCAGGATCAGGCAGAGCCCCGACAGCACGCCCGCCGCGCCCCACGCCAGCGTGGTGCGCCACAAGGGGGTTGCCACCTTTGCGAGCGAGGCCAGAAACGACAAGCCGGAGAGCAGGAAGCAGAAAGCCGTCAGGGGCGACATGTACCCCTGCGGTGACACGCCCACCGTACCGGTGATAGGTAGAGCGATATGTTCAGCCGACCAATGAAGGCCGCGGCTGCTCAGCGTGAACAGTAGGAGAGCGACCAACGTTCCTAGACAGCTCAGCGTCGTACTGAGTTGAAAAGTGTGGCGGCTCAAAGGGGGGCGTGCGCGCAGACCGATGGCGGCGCCATACAGCAGGAACAGGACTGCCGTGCTTGGCGCCATCGGTATCTGGCCCGCTCCGAAGCTGGTCAGTCGTGGCCAGCCCCAAACCCAGCCCAGCAGCGTAACGACACCGAACGCCGCAGTGATGCCGCCTGTCGAGAGCAGGAAGAATACCCATCCCCTGTGGCGCTCAGCATCGGCCTGCAACGTCTCGGCCGTCGCCAGTTCGTTGGTTTGGTGAGTGTTCATTTTTTCTCCTCAGCGAGCACCTGCGCCACCGCCTCCAACAGCCCTGCGTCGGAAAAGGCTTTGGCGGGCGGGCGTTGTGAGCCGAGCGATTGCCAGATAATCTTCGGGCTTGTTCCGGCGGTCTCCTGACATCGCGATGACCTTGGGCCTAGGGGTGTGGCGGCACAAAGCCATGATCCTTTCGAAAACTTCGCGTCATCAACTAAAAGAATCGTTGCCATAGTCGCTTTATGATTTCAGGCGCTTGCGCATGTTGTCAGCCTGGCCTTGTCTAAGCGTTCAATGGTTTTCATTTTACGCCCCGTCGGCCTACACACATATGGGGTGTAACCCTATGGCATGATCCGCGCCCACGCAGCGGTCCGCTGGCTGGGTGTCAAGGCGGGTTGGTTGCGGTGGCGCAAGTGGATAAGGTGGTGGAAAATCAGACAGTTTCATATGTTTGCTTTACACGCATATCGGAAGTGTCGTAAAAGCGAAAAACCCCGAAAACATTGGCGTTTTCGAGGTTTTTTACTCTAAAGAGATGGTCGGAGCGGAGGGAGTTGAACCCTCGACCTTTTGGTCCCGAAACCGACATTGGAACCACTAATTAGCCAATAATATGGCTAAAATAGGGTTCTTTTAAAAATGTGTGGGTTGAAGTGTGGGGAAATTGCTTGCTTTTGACGCCCTCCCGTAACAAAATACGCCCCATCGTCACTGAAGGTGGGAAAGCGAGGCGTTTATGGGTCTTGAAC
>CAYZQL010000023.1:0-24910 GCA_964480555.1 uncultured Lentisphaeraceae bacterium | reverse complement strand
GCGCGATGCCCATCAGCGTGATGATCGTGCTGCAGTTCGGGTTCGCGATGAAGCCTTGGTGCCCGGCCAGCGCGTCGCCGTTGATCTCCGGGATCACCAGCGGCACGCGGTCGTCCATGCGGTAGTCGTCGCCGTTGTCGATCACCACGCACCCGCGTTTGACCGCCTCCCAGCCGAACTGCTTGGACGCGCCCTTGGAGCCTTCCGTGCCCGCAAACAGCACGATGTCCAGGCCGTCGAACGCTTCGGGTTTGGCTTCGAGCACATGGAACGTCTCGCCCGCCACTTCCTCATCGCGCTCACGCGTGGCGAGAATGCGGATCTCGCTGGCGGGGAACTTCCGCTGACGGAGAACCTTGATCATCTCCGTGCCCACCGCACCGATACCGACCAGACCGACCTTGTACTGCTTCATGTGCTGTCCCTTTGGTTGCTTTGAAAAACGGGGCGAAATCATACCGGAACCGCGCACAATGCGCAATTTGAAACCGCCGGGCATTTTATCGAAATCGGAACACGGGCGAAGGAACAAAGCAGCTGTGCCTTCCGGGAAGCAGAAGGGACGCCGTCCGTCTGCCTTTCATGTCATGCGGGACGTCCCTTACTCGTGCCGTTGAAAGAAAGGTTCGGCAGTATTGAAAGGGAATGCGGGCAACCCCTCCTTGTTGCACAAGTTGGGCTCCGCGCGACAATGCCAGGCATAACGCACGTAGACCGGATTTGCCGCGGGAGAATGGACGACGACGCGGTTATCCCGCAACTCCGCCACGGCCTTCATGAATTTCCCGTCTGCGCCGGCAATCTCAAACCAATTCGGGGACTGGCCGTCACGGGTCGTCAATCCCTCGCCGATCGAATCAAAAGCAACCGTGATCTTATCGCCTTCAACGGTTGCTGCCCGATACGTCGGTCCGGAGGCGACAAGGTCTTTTTTCCCGTAGGCGTCCCGAAGGGCGAGCAGGGCAAGACGGAGGCCCACATCCCGTTTGTTTAGCGGATGACAATCCTCGATGTCGCTGATGTCGACGGTAGAGACCAGGCCGGTCCGGGGGATCTTACGTGCGGCTTCGTATTGTTCCAGCCAGAACTCCGGAAGTTTCGGGTATCCCTTGTACGGGGCGATTTGGACGGAATAGAAGGGGAAGTCCCCTTCCTTCCACAGATCGCGCCAACTCGCTATCAGAATTTGCTGCTTGAGCGCATACTGCGGCTCACCGACATTTGTCTCCCCCTGATACCAGATGACGCCTTTCATCGCAAACGGGGCAACCGGCGCGATCCGGGCGCTATATTGGTGAGCCGGTTTGACCGTTCCCATGTGCCACAAAATGTCTTTGTAGTTCTCCCGTTTGGGCTTTCCGTCTTTTCCAAGATATCCGCGGGCAAAGCTATATTGGCTCTCACAGTGTTCGCGAAAGACCCGCTCTTTCTCAGAAGCGTCGCACCGGTCATAATCCGCGGCAAACTGCCGGAACTTCTTCATCTCCTCAAACAGGCACACCCCGTTCCTGTCAATCAGGGAGCCGTTGGCTTTCAGACTCTCCGGCGTCATCCACGCCTCGATCGAAGAACAACCTTGGGAAATGTTGATCAAGCCGACCGGAACGTGGAGCTCTTTCCACACTTTCAGGCCGAAGTAATAACCGACACAGGAGAACGCCTGTAGACTGTCGGCCGTGCAGATGTTCCAGCCGCTGCCGGACGTCAGCCGAAGGAGGGGATTGTTTACCCCTTTCACCTCATCGGATCGTTTGAGATACCCGAAACTGCACTCCATGTTCGACTGTCCGGAACACAGCCACACCTCACCGACGAGTACATTGGTGAACACGAGCTGCCCCGCCGCACCGCTCACCGTCAACGTTTCCGGACGTGCCGAGGCCTCCAAAGCCTCCAGCCGGACCATCCATTGACCTTGGGCGTCGGCCTCCGCGGTTTTCTGCCGCCCCTTGAACCGCACGGAAACGCGCCCTCCGGAAGGGGCGGTTCCCCAGACGGGCACCGGAAGGCCCCGCTGCAACACCATGTTGTCGCTGAATATCGAAGGGACCTTGAGCTTGGAAACGGGTGTCTCCATCCCATATAGCAAACCCGAGGCGCCTAATGTCGAAAGACCCCAAAAAAGCGCGGCCGTTAAAAAAAAAGCCCGATTGAGCGCCAATCCCCCGCGCATTTTCATGACCCTGTCTAGCCCCCTTTCTTTTCAGCGGGTTCGCCGTGCCAAACAGAGCACGAAAAAGGCAGCATCCCGCGGAACCGGCTCCAGCAGGAATGAGGGCGGAGCACGAAAAAGACAGCCTCCAGCGGCTCCAGCTCAAGCGTGTAAGACAGGGGCAAGGCAACACCGCGGCAAAGAGGCTGGCCTTCCGCCGACCCGGCGCGATACAGAGCAACATCGGTCTTGGCCCAAGCCGGGGCATTCCGCGTGTCAAGCTGCAGGCGTACCGTCTGATTCGTGTCGGTGATGTTGACCAGACAGTGGCCGATGTTGCCTTCGGGCGACTGCCATGAACTGGTCAGCGCGGCACGCTCCACAAAGGGCTCTGTGACCCATTTCCCCTCGCGCCGGGCAGGGATCTGAAACGTAACCGCTGGCACGTCAAACTCGAGCGAATGAAGCATCCGCCCGAGCGTCAAGAACCGCTGCGCCTCGGTCCTCAGGAGCGTCATGTGATTGCGGAGCATCCTGATCTGGTCCGCGTGAGCCTCGGCCATCGCTTTCTGGTTCGACCAGACGGAGACCGCCGGCGTCTTGCCGGTGACCAGGTTGACGGCCATGTCCCGGACGGTCCTCGGGTCTTTCTTCGCGCTGGCGCCGGGGCCTTCGCCGCCGTACGCGATGGCGTATTCGTGATAGAGATACGTGAACAACGGGATGGAGCGGGCCCCCGGAGCTCCGTGATACCACCAGCGCTCACGGTATTCGCGCGTGTGAAAGGCATCGACGTACGGGATCAATTCCTCGTGCGGTTCTTCGTGTGCCAGCATGAATTCGCGACTCTGCGATTGGCCGCGGCGCCGCATCGCCGCCAACAGGTCGCGGAACGCCTGCGACTGGTAAACGCCGCGCCCCGGCGCATGGCCGTGCGCGGCGCTGTGGCAGAGGTCCCCGGCCCCGGTAGTCGTCTGATCCATCTGCACGATATCGATGCCCAAGGCGTGGAGCTGGTCGATTACCGAACAGAAAAAGTCTCGAGTGCCGGATGCGGCCGGGCAGAACTGGTAGGAATGCCGTTTCCAGACATTCATCGTGCCGGGCGAGGATTCGTCGAGCACGTAGGTCTTGAGTTTCTTTTCGGGCCCGGCCTCGATGACCAGCGAGTCTTGGACCTGCTTCCAGCCGGAAATGTCGCCGCCGTCGCGCCCTTCGTTCTGGAACGTGAAGAAAAGGCCCGACAGGTAAACAAAGGGGCGCAGCCCGTCTTGCCGGAGTTGTCCGAGTGTGGCCGTAGCCCGCGGCGCGTCGAAGACCGGGAAGTATGCCCCGGCGGTCCAGCGCCGGTGGTTCTCCCAGCCGGGAAGCATGGGTACCACAGGTCCGCCGATCCGGTCGCGCAGCGCGCGCAGGTGCGCCGGCAGTTCGGGGTAATAAGAACCGGAACAGAGCCGGTTTGTGCCATACGTGCGGACTTCGCAGGTGTGGATGCAGCACCCCCGCTTCCAGAAAGCCGGCACATCATCGCGCTGCACCAGCGTTTTGGCGCACCACGTCTGCCGGACGGCCCAGCGCTTGTACAGGTCCGCTGTCTGTTGCCAATGGCCCGACGTGACGCCCAAGGCCGTGTCGTAAGGGCTCTTCCACCGGGCGGCGGGTTCCTCAGGTAAAAGGTATTCTTGGCTAAGCTGGTAAAGGTTTTTTCGCTTGCTGATGGTGAGGCTGCGCCCATATCCGGCGGTATCCATGCTCGCCAAATAGACGCCTGCGGTGCGGTCCTGGTACGAACAGAACTGGGCCGACTGGTCGCCGGGAAAACGCCACGAGAGCGAATAGTAAGCCGGCCAGTTCGTGTTAGGATTCTCGATCATGACACCCGGCAGCGCGGGGCCGATCAGGAAATCGTCGTCCGGAGAGCCGATCGCGGGCACGGCGTCGACGGTCGGAAACCGGAGCGACGTGAGGCGCAGCCGGCTTGGATTCTCCAGCGCGACCGACCAGCGGACGTAGGGCTCGGCATCGTCCAGCCGTCCGTCCAGCACGACCCGCACATCGCCGGCCGCGCCGAGACCTTCAAACGTCAGCCGGACCTGTTGTACGCCGCCGACCGGCGTGACCGTGGCCGTTCCCTGTTTGGCCTGTCCGCTTTCGACCGTCGCATTCACGCCGTTGGACAGTGTGACCTGCAGGGCAAACAATGCGCTGTCCTTCGGGCCGGCAAGAAGAGCTGTTCCTGAAGGTTTATGAACCAGCGAGCGCAGTGCGGGAACGGGCTTTGTGGCGAAGACCATCCGCACATGGCTGTTCTCGAGCACAACCGTGTCGGAAGCTGCGGAACAGAGCGTTATTCCAGCCCCCACCAGAAAACAACAAACAAACCGAATGCTCGTCATTTCCGCCCCCATTTGATAAGCCCCGCTGTCTCTTTTATGAAACAAGAGCCTCTCAGAAAAGATTAAAGCACGCGTGACCGGGACGCAGCGAGCCGTCGGCCTCGATGAACCCCATGTACATGGTCTCCCACTGGCGGCCGGGCACCGGACGGTGGAGGTCGGCCACCGGAGAGTGGTGCAGCGCGTGCGGCAGGAAGCCGATGCCCGCCTGCTTCAGCAGCCCGAGGTCATGACGGATGTACTTCACGCGCGTGGCGTCGTCGTTCGAACCCCAGCAGCACTCGGTGGCGATGGCCGGTTTGCCGAGCCGCTCGAGGTGCTCCATCATCTTGGCGAAATTCTCCGTGTGCGTCTCCTCCGGCAGCGGCGGGATCCAGTACGGGTGCACGGCGTGGACGTCGACGAACGGATCGATCAGGTCGAGGTCGGCGGGGCCGCCGACGCCCGGGCACCCCTGCGTGCCGACCGAGACAGGTGTCTTAGAGTCCAGCGCGTGCGCCTCGTCCGACATGGCTTTCAGGAACTCGACCACCACGCTGCCTTTCTCCTTGCCGCCGTTGTTGAACGGCTCGTTTGAGAGATCGTACATCAGCAGGCTGTCCGCCGGACGGATCGCCTCGATGAGTTCGCGCAGGTATTGTCGGTGTGGCCCGAAGGAGTTGTTGTTGCGCGAGCAACGGAGCTGCTCAAGCGAAAATCCGCCGAAGTCCACCAGCGAATGCCAGCCGTTGAAAATCACGGGGATCATCTTGATCTTGCGTTCGGCGAGAAGCTCGGACGCGCGTTGGGCGGCCGACAAGAACTTTTTGGAGTCGGCCATGTGGGCGTCGTAGGAGAACCAGATGCGCAACGCGTTGATCTGGGGAAAATGCTTGAGCCCCTGATCGACCTCTTGCGCGAAAACCTTTTCTTGGAAATTGTTCCAGACCGTGATGCCGTGACTGCCCCAACTCGGCTGGTAATTGAAGCCGCGGATGTGGGCGTACTCGCGGATGCGGGACCGCTTGGGTTCGGTCTGCGCCATACCGACCCCCGCATAAGTCGCCGCAGTCCCCAAAACCGCTCCGGTTCCCATTTTAAGCGCCTCCCGGCGCGTCATCGTTGTTCTTTGTTCGTTCATCTCGTTTCTCCCTTCATTTCAGCATTGAGCGCCGGATGTTCACCGTTTAACAGGTTTGGCCGCTTTGGGCCGGTACTGAATCAACGCGGCGGACGGTTTATCCATTCGCACGGTCAGCTTTCCGCCCGCGCAGCGCACGGACGCGTCCCCCGCGGCCACCGACCAGTCGTAGGCTTGTGGCAAAGCGACCGCTCTCGGCACCACCACAACTTCGTTGGTCCTGCTTTCACCCAAGCGGTACATCAGCACGATCCCGCTGCGGCCCTGCGGGTCGTGGTACTGGCAGCCGTCCCACGCGTCGCGCGACGCGGGCATAGGCAACAGGTGATAATAGTCACCCTCGAGATAGGATCGGACTTGTTTATAGAGCGCCACCGCTTTTCCCGCGGCTTTGACATCATCCTCGTTCCAGAACGGCAGGCCCTGTCCGAAACCGAAATTGCCACTGAAATAAGTCAGGAACCGATGCTCGCCACCGAGCCGCACATCCGGCTTGACGTTCCCGACAAACGCGGGGTCGATAAACAGCGAGCTTTGGATATAAACCGCCGGCAGAACCCGGTTCAACGCATGACGACGGTTCCGGTTTGCATCGTCCGTGACCGCTTCGTCCGCCACCCAGATCGACTGGCTGTGCCGTAGCTGTCCAAGGTCGATGATGCGCCCGCCCGATGCACAGGACTCAACCCACAGTCCCGGATGGCGACTATAGGTCTCCTCGATGGCCCGATACCAGCCCTGATAAAAACCCAATTCGATCAGCCCGGCCCGACCTGAATCCTCCACCTTTTTCCAGAACCCCTGCGGCGCAACATTGAAGTCCAGCCAGACCCAGTCCACCGCGTAGTCGCGGATCAGCTGCTCGAACACCCCTTGGAAAAGCGCCGAACCTTCGGGCAGGTCGAGCCGCATCAGGCCCTGAGCTCCCGGATAGAAAAGCCCCCGGTCCGTGTCGTACAAAGGACAGCCGGGTGTGGCGCGCGGCTCAATCCAAACACCGAATTTCATCCCTTTCGCTTTAACGTATTCGCCGAAGGCTTTCACACCTTTTCCCGGAAAACGGCTCTGGCTCTCCCACGACCCGACGGTATTGAACCAGTTTCCGGTGACGGACATGTTCCAGCCTCCGTCGAGGCAGAACACCTCGCAGCCGACCTTTGCGGCGCAATCCGCCTCGCGATACAGTTCTTCTTCCGTCGCATATCGCGGATGCCCGCCGTAGCCTTCCCAATACACCAGCGGCTGGGGTTTTTTGCCGTCGACGACCGGCAGATAGTCCCTGGAAATCACGCGGCGAAGTTGGTTAAAGCCATCGTCGGAAGACCCCGCATAGAAACCGAACGCGGCGGTTGGCAGGGTGAGCGTCTCCCCCGCCTTCATCGTGAAGTCGAACGTCGGGAGACCCACCAGCAAGCGCCTGCCGGCTGGCGCGGGACGTACGGCCATGTGCCAGCAGCCGGACCACTCCGGGCCATACCAGAGCCCTCCGTCCGCTTCGGCGTAGAGCCAGACGGGAAGTTGCTGATTGGAGGACCGGCCGTCATTGCCGGAACTGACTTCCAGCGCTTCTCCGTCAACGACCTGCCTGATCCAGGGCGCCGATCCTGTCGGCGGAAACGTCAGGCGTTTATCGCAAAACCCGCCCGTCTGCCCGTAAACGGCCGCCTCGCGTTTCGGCAGCGCCAGATCAAGAATGCTGATGTGGCGCACGCTGTTGGTCAGGTCGCCGACCGCCTTCAGTGTCAGCGTGGCGCGAACCAGGTCCATCGTCGGCGGGAACTCGCAGGCCAGCTCGACGGTCAACGGGTGCGTCCGCTCGCGATAGGTCGCTGTGGTCTTCTGCCACCCGTTATCGCCGGGAGCGTCGGTTGCGCCGACGAAATCAAAGCGGGCCGGCTGCGGACCGAGCTCGGCGGAGAAGGGCAGAACACGCCCCGTTTTAACTTCTTCTCTCCAAACGGTGAACTCGCGCGTCTCACCCGCTTGGGCGCACCAGCCGATTACCAGACACGTGACTCGAGTGACTACGCCTACAAGAACGTGTTTCATTGCGAGTTCCCCTCTTCCCGTTTTCCTCACGATTCATTTCCACTCGTTCTTCCGGCCAAAACCGAACCCCATATTAGACCAATACAGTTCCGCCTCATTAGTGAATCAATACCAGTGTGCCCTTGGGTTCTCGTGTGTCCAACGTATGCATGGTCGACCAATCAACCGTATAACCGCGTGTATCCAGAAGATCGGCATCCGCCGTTGTGACCAGCGACAGACCGCGCGTGTCTACTGTCGCGGAAACGGAATAAGCGACGTTATTGGCGCTAAGGCCTGCTGAAATCAGGACTCCTGTTATCAAGGCGAAAAGAGCGTCTATTGCCGGATTTGGTTTCATGTCAGACTTTCCTTTTATGGCAACGTCCACGACAAACGAACGCCAAGGGTATTACTTTTTGTTGTATAGGAGGTGCCAGCACGTCTCGCCGAACGGCATACTTGCGCGTCGTCATTCCAGCTTCCGCCACGTAACGCACGGGATGAACCCGAGGTCGGGCCTGAAGGATCCACTGCCGATGCCGTTCCCACGTCACTGACGAACCAATCCAAGCACCATTCCCACACGTTACCGTGCATGTCATACAGGCCCCAGGAATTAGGAGGATATGATCCAACTTTGGCCGTCGCGTTCGTGTCCCCGCAACTCTGATTATACGCTGCGGTGCCGCCTGCCTTGCCCCCGTTGTAAGCATAACGGCCCAGTGCATCCAGCCGCGCGTCGGATGTCGTGCTCGTCAGGTTCACCGTTCCGTCGTTCAAGGCGCCCGTCGTTCCCGCCCGGCAGGCGTACTCCCACTGGGCATCTGTCGGCAGGTCGAGGCCTGTGATCCCTGTTTTGGTCTGCAATTTTCCAAGAAACGACAATCCGTACACCGAGCGGTTTGTTGGCCAGCCTGCTCCACCCTGTGCTGCCGTACCGCGCAGCTCGTCATACGATACCTGCTCCATAGGTCGCGTTTGCCAACAATCCTCATTGTTCCAGTAAGAGTACCGGGTGGTCATAACCCGTTCCCATTGCTTCTGGGTGACCTCAAAGACGCCGATGTAATAGTCTTGTGTCAGTGTAACTTGGCGGAGGCTCTCGTTTGAAAACCGCACTGTCTCTGTGGAGGGAGACCCCATTACGAAGAGACCTGCAGGTATTCTGCGTAAAACCAACCGGGTTGTTTTATAGAGATCGTTGGTCACCCCCCCGTAAGGCAACGCGGCCACACTGGGATAGCCGGCGACCGGATAGCGGGTCGCCGCAGAGCCCTCAAAAAGATCGACGACGAGGCAGGGCGGCGGGTTGTTCGTCGCCCAAGCTGTCACTTTGGCCTGCGCGTTGGTCGCCAGATTCTCCGGCCAATCGATTCCCGCGTTCCACGTCATCTTCTTGTCCGTTCCGGGCTGAATTCTCTCCGCAACATCCCCCGTCACACGGGTGACAAAACAGTCTGGAATCGCCACACCGTTCGTCTCGATGTTCAGAGTGACATAGGCTTCTTCATTGGTAAGATTATACCAGATGTCTACAATGCGCGAATTGTCGCGTTGCGCCATTCTCACATTGCTCACTTCCGGAACGGCCCATGCCGTGCCCATTATCTCAAGAAACACAAGGAATTTCGCCGTTTTCATTATGCGCATTTGCCGTCTCCGTTTGTTTTTCAAGAGTACCTTTTACCCTGCCGTCAAACCTCTCACTCTAAGCAACACACCTTTACCATGTGTGACACTGTTGTACCGCTTAGGAGGCTTTTCCACAAGGCACAAACGCGCAAAAAACTTAGACTAAATGCGAAAAGTAAGGCGGAGTTCTCATGGACGAAATGGACACGATGGACAGAATGGACGGACTGCGAAATCTTCAATTTCTCCGGGTGACAGAAAAATGCGAAGGGGGTATTCTAGGAACATGAGCTCAAACCTCATTCCCGAACATGGCGGGTACCGGCACCTGAAAAGCTTTCAGGTCGCGCAGCTCGCGTACGACGTGACCGTCCGGTTCTGTGATCGCTATATCGACAGGCATAGTCGTACCCACGACCAGATGGTGCAGGCCGCACGCTCCGGAGTGCAGAACATCGCCGAGGGCAGCCAGGCTTCCGGCACATCGAAGAAAACGGAGCTCAAATTGACGAACGTCGCGCGCGCCAGCCTTGAGGAACTGCGGTTGGACTACGAGGACTTCCTGCGGCAGCGGGATCTCCCGCTCTGGGCGAAAGACGACCCGCGCCGGACCAGCCTCGTGGCACGGCGCTGCACGACCGCCGACGAAGTCGCCGCCTGGGTGAAGGACTGCTATGGACGAGATGGACAAAATAGACACGATGGACGGTCTATATCGTCCAGACCGTCCATGGCGTCCATCCGCACCGCCTACGCCGAGTTCTCCGCGAACGCCGCGCTCGTCCTGATCGGCGTGGCGTGCGCGCTGCTGGACCGGCAGCTCGCGTCTCTTGCGGCGGCCTTTGAAACAAAGGGTGGTTTCACCGAGCGGCTCTATCGCGTTCGAAGCGCAAAGCGGACCCCGCCATGAACCCTTCCCGCGACAATCTTCGCACGCGCATGCCGCGCGTGCTGCTGATCTTCCCGACCTCCATCCAGACCTGCCGCTGGATGCTGCGCGGCATCCTGCGCTATGTCCACCAGCACGGGCCTTGGGAGCTGCATATCATCGAAGACCGCGAGGGCGAGCAGAAGCTGAGGCAGAGCAAGGCGTGGGGCGGCACGGGCATCATCGGCTACGTCCACAACAAGGCCCACGCCGACGCCATACTCGCTGCGGGTGCGCCTGCCGTGATCGTTGACCCGCTCAAAGAGTACCTCGTCGCCTCACATCCGATCTCGCGCCTCAGCCGCGTCGCGTGCGACAGCCGCGAGGTCGGGCGCGTGGCCGCCGATTACTTTCTGGAGCGGCGCTACACGAACTTCGCGTTCGTCGGCGAGATCAACGACATCCACTGGTCGCGCGACCGCGCGGAGGCCTTTGCCGCGCGTGTGGCGGAACGCGGCTTCGCGTGCCAGAGCTACCCCGCGCTCACGGCGCGCGAGCGGAACGACTTCGGCGTCGAGCAGAAACGGCTCTGCGCGTGGCTCAAAGCCTTGCCCAAACCCGTGGCGGTCATGGCCGCGTGGGATGTTCGGGGGCGCCAGGTGCTGGACGCCTGCATGAAAGCGGGGCTCGCCGTGCCGCATGAGGTGGCCCTGCTGAGCGTGGATAACGACGAGATCCTCTGCGAAACCACCAACCCGCCCATGTCCAGCATCGAAATGGGCGCGGAGGACGCCTGCTACGAGGGGGCCAAGGTTCTCGACAGCCTCATGCGCGGCAAAGGCCACCCGGGTAAACAGGTCATCCCTTACGGAGCGGTGCGCGTGGTGACCCGCCGCTCGACGGAGGCCATCCGGATCGGCGACCCGCTGGTCGTCAAGGCGTTGGAGTTCATCTGGCTTAATGTCGGCACGCCGATGACGGTCGCCGACGTGGCCCGCCACCTGAGCGTCTCGCGCCGCCTGCTGGAGATACACACCCGCAAAGCGCTGGGACGAACGGTCCACGACGAGATCCTGCGCGTGCGCCTGGACCGTGTCCAGTCCCTGCTGAGGGATACGCGCATGACCGTCAGCGAAGTCGCGGACACCTGCGGCTTTGCAGGCCCCAGCCATCTCGGGCGACGCTTTCAGAACGCGTTCAAGATGACCCCGTCCGCCTTCCGCGCGGCCTGCCGCAAGCAGAAGAGGGGTCCGGCATAACGCGCAGGCACCGGGATGATTTTTCGCGCGGAGGCGCATAGGGCTTGTATGGCCGATGCCGGATGACGGGCAGGGACGGCTCCCCGAGCCGTCCGCAGCTGGGGTGTGTAACCCGGCCCTCCCGTGAGTCGGTTGCCCAATATAAAGGAGGCGCTTGCAAAACGCCTCTGCGGCTCACCGCAGGTTCGCCCTCCATGAAACATCCGCCGGTATACCCGAAGCTGGAGGGCGAGGCTGCCGAGCCGTTGGTTAACGAAGGGGGTTGCAAGCGCCTCAAAGACTAGACCTTTTTCGGTGATCTCACAGCTCGCGGATGCGGAGAAAGCGGAAGCAGATCGACGCGTTGCCGTGTTTGCCCTGCAGGCCGATCCGTCCTTTGGTCGGCAGCTCCGCCCAAGGGCGGCTCAGCCACGGCGGGATGTCCGTCCCGTCGGGGTTCTTCTTGGCTGACGTCCACTGCGACAGATCGGTGTCCACGGTGATCTCGCCGTTGACCGCGACCTTGATGTGCTTCCCTTGCGCGGTCACGGTCATGCGGTTCCACTCGCCTGCGGGCTTCACGTTGTTGACCTTCGGCGGCAGATGGCCGTAGAGCCCGCCGTTTTTGGCGAACGGCGCCTCTTTGCTCCAATGCGGGTTGTTGTCGTCGAGGATCTGGATCTCGACGGTGTTCGGGATCCAGTTCGCCATATCGCTGCAGTAGATCAGCACGCCGCTGTTCGCGGCCGGGTCGCAGGTGTACTCCAGGTCGAGGACGAAATTCTCATAGTCGCGGTTTGTCCAGATCGCCTCGTCCTTGTTCGCGGTCAGGTCGCCCTTGTCGTTGATGAACCAGACGCCGGGGGTGTAAACGGCGTTGTTCAGGTTGAGCGTGAAGAGCGGGCTCCAGTTACGCGAGTCGGGATGGGCCGGCTCTTTCGCCAACACCGGACACGCCGCGCACGCTGCGTCGTTTGCGCAGGCCTTATCCGGGCACGACTTGTCAGACGAGAGCAGGGCACATCCGGCCGTTGCCAACAACAGTCCCGCGAGGGACGCCACCGATACGTTTTTCATTCGCTTCTCCTTCGTTCAGGTTCAACCCGCGGAAGAGCTTACGAAGCTGTCGCCCGAAACACAACCCAAAAGAGCTATTGGAAAGAGGGCGCGCGATTCGCGCGAGCGGACCCCCAGGCCGGATTCGGCTCGGGCCCCATGACGAAAGCCAGCGCGCCGCCGGCCGCGATCTCCGCATGCGTGATCCACGCCCGGTTCAGCGGCTGGCCGTTGAGGGTCGCGGATTGGATGAAGAGGTTCGCCGCCGAGTTGTTGTGCGCGGTCACGGTGAACGCGCCGCCCGGATAGTAGTTCGGATCAAGGCGGATGCTGACCTTCTGAAAGACGGGGCTTGTCAGCAGGTAGACCGTGTCGCCCGGACACACCGGGTGCAGGCCCATGGCGGCCAAGACGTACCAGGCCGACATCTGGCCGACGTCCTCGTTGCCGCAGAGCCCGCGTACACCGGTCCCGTAGGCCTTCCGGCAGATTCGGCGCGTCCATTTCTGGGTGAGCCACGGCTGTCCGACATAGTTGAAAAGGAACGCCACGTGGTGGCACGGCTCGTTGGGATGGTTGTAATAATCGTTCCAGAGGAAATCATCCGGGGTCTTGTCGAAAAAGGAGGTGAGTTCCCGGACAAACGCTTCTTCGCCCATGAGGCCCATCAAACCGTAGACATCGTGGGGCACGAACCAGCCCTGCTGATAGGGGTTGCTCTCAACGGTCCCTTGGTTATGGCCGGTCTTCCCTTGCCAGGGCATCCACATCGCCGAGCCGTCCTTCGCATTCTTCAGGCGCGTGCGCAGCCAGCTCACCTCGCCGCTCCAGAGATTCGTGTAGGCGCGTGAACGGTCGTAATAGGCGCGCGAGTCATCGTGCTTCATCAAGCTTTTGGCGAACCGCCCCATGCACCAATCGGAATAGGCATACTCCAGCGAGGCCGAGAGGCTTCCGGGGGAAAAGCCCTCCGGGCCGTTGCCGAATTTCTCGACCGTGTTCTTGCACTGCCGGTAGGCCTCTTCGACGTCGTAGCCGCGTATGCCTTTCTCGTGGGCGTCCACGATGACCGAAACGGCGGGGTTGCCCAGCATGCAGCCCGAATACGCATTGAGCAGCTCCCAGCGCTCCAGATAGTTGCGCTTGCTGAGCTGCGCCAGCTGGACCAGCGTGTTCACCTCGTCGTTCACCACATCGGGCCGGATCACGGTCAGGAGCGGAAACTGGCTGCGGAAAACATCCCAGCCGCTGAAGATCGAGCGGTAGACGAACCCGTGTGCGCGGTGGGCCTGACCGTCTGCGCCGAGATAGTGCCCGTCGCTGTCCGAGACGCTGCGCGGGTCGATCATGCAGTGATAGAGGGCGGTCGCGAAGATTTCGCGCTCCGCAGCGCTTCCGCCCTCGCAGGCGACGCCTTCGAGCGCGTGGGCCCAGAGCCCCAGCGACCGCGCGCGCACGCCGTCGAAATCCCAATCCGGGATATCGTGTGCGAGATTGGCGCGTGCCCCTTCCGCGCTGACATAAGAAAATCCTGCCCGCAGCAGAACCGGCTCGTCTTTCGCCGTGGCAAACTCCACGAAGAACCCCGTGTTCGTGCCCACATAGGTGCGCTGGCCTTCGAGGACGGTATCCTTATCCCACACGCCGAAGCGCTGGATCGGCTTGCTGAACACGGCGCGGAAATACTGCGTGAAGTTGACGTTGCCCGCGCCGCGCCCCCAGCCGCCGTCCTTTGAAGAGCAGGCCATGGAGCCCTCGAGGGTGGAGTCGTCCACGACGCTGACTGACTGGCGGCTGTGCGTCAGCCAGCGCTCTTTCTGGCCGATCCGGCGGCCGAGGTCGATCTGGATGCGCGCGTCCGCCGCCTCGGGGAACGTGAAGCGGATGATGCCGGCCCTGGGGGCTGCGGTCAGCTCGGCCTTGATGCCGTACCGCAGCAGGTCGACGCTGTAGTAGGCGGCGGCGGCCTTTTCGCGGTCGTGGGAGTACGGGGATTTCGCCAAGTCGCGGTCCAGCTGGCGCGGCCCGGTCGCCGCCATCACCTGGAAGTTGCCGAGATCGCCATACCAGCCGATCCCGCTCATGTGCGTAAAGCTGAACCCCTCGATGGTCTCGTGGTGATAGGAGTAGCCGGGGCCGTTGTCCCCGCCGGTGACCGTGTCCGGGCTGAGCTGGACCATGCCGAAGGGGGTGGCGGCGCCCGGAAACGTTTTGCCGAGCCCGTGTCCGCCGTAACCGCTCAAGGTGATCGCGCCGATCATCGGGTTGATGTGCGCCACCAGCTCCTTCGCTTCGGCGGCAGATGCGGACAGTCCCAGTGCCGCGCACAGAACCGCGCGGCGGAGGGGCGCCGGCGGAGGGTTGATCCTTCTCATGATAACGCCTTTCTCTTTGTTGGCGCGGCCTCGGACATCGGGTCATCGCCGTCCGCCCAGTGTGCCGTGCGCGACACCGCTTTATGCCAGCCCGCGAGCAGCCGCAGGCGCTGGGCGTCCGGCATGGAGGGCGTGAAACAGGCCTCTGCCGGGAGCGAGACCAAGCTTTCCTGCGTGTGCCAGCCGAGCGCGAGGGCGGCCAAGGCGGCGGCCCCGAGGGCGGTGGTTTCCAGGCAGGAGGGCCGCTCGATGCGGCAGCCGAGCATGTCGGCCTGGAACTGCATCAGAAACGTGTCGGACGAGGCGCCTCCGTCCACGCGCAAGACGTTGAGCGGCTGGCCCGTGTCGGCCTGCATGGCGGTCACGACATCGCAGGTTTGGTAAGCGATGGCCTCCTCCGCGGCCCGCACGATCTGGCTGCGGCCCGTGCCGCGCGTCATGCCGACCAAGGCGCCGCGTGCGGACATGTCCCAGTGGGGCGCGCCCAACCCCGCGAATGCGGGTACCAGGTAAACGCCTCCGGTGTCGGGGATCGAGGCGGCGATGGGGCCGGCCTCGGAAGAGCGGGACAGCAAGCGCACCTCATCGCGCAGCCACTGCATGACCGCGCCGCCCATGAACACGCTGCCTTCCAGCGCGTAAGAGGGCGCGGACGTGCGGGTCTGCGCGGTGAGCGTGGTGAGCAGGCCCTGCTTCGAGAGGACGCGCAGGCTTCCGGTGTTCATGAGCAGGAAGCAGCCGGTCCCGTAGGTGGTTTTCGCTTGGCCGGGAGCGAGGCAACCTTGGCCGAAGAGTGCGGCCTGCTGATCGCCCGCCACCCCTGCGACGGGGGGTTCGTGAGAGCCGAACTCGGGCAAGCGGCAAACGGCGGCCAGGCCCGAAGAGGGGATGACGTTCGGCAGCATGGCGGCGGGAATGTCGAACAGTGCGAGAAGCTCCTCATCCCAGCGCAGCGTGGCGATATTGAAGAGCAGCGTTCGGGACGCGTTGGTGAAGTCGGTGGCATGGGTTTTGCCGCCCGAGAGTTTCCAGAGCAGCCACGTATCGACCGTGCCGCAGAGCAGGTCGCCGCGCCGCGCCGCATCGCGTGCGCCGTCGACATGATCAAGGATCCAGCGGATTTTGGAGGCGGAGAAATACGCATCGAGAACAAGCCCGGTCTTTTCGTGCACGGCCTCTTCCAGGCCTCGGCCTTTCAGTCCGGCGCAGAAGTCGGCGGTCCGGCGGCACTGCCAGACAATGGCGTTGTAGACGGGGAGGCCCGTGTGGCGGTTCCAGACCACGACCGTCTCGCGTTGATTGGCGAACGCAAGTGCGGCCACGGCGGAGGGGTTGAGGCCGGCGCGCTGCAGCACCTCGTTTATAACGGACCGTTGCGACTGCCAGAGTATTTCCGGGTCATGCTCAACCCAGCCCGGGCGCGGGTAGAGCTGGGGAAATTCCTGTTGGGCGACGGCAACGGACTGAAGGGCCTTGTCGAAAAGGATCGCCCGCGAACTGGTTGTTCCCTGGTCCAGTGCAAGAATCAGTGATGACTTCATGAGAGACTCCGGTTGGATGCTGGTTATAGCGTCACTAATGGTCCACATGAAAGGCCAGCAGGAGGAGGAAGGTGTCGGCCAGGGGGTCGTGATCCGGGTTGATGGACCACCCGGCCTCCGTTTCAAGGACGAGGCCTCTTTTCTGCAACTTATGCAGGTGGCGGAAGAGTGCGGCTTGCGAGATACGGCTTATTCGCGAGAGAACGGCAGAGGGTGTCGGTCCGTTTTTTTGCAAGAGCCGAAGAAGAACGAGGCGTCTCGGGTGTGTGAAAGCGGTCAGGCAGAGGAGCATCTGCGCGTCGGGCTTTCCTTTCTGCAGCAGGCCCTGCCTGACGCCATCCAGAATCGGGGCGGCGATGGGCACGAGGGAATCCGGTTGCGGGGTGTAGTGCACCCAGCGGCTTTGACGGGTCGCCTGAAGAAGTCCGCGGGATTGAAGGGAGCGGAGGCACAGGCTGGCCTGATCTTGCGGGAGACGGACGGCAGCGGCAATCTGGCCGACCGTTTCGCCGGGGTTCGTCAGGACGGCTTTCAGACAGGCTAGCCGCCGGGGATTGGCCAAGACCCGGCAGGTTCGCCAAAGGGTTGGATGAAAACTCATGTATTCCACACCTTTCAATATGTGGAATTTATACACAGGACAGCATCGATTGTCAATTCGCCAATTACTTAGCATTTAATAGTAAAATTCAACACAGAGAGAAGATCTGCGCTCTTGATTCGATTGGATATTTTCTCACATATTGAAAGGTGTGAGAATGGTGAACCCTCAAGTTAAAGAGGTTTGGGTTGGAGTCTGCCGTTTTCGAGCGAAGCATAGGAAGGCTTTCCGAAGCTTGAAAAACAGGCAAGTGCGACATCCTTTCCGCGTTTGGCATGCCCATGCCTCATCTTCCCGGTGTCTTTTCATTTGAGTCAATCTGGCCCCGCTGATCTCGGTGTCATGAATTGAAAGGCGTCGCACCTGTTTTGTGCTGTTTTATGCTTGAGTCCGGTAACCTTAAAACGCGACAATACCCGACACTATGAAAACCACACCTTTTGCTTCTGTCGCGTTTGGCCTGGTGACCGCCGGGCTTCTGTTTGGATCGCTGTCCCTCTGCGCCGAGGAAAAAGATTGCGCCGCCAACACGTTTGTCGGACGTTGGGCGCTAACCCTTCCCGGCGGCGGGGCCGGCTGGCTGGGCGTCGAACGTCAACCGTGCGGGGCGCTCAAAGGCTCCCTCCTGTGGGGCGGCGGCAGCGTGATGCCTGTGGCGGAAACCAAGATCGAGAAGGATGCGCTGATCGTTGTCCGCAAGCACAACGTCAAGAAAGACGGCAAGGAGGTCCAAAATACCGAGACCATCACGGCTAAACTGGACGGGAACAAACTGGCGCTCGCGACCCGCACCGTCAATTGCGACGGCGCCGAGATCGCCAAAGCCGAGTTCACCGGCAAGAAAATTCCCGACCTGCCGCCGCGCCCGGAACTTTCGAAACTGAAGTTCGGCACGCCGGTTCCCCTGTTGAACGGCAAGGACCTGTCGGGGTGGAAGGCCATGAACGAGAAGGCGCCCAATTGCTGGGGTGTGGCCGGCGGCATGCTGAGCAACCGCGTCATGGGGCCGGACGGCAAGAACCGCCACGGCACCAACATCCGGACCGAGGCGGAGTTCGAGGACTTCAATCTCAAGACGGAGGTGCGCGTGCCGAAAAACGGCAACAGCGGTATCTACCTGCGCGGCATTTACGAGGTCCAGGTCGCCGAAAGTTTCGGCAAGCCCTGCGATTCCCACCACATGGGCGCGCTCTACAGCCGCATCACCCCGGCCGTCGCCGCCGAAAAGCCCGCCGGCGAGTGGCAGACCCTCGATATCACGCTCGCCGACCGCCACCTGAACGTGATCCTCAACGGAAAAACGATTATCGACAACCAGCCCGTTCTCGGCTGTACCGGCGGCGCGATGACCTCCGACGAGTCCCGCCCCGGCCCGATCTACCTCCAGGGCGACCACACGGACGTCGATTACCGCAACATGGTGCTCACCCCGGTCGTGAAGTGATGAGGTGCGACGCGTGAACGCCGTCCGCAACCTCATGCCCTGGTTCCGGCTCTGCCGGCTGCCGAACCTGCTGACCGTGCCCGGCGACCCCGTGGCCGGCTTCCTGCTCGCCGCCGCGGGCGCGCCGCAAAGGCCCCCCTTTGTCTTGTTTGCGGCGGCGGGCGCTTCCCTCTGCCTTTACCTCTTCGGGCTGATCCTGAACGACCTGCTCGACCTGGAGACCGACCTGCGCGAACGGCCGGAACGGCCCTTGCCCGCTGGCGAGATCTCCGTGCCGCAGGCGCGCATGGCCGCGATCGCAATGGGGCTCTCCGGACTCAACCTGGCGCTGGCCGCGGGACGCCCCGCGCTGGTTGTCGCCGCCGCGCTGGCCGGGATGATCGTGCTTTATAACGCGGTGCTGAAAACGCGGCGGTGGGCCGGCGTGACGGCGATGGGGCTCTGCCGCGGGGCGAGCCTGCTGCTCGGCGCGGTGGCGGCCCGGCCGGACCTGCTGACGCGCCCGGACGTCGCCGCCGCGCCGGTCTTTGCCGCGGCAGGCGGACTGACGCTCTATGTCGCGGCGCTCTCGGCTGTGGCCCGAGGCGAGATGGCGGCGGAGAAGCCGCAGGGGATCACGCGCTGGCTGCCTTTCGCCGCGCTGCTGCTTCTGCTGCCTGCGCTTTTGGCGCTGGTTTCCGCGCGGGGCCGCCTGACGGGGCTCGCACCCACGGCCTACGTGTTTCTCATGGTGATGTCGCTGATGCGCGCGTGGCTGCTGGGCGGGCTGTTCTACCGCCTCCAGCCCGTGCCCGTCACTGTGGGTGGACACATCCGGAACCTGCTGTTGGTGCAGGCGTGTTTATGCGTGGTCACCGGGGTAGGCGGAGTGCTTCCCGCAGTTCTCTTTGTGTTGCTCTCTTTCGTCTTTGTCCGGCTCACAACCCGGTTCTACAGCAGTTAAAAAGAAGAGGGACGTGCGGCATGAATCAGAGGATTTTGCGACTCTGCGTGGGGCTGGCCGCAGCCGGGCTCTGCGGCTGCGGGCCCTCTCCGCGGCTCCAGGCGCTTACGCCACAATCCGTGGTGCTGGCCTTTGGCGACAGCCTGACCGCCGGAACGGGCGCGGCCGAGAACGAGAGTTACCCCGCCGTGCTGGCGGGGCTGCTCGGGTGCACGGTCGTCAACGCGGGCGTGCCCGGCGAAGTCTCGAGTGACGGCGTGGAGCGTCTGCCGGGCCTTCTGAAGCGGCACGAGCCCAACCTTGTGCTGCTGTGCCACGGGGGCAACGACATGCTGCAGAACGTGAGCGCTGCGGTGATCGCGCGGAATGTCCAGGCGATGGTCGAGGCGGCGCAGGGCTGTGGGGCGGACGTGGTGCTGCTCGGTGTCCCCAGGCCGGGGCTGTTTCTCAAGGCCCCGTCTTTCTACGCCGAAGTCGCGAAGACCTGCAGTATCCCCTATGAGGCGAAGGCGTTGTCGGAGATCCTGGCGACACGGTCGCTCAAGAGTGACACCCTCCATCCCAATGCCGAGGGCTACCGCACGCTCGCGCACCGCGTGGCCGCGCTTGTCCGGAAAAACGGCTTGTCGAAGCAGCCCCCCGTGGTGCCAAGGCATAGAGAGGTTCTGGTGTTTGAGTGAAGACAAGGATAACAATGAAAAACCTGAAAAAAAGCACCAGCCGTTCACGCCGCGAGTTCCTCGTGACGGCTGGCAGCGCCGTAGCCGGCTTCTGCGCCGGCGCGGCAAGAGGGGCTGAGGCGGAGACCCCCGTCGTCACCTTCGGGCTCGTCACCGACTGCCATTTCGCGGAGATGGAACCCTCGGGTGCCCGCTATTACCGCGAATCGGCTGCAAAGCTGACCGAATGCGTGGCGCATATGAACAGCCGGGGCGTTGATTTCCTTGTCGAACTGGGGGACTTCAAGGATCAGGGGGCGACGGCCGAGGCGACGCTCGGCTACCTCCGGTCCATTGAGACCGTCTTCCGCCAGTTCAAGGGGGCCCGGTACCACGTTCTGGGAAACCACGATACGGACAGGATTTCGAAAGGCCAGTTTCTCGAGAACATCGAAAACACGGGCATATCCCGCTCGCGCTCTTTTTACGCCTTCGATAAGAACGGGGTGCACTTCGTTGTGCTGGACGCGAATTTCAGGGCCGACGGGTCACCCTACGACAAGGGGAACTTCGACTGGCGCGCGGCCCATGTGCCGCCGGAACAGCTCGCCTGGCTGGAAAGCGACCTTGGGAAGACGGACGGGCCCGCCATCGTCTTCATCCATCAGCTGCTCGATGCCGACCAAGGCGATGTCGTTGTGCGGAACGCGTCTGCCGTGCGCCGCGCGCTCGAGCGGAGCGGGAAGGTCCGGGCGGTCTTCCAAGGGCATCACCATGAAGGGCGGTACGCGCTTCTTCAAGGGATCCACTATTACACGCTCAAGGGCTTGATCATGGGCTCGGGGATACAGAACAACGCCTATGCCGTGGCCGAGGTCTATGCGGACGGGAGCCTGAAGGTGACCGGCCTCAGGAAGGCGGAATCCCGCCGGCTTGCGGCTCCCGGGGCGTAAACGTGCCGGCTGCTCCGCGGGGGCCCGGTCCGCCCGCCAAGGCCGTGACAGCGCGGCGGCGTCACGGCTTCGGTTCGGGCGCGGACGACGGAGAATAGTCGCGCCGCGTCGTGACGGTGACGCGCTCGCCGTCCGAGACGATCTCGATGTCGCCGTGCACGCCGGTGACGTACACCGTCGCGCCGACCGCCGTGTAAACCCGCCAGGCCGGGATGCTTCGCGCCCAGGGCAGCCACACGCTTCCCACCGCCACGGCCGGCCGCGTGGCGTCGGCCTCTTCCTGGGTCGCGTGGATGCCGTGAGACGGCAGGATGCACACGTCGCACTTCTTTTTTTCCGGCGGCAACAGCGGCCACAGCCGCTCCTTCAGGTAGTCCTCCTGAATGTCGCCGACGATGAAGAACACGACCTTGCCGTGGCGGATGCGCAGCGCGATCGCGTTCGCGTTGATCAGATGGTGGCCGCGCGTGTCATTCTTCGGACGCGTCGCCGAAAGCAGCTCGCCAAAGAACGCCTTCGGGGGCGAAAGCACCTCCACTTCGAGCTGGTCATCCCAGGCGAGCGTGTCCCCGGCGTGAACGGCCCGATAAGCCTCGGGAAAACGCTGCCGGTACTGGTCCCTCAGCTTCGCATAAAGCCCAAGCTCGCCCCGGTAATCGTCCGGCGCGTGGCCCGGAAGCGTGTATCCCGTATCCCAAAGCCTGCGGATCGGAAAGTTGTCCGCCAGCCAGATGAAGCCGCCAAAGTGATCGGCGTGAGCATGGCTGACCACAAGGCCGTCGATCGCCGTCACGCCCCGTTTGCGCAGCAGCGGCGCGATCAGGTCGCGCCCGCTGTTGTGGATCTTCTCCCACGCGGGGGTGCCCGTGTTTTCCGGAGACCCGTTTCCCGTGTCATAAAGGAACGTGCGGCCGGACGGGGTCTGCATCACGATGGCGGTCCCCGCGCCGCCCGAGACGTTGGGAAGATTCAGGACGGTCATCGAGAAACGGCCTGGTCCGGCCGGCGCCGGACCGGCGGCAAGGCCCGGCGTATAAGCGGAGGCGGCCAGAAAGAACAGGCCGAAGACGGCTCCTCGGCAAACACGGCCATACGGCCTGCGGGACAACAAAGAGAGGCAACGGTTTTTCATCATGGCTCCTGACCCCCGAGGCGCATCTGCTCATTACAGACTTAATCCCCTTGCGACAGAATACCCGCGAACGTGTTTTCCGCGCAAGCGGGGATTCGGCCGGCCGGCCACATTTTTCGCCCCCGGCCCCCCGTCCGCGCCGGCAACAGGAAGAAACCGAAACGCACCCTATGACATTGCTCCTGCGTTTGCCGGCGTGCTAAACTGTCAGCCAACGAAAGGCGGTGATCCTGTGAATGCAGAAAACCCGTTGCACATCGGTTGGCTGGCGGGACTTCTCGGACTCCTGCTGGGGGGGAATGCCATGTCGTACGAATCCATCTATCCGCGCACCGCGGCCGGGGCGATTGAAATCAAAAAGCTCCCTGCGCGAACGACCTTGGTCGCCTCCGCGCCGGGCGACGCCTTTAAGGACCGGGGCGCGGCGTTCCGTACGCTTTTCGCGTACATCAAGGAGAACCAGATCGCGATGAGCGTTCCGGTCGAAGCCTCCGCCTCGCGGAACGAGATGGTTTTCTTTGTCGGTGCCCGGCAGGCGCAGTCCCGGCCGCTGGCCTCGACCAACGGGGTGAGCGTTCAGCGGTTGCCGGAAAGCACCGTCGCCAGCATCGGCGTGCGCGGCAGCTATTCGCGCGCGAACTTCGATGCCGCCGTCTCGCGCCTCAACGCATGGCTGGCCGGCCACTCGGAGTGGCGCGCCGAGGGGACACCGTATGCCGTCTACTGGAATTCGCCGTTTGTGCCGTGGTTTCTGCGCAAATCGGAGATCCACCAGCCGCTGGTCTCCTCCTCCTCCGGGCT
This sequence comes from uncultured Lentisphaeraceae bacterium, assembly GCA_964480555.1. GTDB lineage: Bacteria > Verrucomicrobiota > Kiritimatiellia > RFP12 > UBA1067 > CAYZQL01. The sequence goes on along the minus strand of CAYZQL010000023.1, from coordinate 1,968 downwards.
GCCCGCCTTCTACACCTTCGCGGTCGAGACCCTCGAAGGCGGCACGCGCACCACGCTGGCTCCGTATCGGGGCAGTGTCGCGCTGGTCGTCAACGTGGCCAGCAAGTGCGGGTTCACCAAGCAATATGCGGGGCTTCAGAAACTGTACGAGACTTACCGCGAGCGCGGCCTTGTCGTGCTGGGTTTCCCCTCGAACGACTTCATGGGCCAAGAGCCGGGGACTTCGGCCGAGATCCAGCAGTTCTGCACGCTCAACTTCGGCGTGACGTTTCCGCTTTTCGCCAAGGTCCGTGTCAAAGGCGAAGACAAGCATCCGCTCTTCGGCTGGCTGACCGATGCGGCGCTCCACCCCGGGCTGGGGGGCGAAGTCTCTTGGAACTTCAACAAATTTTTGATCGGGCGGGACGGCACGCTCATCGCCCGGTTCGGCTCGCGCACGGCACCCGACGCGCCGGAGCTGACCGGAGCCATCGAGCAGGCGCTGAAGCCGTGATCTGACGGGCGCGTTTAGGCAGAGAGGCAGCGGGCGCAACGGAATGGCAGTCATCTTGACAGTCGAGCGGGGCACGGCGAAGGCGCGGGTTTTCTTGGCCCTGGTCTATGCGGTGCTCTCGCTGGGAGGCCTCACCATGGTGTGGCCGTTCCTGGTGATGCTCGCCTCGTCGCTGACCGGCCCTTACGACTACTACCGCTTCTCGCCGGTGGTGCGCGCGCTGTGGGACAGGAACGACCGCTTCATGCGGTACGTCGCAACCTGTTACCCGCGATTCCCGTCGGAGGCCTATCCCGAGGCGCCCGCGCACTGGGGGAGCTGGATCACGGTGGAGCGCGACCGCGCGGGCTGCCGGGCGTTTGCCGCGGCGCAGCTGAGGGGGCTCGACGACCCTCAGACGGCCGGGCGGTGGCAGCGGCTGGCGGCGGACTATGCGGACTTCAACCTCGGCTACGACATCCGCAACAGCGTCTGCACCTTTGACGCGCGCGACGTGGCCGGCTTCGTGCGCCGCTACTACGAGGAGAAGGTGAGAGACGCCGACCCTGCGGCCTACGCCAGGCTGGCCGAGCCGGAGCGGCGGAAGGCGGCGCTGGCCCGGCTCAACCGCGAGTGGCTGATCCGCTACACCACGTTCTTCGGCATCCGCATGATGGCGCAGCAGCGCGTGCCCCTGCACCACGCGGGCTGGGACTATCCGGAAGGGGACGCCAAGATGGAGGCCTACCAGGCGTTCAAGCGCATGTACCGCGAACGCGCGCGCGCGCCGTCCTCCCCCATGACCCGCACGGTGCCGTACGAGTCGCGCCCGCTGTGGCGGGCATACCTGCAGCGCGCGGCGGGCCAGCAGGTGAGCCCCGCCGAGGCGGACGCGTGGCAGGGCCTCTTCCCGCTGCCGCCGGAGGCGCCGGAGTCCGTGCGGCGGGTCTGGGCGCGTTTCGTGCGCGAGTCCTACCCGCGGCGGCTGCTGCGCATCCGCGTGACGCCGGAGCTGGAGCGCGCGTATCAGGCGCAGGTGCGCGCCACCTGCAAAACCGTGCAGGCCTATGTGCGGCTGACCGGACACGCCATCGCGGACTTCTCGGAGATCCGGCTGCCGGAATACGCGAACGGCGCGCTTTGGCGCAACTTCATTCCTGCGGTGCCGCTCGAGAGCCTGACGGTCCTGAGCGCGGAGCAGGCGTGGCAGGCGTACCTGCTCGCGAAGCACCGGTCGGTGGCGGAGGTCAACCGCGTGTACGGCTGGTCGCTCGCGCGCATCGAGGAGGCGCGCTTCCCGATCCGCGAGGCGCTGGCGGTGACCTTTGCGCGGCGCGGGTGGGCCGACTTCCTTGCGGGCATGCTGGCCAACTACCGCATGGTGGGCGAGTTCCTTTTCCTGCGCGGCCAGGCGTTCGGCAACACGCTGCTGCTGGTCGTGCTGTCGGTGCTGGCCACGCTGACGGTGAACCCGCTGGCGGCGTATGCGCTGTCGC
>CAYZQL010000022.1:0-24965 GCA_964480555.1 uncultured Lentisphaeraceae bacterium | reverse complement strand
TCCAACCAGGCGGCCAAGTGGCACTACATGTCCGGCGCGAGCATCGAGGTGCCGCTCGTGTACCGCGCGTCGGTCGGCGGCGGCAAGGGCTACGGCGGCCAGCACTCGCAGACGCTGGAGTCGATGTTCGCCCACATCCCCGGGCTCTACGTGGTGTATCCCGCGACCCCGGCGGACGCCAAAGGCATGCTCAAGAGCGCGATCCGCGACAACAACCCGATCCTCTTCGTCGAGTCGCAGATCATGTACAACGTCAAGGGCGTGGTCCCCGAAGGCGAGCACCTGGTGCCGCTGGGCAAGGCGGACATCAAGCGCGCGGGCGACCGGGTCTCGATCGTGACGTGGGGCCCGATGCTGTACGAGGCGCTCAAGGCCGCGGACCAGCTCGCCGCCGAAGGCGTCTCCGCCGAGGTGGTGGACATCCGCTCGCTGGTGCCGCTGGACATGGAGACGATCCTGGCGTCGGTGCGCAAGACCGGCCGCTGCGTGGTGGCGAGCCACTGCGTGGGCATCGGCAGCTTCACCGGCGAGATCGCCTCGCGCATCATGGCAGAGGCGTTCGACTCGCTCGACGCCCCCGTGTTGCGCGTCGGCGCGAAGGACGGCATCGCGCCGCAGGCGTACTCGCTGGAGGACGCCTTCCTGCCGCACGACCGCGACATCGTGGCGGCGGTCAAGCAGCTTCTCTAATCAGCTAACACATACGGACCTGTTTAGAGTCGGAGGGGCGACGGTTTTCCGTCGCCCCTTTTTTTGTTTCTGCTTTCCCGCCTGCGGGGATTGTGCTTCAATACCAATGTGTAAAAATCTAAATTGTGAGGGTAAGGTATGTCACCGATGATCCGTGTTGCGGCGGCGGCTTTGCTGCCCGCCCTGCTTGTGGCCCAGAACCTGACGGTCGCCACTCGCGGCCAGCCCGCGGCGTATTCCATCGTGCGGCCCGCGAACGCCACGCCGCCGCAGCTTTACGCCGCCCAGGAGTTCCAGACGTTCACGGAGCAGATGACCGGCGTGAAACTGCCGGTCGTGACGGATGACGCGCCGCTGCCCGAGCGCGCCATTCTGGTGGGCGGCACGCGCCACACCGAGCCGGTTCTCGGCGGCCCCGCCGGTCTCGCGGCGCTCGGTGAGGACGGCTTTCGCATCGTGACTCGGCCGCCTCACCTGCTCATCCTTGGCGGCGCCTCGCGCGGCACGCTTTACGGCGTCTATGAGGTGCTCGAGCGTTTCGGCGGCTGCCGCTGGTACGCCTCGTGGCACAGCGTCATCCCCCGGCTCGACGCGTGGGTGATCCCCGCCGTGGACGAGACGCAGAAGCCGGCCTTCGCCCTGCGCGAGCCGTTCTGGTTCGATATGTTCAACGGCGATCTCGCGGCCCGCAACAAAGCCAACGGCAACGCCATGCGGCTGGCCGAAAAGCACGGCGGCAAGATCCGCTTCGGCGGCGGGCTCTTCTGCCACACGTTCAACCCGCTCTGCCCGCCCGAGGAATTCTTCGCCACCCATCCCGAATACTTCAGCGAGATCGACGGCACGCGCGTCAAAGAGCACACCCAGCTCTGCCTCACGAGCCCCGAGGTGCTGAAGATCGTCACGGCGCGCGTCCTCGAGCGCATCCGCAAAGACCCGTCCGCCAAGCTCTTCAGCGTGAGTCAGAACGACTGGCAAAACTGCTGCGCCTGCCCGGCCTGCAAGGCCATCGATGACCGCGAGGAGTCGCACGCGGGCACGCTGATCCAGTTCGTCAACCAGGTGGCGGAGGCGGTCGAGAAGGAGTTCCCGGAGGTCTGGATCGAAACGCTCGCCTACCAGTACACGCGTAAGCCGCCCAAGACCGTCCGGCCCCGCCGCAACGTGGTGCCGCGCCTCTGCACCATCGAATGCGACTTCTCCCGGCCGCTCGACGGGAACGCGTTCGGGCAGAACCGGAAGTTCGTCGAGGACATCCGCGGCTGGAGCGCGATGACCGACAAGCTCTTCATCTGGGACTACACCACCAACTTCCGCGGCTACACCGCCCCTTTCCCCAACGTGCTGGCGCTGCAGGGGAACGTGCGGTTCTTCCGCGACAACCGCGTCGTGGGGCTCTTCGAGCAGGGGGCGTATCAGGGGCGGCACGGAGACTTCGCGGAGCTCAAGGCCTGGCTGCTCGCCAAGTGGCTCTGGAACCCCGACCTGCCGGCGGAGCCGCTGCTCAACGATTTCTTTGCCGGCTACTACGGCGAGGCCGCGCCGCTCGTGCGCCGCTATTTCGACGAGGTCCACACGTTTTACGACGATCCGGAGAAGAAGCCGCTGCGGATTTTCGACGACGTGAAAAACCCGGTCATCCCCGACGCCTTCTACGGCCGCGCCGCCGCGCTGTGGCGGCAGGCCGAAGCGGCGGTCAAGACGTCGCCGGCCCACCTGTACAACGTGCGCATGGGGGCGATCCCGGTTCTCTACGCGCGCCTGTCGCGCGAGCCCCGTCAGGATGAAATCAAAGTCTGGGTCACTGAAGAGCCCGGGCGTTTCGCGATCCCGCCGGAGACGCGCGGCCTCGCCGCCGAGCTGCTCGCGCGCTTCGCCGAGGCCAAGGACATCCGCATCTCGGAAAGCGTGGAGCGACACGACGCGACGCTGGCCCAGTGGAAGGCGCTCGCCAACCCGCCGCCGCCGCCTGCGCCGCAGGCCCGTGCGACCGTGGAGGACGCGCTGCTCTCGCTCGGCAACCGCGGCACGTGGGGCGACACGGTGGCGGACCCGCTGGCCGAGGATGGTTCGGCCATGAAGCTCACCAACACGCATTACGAGTGGTGTACGACGCTGCCGTTCAGCCGCGTGGCGTTTGACCCGGGCAAAAAATACCGCCTCCGGATGCGCGTGCGCGTCGAGAAGGAGCCGGGCAAAGAGGGGGAGGCCTTCTGGTCCGGCGTCTACGACGCGAAGAATAAAAAAGGGTGCGGCGGCTGCGACCGCAAAAACGCCGCGGTCGGCGACGGCTACGCCTGGTATGACGTGGCGGAGTGGGTGCCGGAACCGGCCCACTTTTTCTGGATCGGCCCCGGCCGGTTCGACAAGAAGGGCGGGGCGGCCTCGGCGATCAGAGCGCTCTTCATCGACAAGCTTGAGATCTCGCGTGCGGACTGAAACGGGTTGAATCGCCGGGAATCTGGCGCTGTGGCAGGGCGGCGAGGAGTTGGCGGCGCGCTTCAGCGTTCAGGTGGTCGCGTCTTCGGGAACGGTCTACGTCCGCCTTGGCCCGCAGGGCTCCATGCTGCTGTTGAGGTAGCGTGTTGCCGCCGGTAGGCGAGGGGCGACAGCCCCAGCTTGCGTTTGAAGATCATGGAGAAGTGCTTCTGATTGCAGAAGCCGGTCTGTTCGGCAATGGCCGTGATGGGGCTTGCCTCTTCCGCGAGCAGCCGTTGAGCCTCTTCGAGGCGCAGGGACAGCTGGCACTGTCCGGGCGTCATGCCGGTTTCCCGGAGGAAGGCGGTCCGCAGCGTGGAGTAACTGACGCGGCATAAGCGCGCGAGTTCCTCATGCCGGACCGGCTGCCGGATGCGGTCCTTGAACAGGGCAAGCGCGGCCTTGACAGAGGCGGAGTGTGGGGTCTCGATGTGCGTCCGGACCGACTGCGCGGCCAGCGCCTTTTCGATCAGCAGTGCCGTTTCCTGAAGGGTCCGGATCGAGGCGAGGAGTTTTGTTTTCGGAAGACGCTTGGCCATGCCGGATATCCACAGGGCGGCGACGGGCCTTTTCTCCGGGTCGAGGACCGCGACGCCGCCGCAATGGCATCCTTGCGCCTCCTCCGCGAAGTCCGTGGCGTAGCCCTGCTTGCGGATGCGCGCGAGCTCCGCCTCAAACGAGCGGCGGCTGACCAGCGTGTGCGCGGTGAACTTTCTGAAACGGATGCGGGACAGGAGGCGGCGCTGCGCCTTTTCGGGGAGGTGGGCGAAGAACGCCTTTCCCGGGGCAGACGTATAAACCGGCGTGGCCGTGCCGGGCGCGATGTTGAAACACACGTAGTCCGGCCCGGTGACGCTCGCCAGCACAACGCTCTTCAGGCTGGCCTCGTCGAAAACGGAAAAACCGTAGGTCTCCGTCATCTTTTCCCGGACGCCGTTCAGAAAGGGCGCCGCAAGCAGTGTCAAGGTTTCAGGGCTCATGAGAGGCCTCATCTCTTTTCTTAAACGATACTTTCCCGCACCGGATCATGCAAGTTCAATAAACAGAAAACATACTTTCTTGGTTGGGTTTTTGCGATAATAGGGGTAGACGGGGATTCAAGCTTGGTCTTTAATAGACGCATAGAAAAAGCACGGCTCGGCGAGACGCCTCGCCCCACCTTGCTTGCGGACGTGTTATGCGGTAGGGCCAACCGTCTCGGTGAGCCGCCGCACTTTACACCGATTACGATTAAGAGCACGATTAGGATTAGGAAGTGAAAAAAAGAATAAAGGGACTGTTGTATTGGGGGTGTTTGTTGGCTGCGACAAGCGGACGGGCCGACACGGCACACGAGGCGGACGCGCTCGCCCAAGCGATCCAGACAACGGTGGACCGCGCAGCGGCGGCTTTGTTGTCGGCCTGTGAACACGCCAAGACGCAAAAACCGATGCCAGACGCCGCGCTCGTCCGGACGGCAGTCTGGGCGGAGCGCTGGCCGGACGCCAGCGGCGTTTCGCAGCCGCGGACGGTCACAGGCGAGGTGTGGACCGCCGCGATCCAGAAAACGATTGACCGCGCGAATACCGTGTATATTCCGGGACGCGGACAGCCGTATTATCTGGATCATCCCATCGTGCTGAAATCGGGCCAGTCCCTGGTTGCCGCCACAAACGCGGAGTTTCGTCTTCGGCCCAACGTCAATACCTGTATGATCCGCAATGAACAGGTCGTCGGGTCACAGAACGGGCAGATCCCCGCGGAGGTCGCCTACGATCACGACATTGTGATTGAGGGTGGTCTGTGGACCACGCTGGGGACCTCGCGCAAGGAATGGAACGGGAATAACCGGGGGCATCCCTCCCGGACGAACGGGGTGCAGGGTTGCCACGGCGTCATCCTGCTGAACCATGTCCAGGGTGCGGTGGTCCGCAATGTCACCATCCGCCAGTCGCGGATCTACGGTATTCACATTTCCGATGCCAGCCATTTTCTCGTTGAAAAGATCCGCTTCGAAGAGAACGGGCGCGACGGCGTTCACATCAACGGGAACTCCTCGTACGGCGTGATCCGCGATATACAGGGAACGACGCATGACGACTTTGTGGCGCTCAACGCGTGGGAATGGATGAACGTCGCCCCGGTTTACGGAAACATCCACCACATGCTGGTGGAAGACGTCATCGGGGGGTGCCGCCCCTCCGCCAACTGCACCAGCCCCTATCCGGACGGCACGGGGGAGATCCGGCTGCTTCCCGGAACCCGAACCTTTGCGGACGGGCGGAAGGTGATATGCGAGATCCATGACTGCGTGCTGCGCCGTCTGATGAACATCCGGACCGTCAAAGCATATGACCAGCCCAATCTGGAAGTCGGGCGCGACAAAGATTTCTGCGATCCGATCGGCACGCTGAGAAACGTTTATTTCAGCGACTTGACGTATGAACGCCCCGGGTGTTTTCAGATCGCAGCCAACGTAGACGGATTTTCAATCAAAAACGTGCGACTCGATTTCAAACCCTCCGAAGCTTTCAGGTTAGTCGAGATCGGCCCCATGTCGGCCACCTACAAAAGCCACGCGACCGATCCGTCGAAGTGGGTTGAGCTTTTCTCGCCCGACCGGGACATCACCGTGAAAGGATTCCGGCTGGAGAACGTCGCCGTCCTTCAAGGTCAGGAACGTTCGCCGCTCGAAAACGTGATGCAACGGCTGGTCCGGATTGCCGACCAGAAGCCCAATCCGGACTATCCGAGAACCACGCCGCGCGGGGGCACGGGCAAGGTCAACTATAATCCTTGAAAACGGGGAAGAAGATGAAGAAGTTACTGGTTTTGGGTTGCTTGTTGGCTGCGGTCGGAGGGGAAGCCGACACGGCGGACGATGCGCTGGCGCTGGCGCAGCGCACGTTGTCGTATGTCGAGCGCGCGGAGAAACGGCCCGCGATGGCGGCAGAGCTGAATGCGCTGGCGCAACGGCTGCCTCAGGCCAAGGAGGCGGCATCACGAGGCGCGCTTGAAAAAGAGATTCGCGCGTTGCGGCGGAAAATCATTTTTTCGCACCCGGATCTGGATTTTGACCGGCTGCTGGCGTGTCAGCGGAGCTTGCCCTATTCGCATGCGACCCACATGGTCGACCAGTATCTGGGGCGTTATTCCCGTCCGGGCGGAGAGGGCCTGATCGTCATTGAAGATTGGAAAACCGCGCCGAAGAAACGTGAAATCCTCAAAGGCAAGCTGCCCTTGGGAACCACGCTGAATCCAGATCTGCACTGGGATGCCGACCGGGTGCTGTTCGCTTTCTGCGATCATACGGACCGCCGCACGCCCCTCCAGAAACTGATTCCGGTGCCTAGCGAGACACTGGGGAGAAGAATCTCCCGCACCGAAAGCTCGATCGGCCGGTCGGTGAACCGGGTGGATCCGACGAATCCGATCTTTGACGATGAGCCGTTCAACCATCCCGCAACGGCGCTGCGCTATTTCATTTATGAGGCCGCGCTGGACGGCTCTTGGGTCCGCCAACTGACCGGCACGGAAAAAGATCCGATGACCACATGGGAAGGCCGCCAGACCGTATTGATCGAGGACGTGGACCCCTGCTATCTGCCGGACGGCGGGTTCGCCTTTACCTCCACACGTTGCCAAGGCTATGGGCGATGCCATGGGGCGCGCTACGCGCCGTCGTTCATGATCTGCCGGGCGGACAAGGACGGTTCGAACATCCGGCAGCTCTCGTTCGGTGAGGCAAACGAATGGGAACCGAGCGTATTGAATGACGGGCGCATCGCGTATACCCGTTGGGATTACATCGACCGGAACGCCGTTCCTTGGCAGAGCCTTTGGAGCATGAATCCGGACGGCACGGCAACCGCGCATTTCTTCGGCAACTATACGCCGGTGCCGAAAGTGATGACTGAAATCAAAGCCATTCCCGGCACTCACGTCGTCGTGGCGACCGGTGGGGCGCATCACTTGTTTACTGCGGGATGTCCCATTCTCATTGATCCGCATAAAGGCGAAGACGGCCCGCAAGCCATCACCAAAATTACGCCGGAAATCACCTATCCCGGCAGCCCGTGGCAAGACACCGGCTATTACGCCAACCCGTTCCCTGTGAATGACACGCTTTTTTTCGCCAGCTTTTCGCCGATGGGGTTTCATAAGAATGACACGAATTATTGTTCATACGGCTGGTCGGCCGCCTGGCCGTCCAATCAGTCGTTTGCGGTGTACCTGGTTGATACGCTGGGCGGGCGCGAGCCGCTTTTTGCGGATCCGCAGATCAACACCTTCGCGCCGATTCCGGTCCGCAAGCTGAAACGTCCCCCGGAAATCGCCTCCAGCCTTCCGCCGCCTGAGAAAGCCCCGGACACGGGTGTCTGCTCGGTGGAAAATGTCTACGACTGCCGGGTGCCGATCAAACACGGGAGTGTCAAGGCCGTGCGCCTGAACCGGATCATGACGCAGTGGACGGCCGCCAAACCCGAGCGCAACCCACTGGGGGGATATTCGCTCTACAAGAAACCGATCGGCACGGTGCCCGTCCATCCGGACGGCTCCGTGGCGTTCCGGATGCCTGCGGGCGTTCCCGTTCAGTTGCAGGCGCTGGATGAGAACGGCATGGCGGTCATGACCATGCGCTCCTTCATTTACGTGCAGAAAGGCGAGCAGCTCCGGTGTGTGGGGTGTCACGAAAACAGGATTCAGGCGCCGCAGCCGAGCGCTCGGAAAAGCATTCCGGTTTCCGAGCCGGTGCCGGTTCCGAATACAGAAAACGGCGTGGGGTATGATCGTCAGGTGCGGCCGGTGTTTGACCGCCACTGTATCACTTGCCACGGGTTGAAGCCGGAGGAGAAACAGGCCGGCGGATTGTCGTTGATCGGCCCTAAAGGCTGGGAGGAATTGACGCGGACAAAGAGTCATAAGCAGCCGCCGGAAATTCTCGTTGCCCGCGCTCACCCGTATACGGAGACGGGATACAGCCAGACGAACGATTACTTTGCCGCTCCGAGCCGGCTGACCAAAATATTGCAGGCCGGGCATAAGGGGATAAAACTCACACAGGCGGAATGGTCGGACTTGATTGTCTGGATGGATATGAACGCGCAGGAGCTGCCGAGTCCAAGCTGGAACCTGCCGGAGTTCGCCACCCAGGTGCCTGCGGGTGTCCGGGCGTTGCGCGAAACCGTTAAAGCCCTGTTCGGCGATACGTTGGCCCGGCAGCCCTATGACGCGCTGGTGAACATGGCTCTCCCCGAGAAGAGCCGGATCCTGATGGCACCCTTGCCGCTTGAAAAGGGCGGCTGGGGGCAGATTGCTAACGATAAAAGCTATACGGGTAAAAACGATCCGCGTTTCCTCAAAATGGAAGCGCTGGTCCGCGCTTCTTTCAAGGTGCCGCCTTACGAGGACCGGCACGGCACATGTGACCGCCAGGCGGAGTGCCGCTGCCGTGACTGCTGGGTGTGGATGGGCCGCTACAATGCGCGGCCGGGAACACAGGGTACGGTCACGTTGCCGGTCGTCGGAACATTGGCCCATGCCGAGCCTGTCACCCTTCGCGATGACGTGAACGGCACGCTGTCGTTGCGGGGGCCGGGCGTTGTCACGTTTGCCCCGACTGTGCAGAAGGTCGGCACGCTTCAACTTCTCAACGGGGCGACGGCGCATATCGGAGGCGAGCGCTTCCAAGTGGGTCATTTGGACATGGCCTCTGGCGCAACCCTGTCTGCGGCACCCGGCGGAGCGCCTGGACAAAAAACGCTGGTTTTGGAGGGTAAAAGGGCTTCGCTGTTCGGAACGCTGAAAGAGGGCACGGAGCATCGTCTGGCTGTGCAGAAAATCGGCGACGGTGTGCTGTACCTGTCAGCGGGACAGTCGTTCACCGGGCCGCTGAGTATCGATGGCGGCGTGGTGCGCCTTCAAGACGACGTCGCGCCGTTCCTTCCCGGACTCTCTTTCTTTTTGGATGCCTCTGAAAAAGGGTGCTTGAAAATCAGCCAAGACGGGTCCGTCACGGAATGGACAGAACAACTGACCGGCGCACGGTTCCGCCAGACCTCGGCCGCGTGTCCGTTGCCGGTCTATCAGGACAAGGGAATCAACGGTAAGCCGGCTGTCTATTTTGCCGGGCTGACCAACCGGATTGCCACCGCGGAGAAGTTTACACAGCAGACGGTCTTTATTGTCAACCAGCCGGAAGGGTCTCCGCAGTACGGCGGCATCTGGGGTGCTGAAGATTCCGGCCGGGGCACGGATTATGGCATCCGGTGTGTCGGCGGAAACGTCTGGGCCGGAGGCATGAACCTGCCCCATAACTATTTCAACACCTTCAACACCTATCGCATCGACGGAGCGGAAGGGACGCATTTCACGCCCGGTCAGCCGCACATTCTGTGCGCACAGCGCAGTCGTGCGGATCAGGTGACGATGCCGGTGGCCTTGGGCTCGTATTTCTGGCCGGAGGGCCGTTCGTATAAAGGCAAGATCGGTGAGATTCTGGCGTACAACAGGATCTTGACGGAAGCCGAACGACGGGCGGTTGAAAATTACCTGTCGGAAAAATGGCTGGGCAAGACGCTGCATGCGCAGGCGGCAAAAGAGGCCGGGAAAACACTCCCCGTATCGGCGGATGTGCGCATCGGCAAACAGGGCATGCTGGATTTGAACGGCCAGAATCTGACGGTTATCGCGCTGTCCGGTTCGGGGCGGATCACCAACAGCCGATCGACACCGGTGACGTTAAGGGTCACGGGCATCTCGACCTTCACCGGGGAGGTGGCCGCGAACGTCCGGATTGCGGGACGGGAGTAAGGCGCTGTAACCGCTATTCGGAGGCGGTCTCGAGCCGCACGTAGGAAAAGACGGCTTTCGCGTGGGCGTCGAGCCATTCGGGGAATCTGCTGCGGTGAATTCCGGGTTTGACTCTTTTTACCCTCCCCCCGCGTAATAGATGTGAGCCGTAGGAGCCGGCATGTTGCCGGCCAAGCCTATGGGATGTCAGTGTTCTTCATTTGTAAAAAGGGTGGTTCGCATGCAGCAACTCATCACGGTCATCACGGCGGCCTCTCTCGCGGCGGCGGTTTCGGCTTCGGACGGACAATGGTTCGTCAACAGGATGACGTACGGCTCCGCTGAACTCAAATGGAGCAGCGCCAAGTATTGGCTTGACGGCGTGCCCGCACAGGACGGCGGCGTGTTCACCCACGCCTCGGCGTCTGACGGTGTGGGGCCCTGGGTTTCCGCCGGCGTGTACCAGGATGTCGCCGGCTTGGAGATTTCCGGTATGGCGTTTCCGTATTCCGGCGCGTTTCTGCTGGAAGGCAGCCAGCCGATCACCTTCGTCGGGGACGCGCCGTATCTGCGTCCGAAAGACGACGGCACCAAGAACGTCATCCAGAAGATTCCGTTCCTCGGCGACAACAACGCGTTCGAAAAAACGGGCCGCGGACAGCTCCTCGTGCATGACGGGGCGGTCTATAGCGGGTTCACCAACGTGACGTTCAAGCACGGTCCGGTCATTGTTTATGCGACAAACGGCACCGCGCTCACCGACGGCCGCGTCGCGTTCGAAGGCAACGAAATCTCGTTTGAGCCCGCTGCGGCCGGCGGTTCCGCCGCCGCGCTCACGATCGCCACAAACGGCGCGGTCGCGCTCAAGGGTTCCGTGCGCTTCAACCTGAAAAAAGGCTCCAACGCCTCCGCCTCCCTCATGATCGGCGGGATCGACCGCGCGGACGTTTTTCCCGGCACGCTTTATCTGGCCCCCAGCGGCGGCACGAACACGCTCGGCGCCTCCGAGAAATTCTTCCTGACGGATCCGTCCGCGCTGGTCCACGCGGGCTCTGGCATGGTCTCGCCGGTCGTCACCCTCGGCGGGCCGAACGCCACCGCTACGCCGGTGTGCTTCGCGCGGTATGACGCGTCCAACGGGCTCGTGCCCGCGGCGGACCTCTACCACGACGGGTTCGCCGGAGCGGACGCGGACGCGATCGTGCGCGTCACCGCCAACACCACGCTTTCCGCCGACACGACGATCCACGCGCTGGTCATCGACGGCGACGCGGTGCTGACCCTCGCGCCCGGCGTGACGCTGACGATCGGCGACGGCACGGCCCCCGCCGGCATCATCCTGCAGGGTTTCACGACCGCCAAAACCTGCATCAGCGGCGGCGCGATCGATTTCCGCGGCTCCGAAGGCATCGTCTGGATGCAGGACAACAACAACCAAGTGCAACAGACGATTAATACCGAGATCCGCGGCACGGCGGGCGTCACGTTCACCGGGCGCAACAACGTAAGTCTCGTCAACACCCAGTTGCAGGGCACCTACGCCAACAGCGGCGACCTCCGGGTCTACTGGGGCCGGATGGAGCTTTACGCGGGCCTGTCCTCCGCGCCCTCGGTCCGCGTCTTCGGCGACCGCATCTGCGGCGGCCAACTGCTGAACTATACCCGGACGGCGATCAACGAGCTGAGCCTGGCCGGGTTCGGCATCAGCGTCAACCACGGGCAGTCCGCGCTCACCGCCACCGGCGAGGCCTATTCGACGAACATCGCCCGGGTGGTGCTGGCGGACGACGCCGGAATCCGTTTGCGCTCCGACCTGCGGCTCGACTGTCCGGTGACCGGCCCCGGCGGACTCACCATGCTGCAGGACGCCAATAAATTGATTTTGAACGGCACCAACACCTATCTCGGCGCGACCCGGCTGGAGGTCGGCACGCTCACACTCGGAACCAACGGCACGTTCGGCGTCGGCGAGGTGATGAACGGCACCACGATCACAATCAACAAGAACGCGGATTACGTTGTCTCCAACGCCGTTTCCGGTGTCGGATCATGGGTCAACAGCGGGACGAACAAACTTCTTTTCGCCAACCCTTCGGTGACGATGGGCGGGCTGACCACACAAGGAGATGTCGGAATCGCCGGCGCCGAGACCCGACTGGGCAATCTGGCCCAGTACACCGGCCGCACGATCACGCCGGTCGCCGAAGGCGCGGACGCGCCGGCCATGGCGGAGATCGGGACTTCGTCGGACATCACATACAGAGGTTACCTCCGCGACAACGACACCAACCTCATCGGTCTGGCCAAAATCGGTTCCGGCACGCTCGGGATCGCCAAACCCCAGAGCTATTCCGGCCCGACGGTGGTCCGCGAGGGGACACTCAGGCTGTTGCGGGAGACGGTCCCGTGCGAGGCGGACATCGTGTATCACCTCGACGCGAACGACGCGGCGAGCGTTCAAACGGACGGAACGACCGGCGCGGTGACGGGCTGGGTGGACCGGGTGGCGGGCGTCGCCTTCAAACGGTCCGAGAATCTGCCATGCCCGGTCTACTCCAACGGCATCGGCGGCGCCATCCATGCGAAGCCCGCGGTATATTTCAACGGCTGGACCAACTGCCTGGTGGCGGACAAGGCCTTCGCCACCAAAACGGTGCTGATCCTGTTCCAGGCGACCGGATACAGCGTCGGCGGTGGCGGCATGGACTGCATCTGGGCGGTCCAGCGCGGCGACTGGGGCAGCCTGTTTTTCCGCATGGAGAGCGCCACCTCCATCGGTCATGCCGCAGAAGGCAGCGCGTTCCATTACAGCACGCTGGCGAACATGAGCATCAACGGCGTCTCTGGGATCAACACGTTCACGCAGAACCAGCCGACGCTTCTTTCCTCATTCCGCACCAATGCTTTCAGCGCCGGGAACAACGTGATCGGCAACAATTACCAGAACCGCTCGCTCTGCGGGTTCATCGGCGAGGTCATCGCCTTCGGCCGGGTGCTGAGCCGGGACGAGATCAAGGCGGTCGAAAACTACATGTGGCGGAAGTGGATGGGGGCCGGGCTGCACGCGGACGCGCCCGGGATCGTGATCGGGACATTGCCGGCCGGGACGGCGCTGAGCGTGGAACCCGGGGCGGCATTCGACCTGAACGGCACGGAGCAGACCGTTTCCACCCTGTCCGGCACCGGCGGAAGCATCGTCAACAGCGGCGCGGAGACAGCCACGCTCACCGTGACGGGAACCAACGGTTTCCGCGGTACCGTCGGAGAGAAGGTCAACCTTGTGCTG
Organism: uncultured Lentisphaeraceae bacterium; assembly: GCA_964480555.1. Classification (GTDB taxonomy): domain Bacteria; phylum Verrucomicrobiota; class Kiritimatiellia; order RFP12; family UBA1067; genus CAYZQL01. Next base: position 11,740 of record CAYZQL010000022.1, on the reverse strand, counting down.
TGTGGCGCGGCGGACATGGCGCTGCGCGCGGAGGCGGGGTCGATCACGTTCGGCGGCGCGTCGGCGGTCGCGGTCTACAACGACCTGCCGCCGCGGGACGGGATCCTGTACTGGCTGGACGCGGCGGACGCGGCGACGGTGCGGCGCTCGGCGGACGGCTATGTGACGAACTGGGTCTCCAAGGCCGGGGTCGAGGGGTTGGCGTTCGGCCTCGAGAAGCAGGATTGGGACGCCGCGACCTCGCAGCCGCCCACCTACACCGGGAACATCAACGGGCTGAGTGCGGTGTTCTTCGGGAACGCCACCACCAACTGGATGCGCTCCAACCGCTCCGTCAATATTCAGACGCTGGTCATGGTGTTCCAGGCGTTTCAGAACCAGATGAACATGGCCGGGTACTGGGGCTACAACTCCGGCGGCGACGCGGGGATCCGCGGCAATGGGACCAATTGTTTGTACGGGTCGGTCGGCAACTGTTTCGTCGGCGCGGAGGCGTGGCACAATGGGACCGCGTTGGCCGCTTCCGCCAGCAGTTTCAATTACGCTCTGAACACGCCGGTCACGGCGCACCTCGAATCGCCGACGAAAATCGGTGCCGGGTACAACGCCCTCGCCGGTTATTTCGTCAACTCCGCCACCGACACGCGCCGCTTCCGCGGCGCGATCGGCGAGGTTATCGCGTACGACCGGATGCTGACGGAAGCCGAACGGGATCAGCTGGAGCAATACCTCGCGCGGAAATGGCGCGAAACCGGGTATACCGTGAATACGGAAGTGTTCGCCAACGGTTCGGAAGTCATCCTCGCGGCCGGTGCTGCCGTCGCGTCGGAGACGCTGCGGGAGAAGACTTCCACCGGACTCGGTCTGGCGGCGGACAGTTCCGGCCGGATCACCGAGCTTTCCGGAGCGGGCGTAAACCGGCTGCATCCGGATGAGCCGGGGTATCTCTTCACCGTCCGGGAATACGAGAAGAACGGGGACTGCTGGAAGATGTCCGGTCAAACGCTCGTGCCGAAGCGGATGACCCTTGTCGGAACGAGCGGGAAGGGCAAAGTCTGGCGGATTGCGTTCGACAACGACGCGGTGGTGGCGATCCGGATCGAGAACCCGGGCCGGTATCTGCGGCTGGAAATCGTGGAGGCGGCATCGCCCGCCGGCATCGCCGCCGTGAATTGGGGCCCGTACCCCACCACGCTCCACGATACGGTGGGTCGGTATCTCGGCGTCGTGCGGGGCAAGGATTTCGCCATCGGCGCGCTTTCGCTCGGCATCGGCACGGACGGCGTCTACCGCGACGCGATGAGCGACGCAGCCTGCTTTTACGACGGCGAGAAGCCCGGCGGCATGTTGACTCTCTCGACGGTCGATCACACACGTCCGGTACGCTTCAATTACGGCCAGTTCATCTCGGTACCGGTGAAGGAAGCGGGAACGGTCGGCGGAGCGATCGCGCTGTGGGGCGTCGCCGACCCGTCCAAGGACCGCGAGCTGGATATCGTGGAGGAGATCGTCCGCGCCGAGGGTCTGCCGTATCCGACGATCGACGGTGTGTGGGCGAAGAAATCGCCGCGCGCGAACGAGTCGGCCTTCTGGGTCAATTACGACGACACCACCATCGACGCCTGGATCCAGGCCGCCCGCGTCACCGGCATCCGCGTGCTCTCTCGCTACAACTGTTTTGGCAACTGGGGCCATTTCGACCCAGACTCTGCCGCCTTCAAGTCCGGATGGGAAGGCCTGAAAACATGTTCGGACAAGGCGCGCGCGCACGGCATCCGCACCACGGCCTACACGCTCTCCACCTTCACGCGCGCGTTCCGGCTGCCGGAGCCGTTCATCGCCCCGAGGCTCGACCCGCGTTTCAACCGGTACGCGGACAGCGTGACCGCACTCGCGCGCGCCCTTCCCGGTCCGGAGGGCGTGAAGACGCGCGACACGTTCGAGTATGTCTTCTGGGCCGATCCGAAACTCCCGGCGGGCGTGGCGGACAACGAGATCCGTCTCGCCAAGAACCCGAAGACCTTCCCGCTTTTCGCGATCAACGCGGAAATCGTGTGCGAGAAGGTGAAAAGTCTGGGGAACCGGCCCACGCCACGCCGTTTCCTCGACATCGACGGGGAGCTGGTCGTGTACCGCACCGCGGCGACCAACGACACCGAGGTCGTGCTAGGCGGCTGCGAGCGCGGTTTTTACGGCAGCGCGATCCGGGCGCATCCGGCCGGAACGCGGGTGACGCGGCTGGACGGCTACGACCACTACGACTCCCTAATGCCCGGCACCGACGAAATGATCGGCGAGGTGGCGGTGAACATCGCCGCCGCCGCGAAGAAGGGCGGCATGGGCAACATCATCCTCGACGGCGTGGAGCGCGCGGACCGCAGCGGCAACGACAACTACTCCGTCAACCGGTTTGTCCGGACAATCTACGACCACCTGCCGCAGGATGGCGTGACGTTCGTCGGCAGCCGGATGACGCATTACACCTGGCACCTCTTCACCACCCAGAGCTGGGGCGAACACGACATGAAGCGCGGCATCCGCGGCTCACAGCTCGAGACGCGTCTCCAACACCAACTGAACCTTCGCCGCAGCGACTATCCGAACAAGCTCGGCCAGTATTATCCCGATGCCTGTTCACTGGAGGACCTCGACTGGATCATGGCGCTCGCCGCCGGTTACGATGCGGGCGTGGACTTCCAGTTCGGCCTGCCGAAGACCTACGAGAAGTGCGAGCGCATCCGCCTGTGGGAGGAAGCCCGCAACGCCGGCGCGTTCACCGAACGCGAGAAACGGCTCATGCGCCAGACCGACACGCAATGGGGGCTGAAGCGGGAGAACGGAAAATTTGCTCTTTCGTTCGTGCGCAGATGGAAGGGCGACCGGTTCGAGGAGCTGCCCTCCTTTGCGGCGCCGGTCAAGGCGCTCGGAGCGGGCGCCGCCGTAATGCCGCGCTCGGTCGACCGGGAGTGGGTTCACGCCTCCGGGCAGTGCGAGCGTTGGTGTATCACGGACGACCTCGCGGCGGAGGTGTCGGCGAAGCCGGCGGATTTCGAGGTTGTATCGCCGATCGACAACCGCAAATGGGCGATGACCGTGCCGCTTTTCGTCATGCGTGCGCCCGAGAAAGGCACCCCTGTGATCAACCCGGTGACGCACTACCGCTGGGGCAACCTCCGCCGCAGGATCCGCGTGAAGACCACACTCGCGCCGGGCGAGTATGTGACGATCCCGCACCGGGTGTCGGTGGCGGTCGTCTACAGCGCGCGCCACGAGTTGCTGCGCGAGGTGGACCTCGAGGACCTCCCGCGCGCGTCGTTCGCCAAGGGTGACAAGGTGGGCGTGTCCTTCACCTCGGACAACGCGGAACCGGTTCCGCTGCGCGTGAACCTGCGCTTCATCGAATCGTCCATCGACGGTGAATGAGATGCAATCGGAACCGATTGCCGGGAAGGTTTGTCACGGGCACGATGGCGGCGTTCGAGTCCGGTTCGAACGTCGTGACGGTCCCTTTTCGCACCATACGCGTGACGATGCACCGTGACCGGTATCTCCTCTCCTCTTTCGCGTGCGTCGGGCCGAGATCCGCACCGTCTTTTTCACTAGAGCGGATTAAGTTAAAGTATGTCCGTTGGCCGATGTCAGGTAGGGCGGGTTCCCCGAACCCGCCGCGGACGCCTCGGGGAGGCGTCCCTACCAGAAAAAGCAGTTACATCATGTAAATCATGTAATCATGTCCGAATTTTTTAACTGTACAGTTAGAGGGCGGCGCTTCAACGGGGTGCCGTCACGCATCTTGGATTATTCAGAGGTGGTTCCGAGCCGCACGTAGGGCAAGACGGCTTCCGCGTGGGCGTCGAAGTTGAACACGGTGAAGCCCGGCACGCCGAGTTCCCGTATGATCGCGATCTGCTCGGCCAGCTTCACCGCATCCCGCGGGTCCTTCCAGCACGAAAGCCCGATGCCCGGGTAGAGCCGCGCCTTGCCCGCGAAGGCTTTCTGCGAGGACACCATGTTGCGGAAGAGGGCGTTGGAGTCGCAGTAATCCATGGGGCAGACGAAATCCAGCCAGCCGTTTTCGCACCACACTTTCCAATCCTGCCCCACGCTGTCGCGGTCGCTCGTCCAGTTGCGGAAAACGGCCGCGGAGATCTGCACGCCGGGCCGGATTTTGCGGGCCTCTTCCGACACCCGGCGCACGACGGCGTCGATGGCCGACCGCCGGAAGTCGAGCCACTGCGCGCGCACCTCGCCGGGCTTGCGCGTATCTGCCGGCCACGTCGCCACGGCGTGGCCCAGCACGGCTTCGAAGCGCGCGCGGCACCCGTCGCAGAAACAGGCGTCGTTTCCCGGATAACGGATATAATCGAAGTGCACGCCGTCCACGTCGTACGTCCGGACGATCTCCAGCATGGCCGCCACTTCCAGCTCCCGGTTCGCCGGGTGGGAGGGGCACAGCCACTTCGTCTCGACCTCGCCGGAGAACAGCTTCTGAACGCGGCCTTCGGCGACCATGCGCTCGATGAACGCCTGCGGCGCGTGGCCGCCGGTGTTCCAGTTGACTTTCCAGACGTGGCACTGAACCCCGTATTTCTTGCACGCCGCCAGGCACTGCGCGATCTGGTCGCCTTTCTCCGCCAGCTGCGCATACTCGGGCAGGACCTTGGAGGGGTAATACGCGGTGCCGCCCCAGAGCATGTTCGGCAGGATCGCGTTGAAGCCGCTCTCCTTGAGCAGGCGGATCGACTCGTCCCAGTTCTTGTTGCGCAAGCCGAACGCGCTGTGACACCAGAAAGCGCGGTGCTCGCCCGGGCGCGGCTTCTGCGTCAAGAGCCATGCCCGCAGTGCCGCGTCAGCGGCGCGGGCGCTCGCCGCCGTGCTCTCGGGCCAGCGTCCGGCTTTCAGCAGCGCCTGTGCCTCGTCCCTCGTCTCCGCGGCGCGGGAGAACTCGCGGCGGGCTTTCCTGGGCGGCTTCGCCTTGCGGAACGCAGTGGCGAACGACTCGAAGTCGGCGGCGCCGCCGACGGACCCGATCCGCAGGAACGCCTTCCCGGCGGAGCGCTGCCACAGGTGCGGAAGCAGTTCGCCGGTGACGGCCCGCATCAGTTCGAGCCCCGCGCCTTCGGCTCCGCCAAACCACACGTGCCCGACAAAGGCGCCGGCGGGGGTCAGCGTGATGGCGGGCAGGGCCGTGTCCTCGTGCTTGGCGTTGCGCCAGACGGCGATGACGCGGCCCGGCTTGCCCTCCGCGGGGCGGACCTCCGTGGTGCGCCAAGAGGCCTGCGGCACGAACGCAGGCTGGGTCGCGAGCCCTTGCGCGGTGCGCGCGAACCCGTCGAAGGGGCCACCCTGAGCCTCGCCGCCGCCGGTGACCTTCAGCCCCATCAGCTCCGCCACGCCGGACGGCAGGGAATAGCAGACGAGCAGCTTGCCGCCCCGGCCGGCAAACCCGCTCAGAAGAGCGGTCGCTTGCGGCGGTACGCGGGGATTGTAGGGCAGCACCACGAGGTTGACGCTGGACAGCAGCTCGGGCGTGAGATCGGTGTCGGCCACCTGTGCGGACGGGATGCCCAGCGCATCCAGCGTCGACGACACGGTTCCCGCATAGTGCTGGAACCCTTCGTCTTTGCCTTTCGCGGCCGCCGCGTTCGAGTCCGCCCGGACCACCAGCACCTCGGGGTTACCGCCTGACGGGCCGAGGTTGGCGATGGCGCACACGGTGTCCGTGTCCTGGCTGCGCCAGCCGGAGAGGCGCAGCGTGTCGACCGCGCCCCAGCCGGAGGGCGCGTTTTCACTCCGCGCCTCGGACTTGTCGATGACGATGCGCTCCCATGCGCCGGTCTTTTCCGGGCTGAAGGTGGCATGGTGCCAGCCTCCGTTGCTGTGGAAGTAGAGGCTGAACGTGGCGAACGGCGCGAGGTCGCGGCAATAGAAGTCGAACTGCACGCCGCGCGCGAGCCGGAGGTCCGTTTTCACCCGCAGGTCCCAGCTCACCCGTTCGTGGAGCGTGCCTTTGAAGTTCACGGGCAGCCGCACAAACCCGGCGGGGTCGCGCTCCACCTGGGGCGTGCCGCCCATGGGGGCGAACAGTTTCCGGGCGGCGGCGGTGTCGGTGACGGCCTGCCACTCGGGAAAGGCCGCTTCCGGCTTGGGCGGCGGCGGGATCTCCTGTGCGGCGCAGGCCGCCCGCAGCAGCAGCAGCCCGGTGATCATCGTGAAGGTCCTGAACATGTCTACCTCATTTCGGTTTGTTGAGACGCCGTTTGTGATCGCCATTTGCCGGGGGTGACGCCGAACGTCCGGCGGAACACCCGTGCGAAATAGTTGCCGTGCGAGAAGCCGACCTGCCGGCTGACCGCCTCCACAGAAAGGGGGGGCGTCGCCTTCAGCAGGCGGCAGGCTTCGTCGAGCCGCCGCCGCAGCAGATACTCGCCGGGCGTGCTGCCGGTGGCCTCTTTGAACAGCGCCGCGAAGCGGGTCACGCCAAGCCCGCACGCCTCGGCCATCGCCTCGACGCTCTGGGGGATCGGGCGGCTCGTGAGTCCCTCCACGAAGAGGCGCACGGAGCGAGACGACTCCATCAGCACCGGCCGCAGTCGCACCGGATTGACGTGGAACAGCTCGAGCAGCCTGACCAGCACGTCGCACACCGCGACCGCGATGCGCGAGCCGCGAAAATTTTCCGAGGGCGAAGCGGGGATCGACACCAGGCGCTCGAAGGCCGCCCGCAGCGCGGGCGAGGTCGCACGGAGAGCGTCCTCGTTCTGGCGCAGGGAGCGCGTCAGCAGCTCGAGGTCGTCCGTGTGAAGGTTCACCCAGTCCGGCCACCGCCACGTCTGGTGGGGGTGTCGCACGCCGACGTCGAGAATGATCCAGCCCAGCTTCCCTTTCGCGAAGCAGGGCTCGCCCACGGAGTGCAGCTGCCAAGGCCGCGTGATCATGATCTCGCCCGGGCGCAACGCATACGTGCGGCCGTCGACCATCGCCGGGGTTTCGCCCTGCAGCGCGCAGGTCAGCTCGATGCCCTCGTTGCGGTGCGGCGAAAGCCCCTGCCGCTGTTCGCCGGTCACGTGCCAGAAGCCCAGCGAGCAGACGCCGGGCACCTCGCTGGCTTTCAGCGGCTCGCCGGGGTAGTGGCTCCGCGCCAAGGCATGGAGAGCGATGCCCCCCTCGCGGACCGCCTGGACGAGCGGCCGGCAGTCATCCGCTCGAAGCGTTTCCACGCCTGCCTTGTAAAGCACGTCACGTGTCTTTGCCATAGTTCTAAGTGTTGCAAAAACAACCGGGCCGGGCAACCCCGAAAAAAGGGCGCACGAGGATACTTTTCGACACTGGCGGAAGTTATCGTAGTCCGCTTTTAAGCGACGCGGTATAAAGGGGGCGTTTCAACGTTGGAAAAGGTTGCGCGCCACAGCGCGAAGGGAGAGCTGACCGATGGCCACATTCAGAATCGCGGTGAACATGGAGTTCGTGCGCAGTGCGGACAAGGGCTTCGAAGAGGGCGTGAAGATCGCCGCCGGACTGGGGTACCGGTATGTCGAGCCCATGGTGCATACCGGCTGGGAGCTGCTCAGCGAAGTCCATTACTTCCACTCGTATTCGATGGAGCAGGACAATCTGCTGATGAAGGAGATTTGCGACCGTCACGGCGTGAAGGTCTCGAGCCTCAGCGGGCACAGCCCCCTGATGCGGCCCGAGGCGGCCGTGCCGCGCCTGACGCGGGCCATCGAGCTTGCCGACGCCTGCGGCGCACGGTTCGTCAACACCGACGAGATGGTCAAGCCGGCGTGGATGGACGACGCCTTCGCCCACGAGGTCATGCGCTACACGCTCACGCGCGCAGCGCAGTGCGCCGCGCGGCACAAGGTCTGGCTTTGCGTCGAGCCGCACGGCGTCTACACGCGCACCTCGGCCGGGCTGCTGCGCATCGCGCGCCTCGTCGACTCGCCGTGGGTCCAGGTGAACTGGGACACCGGCAACGCGTATCTCGCGGGCGTCGAGGACCCTTATGACGGGCTGGCCGCTGTCCGCGAATCCGTGTACCATGTTCACGCCAAGGACATCTCCATGCAGCAGAGCGGCGCCGAGCGCGGCAAGGTCACCGGCACGCCGGTCGGGTGCGCCTGCGGCGACGGCGTGGTGGACTGGCAGCGGGTGTTCGCGATTCTCGCGCCGCTCGACCGCGAGATTTTCTTCAGCGTCGAGTGCGGCACGATCGAGCAGGCGGGCAGGAGCCTCGAGTTCCTGCGCAAGGAAATGGGCGCGTATCTGGCGGAATAGGGGGAGAGAGACTGGAGACTTGAGACTTGAAAACTGGAAACAGACAGGAGAGAGTCATGACAAGAAGCATTACGAGGCGGTCGTTCCTTGCGGCTTCGCTGGCGGCAGGTGCCCTTCCTGCGATCATTCCGGCGGGGGTCGTCAGGGCGCAGGAGGGGAAGCCGACCCCTTCCAACCGGGTGACGTTCGCGCTGATCGGCTCCGGGAGCATGGGCACGGCCGGCATGCGGAATGTGCTCAAGAACAAGGAGGCGCAGGTCATCGCCACGTGCGACCCGTTCAAGAGCCGCCGCGAGCGGGGCGCGAAGCTGGTCGACGAGACCTATCAGACCGCGGGCTGTGCGTCGTACGGCGATTTCCGCGAGCTGCTGGCGCGCAAGGATCTGGACTGCGTGGAGATCGCGACGGGCGATTACTGGCACGTTCCGCTGGCCCTGTATGCGGTGCGCGCGGGCAAGGACGTCTACGTCGAGAAGCCGCTGGGCGTGGCGATGCAGTGGGCCTGGGTGCTGCGCGAGGAGATCGCGAAGCGCAAGGCGGTCTTCCAGTTCGGCACCTGGCAGCGCTCGCACGGCCATTTCCGCAAGGCGTGCGAGCTGGTGCGGAACGGCGTGCTCGGCAAGGTGCAGCGCGTGGAGGCGTGGAGCCACGGACTGGGCAGCGACGTCGGCGGCATTTTCAACGAGGGCAGCGCGATCCGCAATTTCCACATCAACGGCCTTAAGCCGTCGCCCGTGCCGGACGACCTGGACTACAACCTGTGGCAGGGTCCCGCGCCCGCGCGCGTTCATACCGATGTCCGGACCATGACGCATGGCATCTGGCACATCTCGGATTACGCGCTGGGGTTCATCGCGGGGTGGGGCATCCATCCGGTCGACATTGTCCAGTGGGGTTTGGGCACGGATCACTCGGCGCCGGTCAGCTATCAGGGCACGGGCCGTTTTCCGGACGTGCGCGGCTTGTTCGACACGCTCGCCACTTGGGATGTCCAGTGCAAATACGAAAATGGCGTGGAGCTGCACTTCATGGATTGGCTGACCGCCAAGCCGATTGTCGAGACGTACCGTCCCGGCTGCGACCACGGCACGACCTTCTTCGGCGAAAAGGGGTGGATCAGTGTGGATCGCGGCTCCTTGCGCACCAGCGACAAGGCGTGGCAGAAAATCCAGTGGGGCGAGAAGGACATCACGCTGTATGCCAGCAAGGGCAACCAGTGGGATAACTTCATCCAGTGCGTCAGGACGCGCGAGCCGACGGTCAACCCGATCGAATCGGCGGTCAACGGCGACCTGATCTGTCATCTTTCCGATTTCGCCATCCGCACGGGACGTGAAATCAAGTGGGACCCCAACGCCGAGAAGATCATCGGCGACAAGGAAGCCGAGCTTTTCCTCGACCGCACGCCGCGCGCGCCGTGGAAGGTGGAGCGGGTTTAGTTACAGGTTGTAAGTTACACGTTGCCGGTTGGGGGTGTGTCATGGACAAGAGTGCTGCTGCCTGTGTTGCCGGATTGCTGTTTTTCGTCTGGCCCGTCCTTGCGGAGAGGACTCTTCAGTGGGACACGGCAACGCCCAATCAGCTCGCGCTGCGGTGTGACGGCGCGGACGTGTGGCGCTTCCGCTTCGACCCCGCACAAGGGACCAAGCCCTACTTCGATCCCGTGTGCGTGGCGGGGGGGCCGTCGCTGACGTGGGCGCGTCCGCCGGACCACGTCTGGCACTATGCGCTCTGGTTCTCGTGGAAGCACATCAACGGCGTCAACTACTGGGAGGAGCGGGGGGGCAAGTCGCAGGGCGAGACCTTCTGGTCGGCTCCGGAGGTCGCGACGAAGCCGGACGGCAGCGCGGTGATCGTCGTCGATTTCGGATACCGGCCGGGCGCCACGAACGAGCCGGTGCTGAAAGAGCGCCGCACGGTCGCGCTTTCCGCGCCTGACGCGTCGGGCGCCTATCACATGGACTGGACGCAGGTGTTCACGGCGGGGGGCCGGCCGGTGACGCTCGACGCGCCGGGCGGCTACTCGGGGCTCTCGGTGCGGTTTGCGCCGGCGTTCACGAACGTCGAAACCGTGGTCTCGACGGTCGGCCGCGTGCCGGATGCGAACAACCGGCTGGAGGCCTCCGGCGCGGGCGCGGATCAGAGCGGCACGGTGGACGGCAAGCCCTACGGGATCGCGATGCTGGTGCATCCCGACAATCCGCGCGCGCCCGGCGACTGGTTCTCGGTCGACCGGCCGAAGGTCCCGTTCCACTACCTCAACGCCGCCTTCCCGATGCGGGGCGTGCAGGCGCTGCAGCCCGGCGGGACGCTGACCCTGCGTTACCGCGTCCATGTCCACGCTGGCCGCTGGGACGCCGAGGCGCTGCGAGATGCGGCGGCACGCTATGCGGGGGATGTGGCGGCGGGCGGGAAGATCCGCGTGCTGCTGCTGACCGGCGCGAACAACCACGACTGGCGCGCGACAACGGCTGCGCTCGCGACACTCTTCGCGGCATCGCCGAAGTTTGCGGTTACGGTCGAGGAGTGTCCGTGGAAGATGAAGCCGGCGGACATCGAGGGATACGACCTGCTTTTTAGCAACTGGAACACCTACGGTCCGGACAAACGCGAGTGGACGGCTGAGATGAAGGCCGCGTTCATGGCGTGGGTCAAGCGGGGCGGCGGCTTCTTCGTGCTGCACGCGGGCGGCAGCATGTTTTACGACTGGGACGCGTTCCAGACGCTGACGGGCGGCTCGTGGGAAAAGGGCACTTTCCACCCGCACCGGCAGGCGTTCACGGTGAACATCGCGGACAAGGCGCACCCCGTGACGCGGGGCTTGGCGGACTTCGAGATTTTCGACGAGCCTTGGCAAAAGGTGGCGAACCGCAATCCCGCGCGGCGCGTGTTGGCGACGGCCACGATCGGCACGGCGAACAAAGGGTCGGGGGAGCCGGAACCTTTTGTCTGGACGACGGAGATGGGGCAGGGGCGCTGTTTCAACCTCGTGCCGGGACATGATGTCAGGGCTTTGGAGGCGCCGGGCTGCGCGGCGCTGATTCTGCGCGGCTCGGCGTGGGCCGCGACCGGGGATGTGCGGTAGAGGAGGACCTCGCCGACGGAGCGTGCGCCAAAAAAAGCGGTTTACCTTTCAGGGGGGTTTAGGTAAGCTAATTGCGTTTCTAATAATGCGCTGAAAGGGGGCGTTTCTGGAAACGCAACGGAGTGGCGGAGTCAAATACAAGCGGATCATGCTGAAGCTGAGCGGAGAGGTGCTGGGAAACCGGGTATCGGGCGAGTGTATTGACCCCGGCGCTTTGGCCTCGATGGCGCGACGCGTGTCGCGGATTGTCGAGCTGGGCGTTCAGATCGGGATCGTTCTGGGTGGCGGGAACATCTTCCGCGGGCTCAAGGGCGAGGCCAAGGGTGTGAACCGCACCACGGGCGACAACATGGGCATGCTGGCCACGATCATCAACGG
>CAYZQL010000021.1:0-24993 GCA_964480555.1 uncultured Lentisphaeraceae bacterium | reverse complement strand
TCCATGCTGTGCGCGAAGTTCGTGCTGATCACCACGTTCCACGTTTCGCGCAAAGCCTGCTCGGCCTTGTTGAGGCGCGCCCACGTCAGCTCCGGCATGGGGACCTCCCGCGTCATCGGCGAGAGTTGCTTGGTTTTTCTATCCGCCTGCGGCCTGGAGACCGTCAGCGTTTTCGCCGTCCACGGCGCGCGCGCCGCCCCGGCGTCGTCCGCGACCCGGGAGGCCTGCGAGACGTCGAGCACGGTTTTGGCGATGATCGCCTGGACGCCCGCCTTGTTCGCGGTCGCGATGCCGCAGAGCGCGCCCTTCGCGTCAACCAGAATCCCCGCGTAGCGCGAGTTGTCCAGGAACGTCACGCGGGCCTCGCGCAGCAGCGCGCTGGCGGCCTTCGAAAACGCCGCCGGGTCCGGCACGGCGAACAGCCGCTTGGCCAGTTCGGACTGCGGCGCGGGCCCTGCGGACAGGTCGCGCCGCGCCTTGGCGAGGTATTCGTCGCCGAGAAAGGTGTAGTCGCTGATGAGGATGACGCGCGCGCCGGCCTTGCCGGCCGCATACGCGGCGCCCAGGCCGCCCTCGCCGCTGCCCACCACCACGAGGTCGACGGCATCGATGACGGGAAGCGTCCGCTCCGGCAACATCACGAAGCGCGGGGCCTCCGCCTGCGCGGAGAGAATACAGAGTGTGCCCATCAAAAAGGCAGATACGAAACGATTCATAACTTTAACTTCTGTTTCCTGTTCTGTGCTTTTATTGCAACTGCATGACCGTTCCGCCGTACGTGAACGTCGCGTAAACGAGGGTCCGCGCCGTGCCGTCGACATCGACGGCACGCGTATTGACCTGCGTTCTGTATTTCGGCAAACCGACAAAAGTCAGTGGCGCGTTCAGTTCCGAGCCGCTGTTCAGCAGAAAAACGGGCAACTCGAACGAAACCGGGATCGTCTCGTCCGCTTCAAAGACCGGCATCACGGAAACAGAAGCGGTCGCGTTCAACGGCGTCGCTTGTGTGAGGCGGACACCGTTCTCCAGCTTATTCCGGCCCGCCTGCAGGCGCAACACCGTGCCGGCATTGAATTGGACCGTCTTGATGCCCAGCGCCTGCTCATGGCGGGCCTCGACGCTGCCGCCCTCGGCGACAAAGCCGCTGAAGGTGTTCGTCCCGCTTAAAACGAGCAGCCCGTCGTCCTGTTTCCGCATGACAGAGCCCGTGATGAGGCTTTCGATCGACAGCGTCCGATTGGTCGGCACCGAATAGTAACACGTGCCGATGTGCGTAATCCCGCGGTTGGCGGCCCGGAGCGTCACGTTGGAGAGCGCATACACATACGTCCCCGAACCCAAGTTGACGGCATTGGGACGATAAACCGGCAAGGGTCCGCCCAAAGCGCCGTCGTGCCCGACGCCGATGCGCACGGTATTTCCTCCCCCAGGGTAATTGGTGGCAACGAGCTGGCCCGTAAATTCCGAATTGTCTGCCATGAAATTGAAGCGGAAGTTTGACGCGCCGCTCTGCATCGTGATTTTAAGCGCACCAGACCCTTTCAGCCTCGCAAAACAGTTGATCGTGTTGTTGTTCCCCGTGATTGAGAAAGGCGCGGATTCCGGCGCATAGACGCCGATGGAGCCGTCCAGGTTGATCGTGCTGTTAGCGATTGCGTTGTGGATACGGCCCTGATAGAGGCGCAGATCCGAGAACATCATTGCGGTGTTTTTAAGCTGAAGCACGGCGCCGTCATTCGCGATCGACAGCGAATGCCCCGGAAAATCGCTTTCGCCATACATGTTGGCGCTCATATTCAGCACATAATCGTTATCTGCGCTTGGTATTTGCGCATTGCTCCAATATTCGGGTTTGGCGAAGCCATTGTTTCCGCTGACCACAGCCTTAATCTGGACGACGATGGGACGCGCTTGACGGAAAGCGAGCGACGGCGTTCCAGCGTCGCGCACAATCTCAAGCGAGCCCTCCGGCAGGTGCAGGCCTGGCTGGGCGTAGCTCAATGAGAAATCGCTCTCCGAAAAGGTGTCCAACGCTTCCGCGACCAGCAAGGGGCGCACAGCCACCGTGTTCGTTACCGCCACGCCGTTCAACACGATGGGCGTCACGACACCCGCGTTCTTTTCAAGGGTCTGCACGATTCGAACGATATCTTGCGTCAGACCGGTCAGGTCATAGCGCAGCCCCCCGCCCGCAAGCTTCAGGTGGCTGACCGCAACATCCATCACGTTGTTGGTCAGGCCAGGGGCAAGCAGGCCACCGGCAAGAGCGATGTCCGGCAGAGCCGCACCCGCTTCCAGAGATCCGTCAACTACGGTGGCCCCGGTCAAGTTCTCCGATCTCGAAAGACGCACCGTGCCGTTCGACACAACCAAGTTGGTGAAGGTGTTCAGCGCAGCCAACTCAAGCGTGCCGGGAAGCGTCTTGGTCAAGTTATCTCCAACGACCGGAACGGCAACCCTGAACGTCGCCTCTGCGGCAGCACCCAACATGCCGCCTTTTTTCAGCGTGATCCCGCGGTTGCTCGCTTCCGACAGCGTCGTGTCCGCGTTCACAACGAGGGCGGCATTCGTCAGCAGGAGAATGCCGTCCGCGGTGAACGAGCCCATCGGGCTTTGGACGGCGCTCGGATTATCCAGCGTCAGCTTTGTCTCCTTGCCCGCGACACCCATGACCCGAAGTTTTCCTGTGAAGCCGGAATTGGCTCCCAGCAACGTATAGTCCAGCGTCCCCGCCCCGCCTACGGCGATTTGAAACGCAAGCGCCCCGTCGCCCGACAGTGCAGAATAAACGAGGGCCTCGTTGTTGCGTCCGGTGAAATAAAAGAATTCTCCGACGGGCGTCTGCACGTTGGCCGTCCCATCGAGCATCACGGTGCTGCCGCTTGTCCCGTTGTGGATGCGGCCGTTGACGCACATCTGAAGGTTTGAGACCGTGATCCGCGATGTCGAAAGCATCGTCAGCAAGCCGCTGTTGGTCAACGTCAGGGAGTGTCCGGCAAAAACGGCTGTCGAACTCGGCGACCGGAGCGTGTATCCATCCACCACGTAGTCCGCGTCAGCATGAGGAGGGAGTCCGTCCGACCATTTCACGCCAAGGCTGAACGAGGTTTCCCCGGGCACGTCGTTTGTCGTCAACGTAACCGCCTCTGCTGCCCACAGAGCATGCGCACAACCGACACAGGCCAAAACGAATATTGAATTCTTTTGCATCATTTGTTCTCACTACCCTTCATTTGCAACACCCGCCGGGCGTAGTTCGCGTAGAAACCGCGCGGGTCTTCGGAGTAGGCCTTGAGGATCGCGGCGCCCTTGCCGTCCTTGTCGCCCACCCGGTAGAGCGCCGCCGCCAGGTTGACCTCGCACGGCACCAGCCCCTTTTCTTTCTGGCTGTAGCTGCTGCGGCTGTCGTAGCCCGGCACCGGCGGGATCTCCGCCGAGAGCCGGAACGCGTGGCCGCTCATGCCCGGAATGTCCAGAAGCCCGGCCAGCCCCTCGGCAAAGGCGGGGTCGCCGATCATCGGGCACACCAGCGAAAGAATCCGGCAGTGCGTTGTTTTAGGCGGCTTTTTGGCTGCGCACAGCACGCGGATCTTCTCGGCGATGGCCGGCACCGCCTTCTTGGACTTGGCACGGCCCAGCGCCAGCAGGTAGGCGTCCATGCGGTTCGCGCCGGAGCCAAGCCCCTCCTGCCATTTGTCTTCCCAGCCGTGCGCCTTGACCCAGCCGATCAGCTCATCCTCGCCGACCGGATCGCCCAGCACCGCGAGGATGTGCGCGTAGACGAGGCTCACCTCCGTGCTGCGCCCGCTGCTGTGGGTGTTCAGCTCCCGATATTTCTGGAGCAGATAGGGCTTGGCCCGCACGGGGTCGGCGAAAATGTAGGGCAGGCCACCGTACCCGAACATGACATCGTGCGACGCGAGCTTCAGCTGCGTGTCGGAGATCGGGTACGAGTCGCCCTCGCCCAGCACCGTCTCCGGAACGATCCCCTGCTCCACCAGATGCCGCTGCAGCGCCTTGACCGGGATGTCGCGCAGCGGGCGGTTCTCTTTCAGCGCGAGGTAGACGGCGTACGCCGCCGCGTAGCCCTGGTTCTGCAGGTCGGGCTGCATGCGCAGGATCGACATCGCGTCGCGGTCGGCGCTCATGCCGATGCCCACCACCAGCAGGCCGTCCGTCGTTTTGGGCAGCAGGGCGCGGTAGGGCGCGTTGGCGTCCAGCGTCACGTGGTTGGTCGTGCGGATGTTCTTGGTCCAGAAGAAGTCGCCGCTGGCCCACCCGTGCAGATCGAAGCGGCTGCGGTGCTGCACGACCGTGTCGGGGAAGGTCCGCCCCGTGAGGAAGTCCAACGCGGTCATCTGGAACACGCCGATGAGGCGCCGGCGCTCGCGCGAGTTGACGAGCTGCGAGACATCCCAGCCCGCCTCGGTTCCCTGGCGCGTGCGGAGGCCGAAGAAGCAGAGGTCCGACGCGTCCGTGTCGTCCACAAACGAGAAGTCGTTGTTGTGCCCGCCCTCTCCCAGGCGGATCACCGCCATGCCGACGCCCTGGCCGATCAGCTCGTCCGGCCGGTAGAATTCGGTGGGCTCCCCTGCCGCCGCGGCCACGTCGGCGTTGCCGGAGGCGTCGATCACCGCTTTGGCCAGCACGAGCCCGCGCTGCCCGTCGGGCGTCACCACCACCACCCCGCGGAGCGTCTTGCCTTCCAGCACCGCCCCCACCGCCATGCAGCCGAACCAGACCTCGCCGCCGCCCTTGCGGACCGAGGCGCGGTACCACTCGCCCTTGGCCTGCGACTTGTAGCGGCCGGTCGCCTTGACCTCCTCGTCGATCGTCTTGGTGAAGCCGCGCTGATTGCCGTAGTAATAGCCGCAGATCATCCCGGCCGTCTGAACGCCGCCCAGCTCGTAGAGCAGCTCCACGACCAGCGTCTTGACGCCGTTGCGCGCCGCGCCGACCGCCGCCGGGCCGCCGGTCGACCCGCCGCCGACCACGACCAGATCGGTCTCGGCCAGCACGGGCAGCGCGCGCGCGTCGCACGCCACCTCCCCGCTCGCCGGCGCGTAGGGCCGCGTCAGCGTGCCCCGCACTTCGCGGATGTCGGCCGCCGCCGCGCCGCCCGCCGCGCCGCGCAAGCGCACCTCGGCCAGCGCGCCGCGCGCCTTGGCTTCCGCGGCGGCCTGTTTGCCGAGCCGCGCGCCGACCCGCACGGCGGCGGCGGGTTTCACCAGCTCGGCCGCGCACGCCCGCGGCACGTCCGCCATCGCGCCGAGCACATAGAGGTGGGCGACCTTCGCGGGCTGCAGCGCCGCGAGGTCGAACGCGTCTGGGCCTGCCCACGCCGCGCCGCACGGCTTCGCGGCCTGGATGTGATCCGGCGGCACGAAAAAGAGGCGGTCCGCCGCGTCCAGCTGCTTTTCCGTGAACGTTTTGTCGCGGGCGGTGTTCTCCGCCTCGGCAAAGGCGCGCGCCGAGCCGTCCGCAAAGGGGACCTTGAAGCTGCACTCAAACAGCGCCGGGGCGATCTGGGTCTTGCCCGAGAGCTGGAACACCTCCTCCGCGTCCGGATTCCAGTCGGCGTGCCTCACGACCGTGCCGCCGCAGTCGGGCGCGGCATCGCCGACCGTGACGCGCGTGACCGCGTACTCGCCGGCGGGAAACGGCGTCGTCCCCGCGCCCGCCGCGCGCGCCAGCGACGCGCGGTCGGTCGCGTCGATGACCACCTTGGCGCGCACGGCCTGACGGCCGCTGCGGTTCGCCATCACCACGCCGGCCACCTGGCCCTTGCCGTCCGTCAGCACGTCCGTCGCGTAGGAGCCGGTCAGAAAGACCACGCCCGCGCTGAGCAGGGCCTTGTCCAGAGCCTTCTTCACCTGCAGCGGCGTCGTGTAGACCCGGCCCTTCACGGCCGGCGCGCCGCCGAACATCGCCTTCATCAGCTCCGACGAGGCGGCCTCCTGCTCATCGGCCCACACGCGCAGGGTGCCCGCCACATCCTCGCCGAGGCACGCATAGGAGGTGACCAGGAAGACGGAGGAACCAGCGGTGGCCGCAGCTTGCGCTGCGGCCACCGCACCACACCCCCCACCCACCACCACCACGTCCACGTCCTGAACAAGCGGCACCGTCTTTTGCGGCTCTATCCGACTCGCGGCCGACAGCGGCCACGCGCTCAGCACTCCGACCACCACACCCGAAACGAACACACCCTTTGTCATCCCCATGATCTCACCTTTTTTTTCTTAATGCAGGCCTCATCACCGGATGCTGAACACGGTGCCGCGGCCGTATCCGATCACTCCCGGACCTTCGAAAATAATCGGAAACGCTTCGGCCCCGTACTTGCCCGGCGACTGCAAGACGCCCTCCACCCACAGCTCTTTGACCGTCAAACTGCCGTCGTAGCTCAAGCTCAGCGGTGCCCACGAATCGGCGACGAGCACCGTCCCGCGGCCCTGCTGGAGAACCTGTTCCGCAGGCATCTCGTAGCGCTTGAGGCGCAGGTCGTCGATCAGCACGCCCCAGCCGGCCTGCGCCCGCGTGTTGATGCCCTCGAAGCGCAGGACATGCGCGCCCGCCGTCAGGGCCGGCAACACGATCTTCTGCGTGATGTACGCCTGGTTCATCACCCAGAGCACAGCCTGCTCGGCACCGTCCACCCGCACGCGGAAATCATAAGGGCCTCTGACGGCGGCGCTCACCGTCGCGCTGTTCATCTGGAACTGCAGCAGATAGCGCCCGGCCGTCGGCACGGTGATCTGGGTCTCCATGGTTCCGCTGCCCACCATCACCGCCGTCTGGCTCCCTTCCGGCGCATAATAGCGCGTGACGTTGCCATTGCTCGAGACCGTGCTGCCGTTGATCTGGTATCCGGCATAGTTGTTGGCGCTTGCGTAACTGAAGGTCCAGCCGTTGGTCGTTCCGCCTTTGACGATCGCCATCGGGGCCAGTACCGGCTCGGTCTCAAAACCCGCGAACGGGACCGCGCCCGCCACCTCCGCCGGCGCGGCACCGAGCTCCCATGCGGGCGGACGGTAGATGAAGAGCTCGCCGAGGACCTGATCCACGAAGTCCTTGCCTGGCTCGTCATCGCGTAGCGCGCAGTTCAGCCGCACATAGCGCGCGTAAGGCCTGTTGGTGAAGACGCTGCTGTACGTGAAGGCGACCTGGTTGGTGGCCTCTGCGACGTCCGACCAGGTCTCCCCGTCGAGGCTCGTCTTGACCAAGAAGCCTTTTGTGCCGTACCACCCGTTTGAGCCATTGTAATTGGCAGGGCCAAAGCAGTGCAGCCGGGCCCCGGCGAGGTACTGCGCGGCACCCAAGTCCGCCGTGACGACCACGTCGCCGATGAGCCGGATGCCGTTATTCGACACATGCTCCCACGCGCGGTCGGTCAGGCGCGGCTGCCACGCCGTGCCGTCCCCATACGAGCCCACCTGCCTCCCGTCGATCACATACGTGTAAAACAGCGGCTCGCCCCACGCCGGCTGCGCCTCGGAGCCGAGGATCTGGAGTTCGCCCAGCAACTGACGCGTGATGTCGGCCCGGCTGCTCTTCTCGCAGACGAACGCCAGATAGCGGGCCTCGACGTTCGGCAGGGTAAAATCGAACCGCACGACCTGGTTGGTGAAGCTTTCGTACGCCGTCTGCTCCCCCGCGCAGGCCCACGTCACGCCGTCGAGGCTGTTGCTGATCGTCACGCGGGCCGTGGCGAACCCGTTCGAAACGTTGCTCCGGTACGCATACAGGTGGGCGTGCCGCACCCGGCGCACCCCGCTCAGGGTCACGTTGATGACCGCGCTGCTCGCGACGCAATAGACGGGGTCATCCGGAATGACGGACGCGAGATCCTTGGCGCCGTACTGCACGCTCTGGGTCGCGGCGTTCGTCCAGACCCCGTCAATCAGCTCCGAAAAATTGTCATCGCTGTGGACGGGGTTGGCGGTCGGGGAAGCCGTGTACGCGAAACTCAAAAGCGAATCTCCGCCGCCCAGCCCGCCGGCGACCACGATTTCGGCCAAGGCCTGGCCGGCCGCCGCCGCCGACTTCGTGCAGGTCAGGCGCAAAAACCGCACGACAGCGTAAACGCCCGCCGACGAGAAACGCCCGCCGACGCCCGCCTGCAACGCCCCCAGCGGCGTCCACGCCTGTCCGTCAACGCTGCTCGAGAGGGTCACTCCCTGCGTCTCCAAGGGGGTCGCGCCTGCGGACGTGAACGTGTAGGCCTCCACCCCGGTCACCCGCGTGGCCTCACCAAAATCCAAGGTGACCGCGACGTCGCCGTCGTAACGCACGCCGTCGGTCACGCTGTTGGTCCAGAACCCGTCGTTGAGGCGGCGCAACAGCGGGTCGGGCGTCGAGGCCGCGCGCAAACTTTCTTAAAAAACCGTTTGACTTTTAATCTGATAACGTGTTGAGTATAAGCGATTTGTTAGACCTATTGGCTAGTTGTGGATGTGACGAGTGAATGTACTGTTAAAAATCATTACCCGAACGACGCTGATCACGGCTTTTCTGTGCGTGATGGCGGCCGGTCTGGTTATCATCCCCCCCAAGATGGCGCAGCTTCGCCGTCTGGAACAGCAGCGCAACGACATGCTGCGCCGGATCGACCACAAGAACAACGAGATCAAAGTCTTGAAGGAGAAGCAGCAGCGCTTCAAGGCGGAGCCCGAGTTCGTCGAGCACATTGCCCGCCAGAACAAGCGCGTGCGCCCTGGCGAGCTGGTCTTCGTGTTCGAGTCGGACGACGCGAAGTAGGGCGCCGCCCGCTCTCCGGACCGGACCCTACTCGTAAACCAGCCAGGCGGTGGCGGTGCAGGGCGCGTCCGCTTTCACGCGCAGCCAGTAGGCGCGCACGTCGTCCAGCGCCACCTGCGCCGGCCGACCCGCCTCGACCCGCACCGTCGCATACGGCCGCCACACGCCCGCCCCGGTGATGTCCAGCTCGACCGTCACGCCGACCGCTCCCGCGCCCGCGTGCGAAAGCGTCAGCCGCTTCCGGTCAAAACCGGTCATCAGATACGCGTCCGAAGGCTCACCGGCCTTCACCGCCGTGTCCTTCCACGGCCCTCCCTGGCCGCGCGGCTTGCCGAAGGCCCACAGGTCGTCCACCGCGCCGACCCACACCGCGGCCCGGCCGTCCGCGGAGCGGATGACGTGCTCCGACGCGGCCGCCGCCGCGTCGAGGCCCGACAGCACGAGCAGGCCGCGGTACGAGCAATAGTCGTGGATGCGGCGGCCGTGCGTCGCCACCGCCCGCACCTTGGAGAAGCCGCCCGCGTTCTCGGCCGGCAGCTCGTAGAAGGTGCCGCACACGTTCAGCAGGTCGCGCTCGGTGCAGACCTCGCGGCAGAGCCGCTCCCGCCCCCACAGCCCCGGCGACCCGTAGGCCGCATCCGTTTTCGGGAAGCGCCAGCGGCGGCCGGCGTCGTCCGTGACAACCGCCGAGGCGGCATCCAGCTCCAGCCCCGCGCCGTTCATCGGGTAGCTCTTCTGCGCGTAGCCCATCGCGCCGGGGTCCTCCACCCGCTTCAGGTTCAGCGCCGCGTCCAGCTCGTAGAAGCCCGCCTCCTTCACGCCGCCGGCGCCGGCCTCGACCGCCGCCAGGGCCAAGGTGCGCGTGTCGCCGCCGCGCGCGTAGACGAGGCCTCCCATGCCGGCCGCGCTCTTCGGCGTCGCGAGCCCCGCAAACCGCGCGTCCGCCTGCGCCGGCCGCGCGTCGGGGTTCGCGTACTGCAAGCAGGCGTAGACGTCGGGCGCGTCGGCCGCGGGCACGAGCCGGAGCCACGCGCCGCGTTCCGCCGCATCGAACGTCACCACCGTCAGGCGGGCGGGCGGCGCTTCGACCTCGCGCAGCGCGGACCACACGCCGTCGCCCGCGCGGTCGACCTCGATCCTGAAGCGCGCCGCGCCGTCCCCGCCGTGCGCCAGCGCAAGGCCGCGCGCGGCATACCCCGCGAAGAGGTAGGGGTCGCTCGCCACGCCCGCCTTCACCGCGTCGCCCGACCAGAGCGCGCCGCGCCCGAGCGCCGGCCCGAGCGCGTCCAGCTGCGCGGGCTCGACGAACCAGAGGTTGGAGTGCGACTGGCCCGGCCCGCTGATCGTGCCTTTGGCGCGCCGCTTGTTCAGGAACTCCGACCGCGCGCTGTCGTCGCACCCGAGCACCACCCGGTCGCCCCAGCGGCAGAAGTCGCCCACGACCTTCAGGTAGTTCGAGCGGGGGGCGAGCCCCGCCGACTGTTTGGACGAAAAAGTCTTCGGGAAACGCCAGAAGGTGCCGTGCATGGTCATCAGCAGGTCGCGCTCGCCGATCTCGCGGATGCGCGGCCACTCGGTGTTCCAGCCGTGCGCGCCGTCGTAGCTGTGGCTCCCTTTCGGCAGGCGGTACGCGTGCCACGCGCCGCCGTCGAGCACCATCAGGATGAGCGACCGGTGGTCCCAGCCGATGCTCCACACCGGATCGCCCGACGGGCTCGCGCTGCCCTCGATGCCGCCCGGGCCCGTCACCTCGGTGAACTGGTTGCGCCGGACGAGCGTCCACGCCGCTGCCTTGCCGTCCCAGGAGGCCAGGCAGCCGGAGGGCACCGTGGGGTCGCTCAGCGCCTGCCGGGCGTGGTCGCCGTTGTTGGCGTAGATCAGGAGGCCCTGCCCGGAATAGAAACCCTTGCCATGATAGCCCGGCAGAGCCGCGTGGCGCAGCGGCTCAGCCCCGGCCGCGGGCTTGCGCGAAGCCTTGCCCACCTGCTCGTCGGCCCAAAGCTCCGTCACGGCAAGCGTGTGGACATCGACCTCGTAGACGCCCTCCTCCATCGTCGCGTAGACGACTTTGTTGGCCGGGTCGGTCAGGTGCCTGGCGGTGCCGGTGTGGCGGCCGTACATCCGCGTGTAGGGGATCGTGCGCACGTTGCGCGCCGCGTCGACCGCATAGGGGCCGATGAAAAGCTGTTGCGACTCGCGGTGGATCAGGCGGTTCGCGGGCGTGCCGCCGACGCTCTCCGGCCGGACGATCTGCCGGAGCCCGGGCGTGATCTCGTAGAATTTGTCGCTCGACCCCTTCGGCATGTGCGGGGCGTAGGTGATCACCCAGAGCCGGTCCGCCCACGGCACGACCGCGCCGGTGCCGCATTCGCCCTCGTTGTTGTACATCGCCAGGTGCGGATAGATCCCGCTGACGCAACGCGCCTCCGGCCCCAGCCCCCATCCTGTCACGGCCAGCACACCCAGAAATAATCCGACCGTCCCGCATTGCCCAGCTTTCATGGCACCCTTTCAATTTACCTTATTTGCGTCGTTGCTGAATTTATGATATATAAATGATATCCCTTTTGAAAGATGGGATTTGCGGGCTGCCGCGGACGGGGGTGAGCGTGGTCACCACTGCCCGGGAAGGAGCGCGACACAATGTTGCGACTGCTCAGATTTTTAATTGGTGTGGCGTTGTTACCGCTCTGCGTGGCCATCTCTCAGGCCCTGCTCGACACCCTGCGCTGCATCCCGGACACCGGCGTTCTCCTCTCGCCCGAGACGCGGGCGTTGCTCGCCGGCTATTTCCTGTGGCTCGGCATGTGGTTCTTCCTGCCCCAGCCGGTCCGCGCCTACGTGGCCGCCCATGAGCTTACGCACGCGCTCTGGGGGCTGTTCTTCGGCGCCCGCGTCCGCAACGTGCGGATCACGTCCGGAGGCGGGAGCGTCCGCCTGTCCAAGTCCAACATGCTCATCACCCTCGCCCCCTACTTCTTCCCGCTCTACACCGTGCTTCTCATCCTGCTGCGCCTGCTGCTCGGCCTCGTCGTCCAGCCGCTGCCGCTGCCGCTCCTGTGGCTCTTTCTCGTCGGCTTCACCTGGAGTTTCCACGTCACCTTCACCGTTCAGAGCCTGCTGATTCATCAGCCCGACATCCACGAATACGGCCAGCTCTTTTCCTACACCGTCATCTATCTCTTCAATATCGCGGGCGTCGGGCTCTGGATCGTCTGTACCACGCCGGTGACCTTCGGCATGTTCTCCACCGACGTGCTGCTGCACACGACGGGGGTTTACGCCTCGGTCTTCGAAACCGTGACCCTCCGCGCGAAAACCCTGTACGACACCCTGCTGCCCGAGCTGAAACGGCTGCTCGTCCGGCCCGCCGCCTGACGCATGCGGACGGCGCGCCCCTCGTTTCACTCCAAGGCCAACTCGCCGAAACACTCCGGCAGGTGGAAGTTGAGCGCGGACACGGGCGACCACGCCACCCAGTGCGGATGCGACGTCTTGTCGCCGCACTTGTAAAAGTTGGCGCGCCATACCGCCCCCCCGCGCGCGACCTCGCCCGCAAACGCCTCGAACAGCGCCAACGGCACCTTGAAGCTCACCTGCCACGCCACCGGCCCCGCGAGCTCCGGCTCCACCACGCGCGGCAGCGACGACCGGATCTCGACCTTCCGGCCCCACTCCTCCGGCACCCGCGTGAAGCGCGCGAAGCCCTCCTTCGTGCGCGCGGAATCCTCGATGTAGTACAGCAGCAGGGTGCCGCCCGCGTTGACCTCGAAGTTGAAATACCCCTTGTCGGCCCGCGGCCGCACAAAGAACTCGACGCAACTGTCGGTGCACACCGGCGCCTGGTAGTCCGTCTGCACCGACCGCACGTACCGGTCGCTCACCTCGAACCGCACGTACAGGTGCGTGCCGTCGTGAACCACCCGGAAGACCGTCTCCGGCCGGTGTTCCGAGGACTCCGGCCGCACGTGCCCGAGCCGCCCCGCCTCCGCCTGCCCGAACGCCACCTCCGCCAGCGCCGCCGGCGCAACCCGCTTCACCGTATACCGCATCATCCCGTTTGTCCCCCCGTGCGCCGCCCCGGCCAGACACGCCGCCGCCAGCGCCACACCGAACCGTTTTTTTGTTTGACCCATAGTTATCAGTCTACACGCACCCGCACTTCCGCGCAACCGTCCGCGCCCGGATTATGATTGCGCCTCCCTTTCACGCCTTGTATGATACCGCATCGTGTTAACTCTGACGCATAGCTCACGCGCAGCGGGGCGCAGCCGCTCGGGCCAGGCCATGCTGGAATATGTGGTCGTCTTCGCGGCCCTGCTGGCGGTCGTCTCCGTGCTCGCGCTGTTCCTCTATGCGGTCAGACAGCAATCCAATCGGGCTCTGGACCTGGTCGCCTCGGAATACCCCTAGGCCATCGGTTCCGCTGTGGTGAAAAGAAGGAGTCTCCTATGAAAAACCGCGCTGGCCTCCGCAACGGCCAAACCATGGTCGAGTACATCATCATCGTCGTGCTCATCGCCATCACGCTGCTCGTGCTCTTCTCGCGCCTCAGCAAGGCGACCGGCAAGAAGATCGCCGGCGCGACCTCGGCCCTCGACGCCGAGGTCGGCACAGAGGCCGCAGCTCTGGCCGAAGAGATCGACGAAAACAAGGTCAAGAACCTCGACTCCGACGGCACCTTCCAGTAACCTGCCCGCAAAACCGGGAGCAGGGCGTTCTGTTCCGCTCGCTATGCACGCCCTACACATACGCCGCAGCGGCCAGGCCATGATCGAGTCGGTCTTCGTGATCATCCTGGCCTGCCTCTGCTTTTTCGCCGTTTTCCAGTACGCGAACCTGTTCGCCGCCAAAGCCGTGCTTAGCCACTCGGCCGCCCGCGCCGCCCGCTCGCGCGCCGTCGGCTTCAACCGGTGGATGGTCGAGAAGAGCGCGCGCGTCGCCGCGATCCCCGCCTCGGGGCGGCGGCTCACGCCCGCCCTCGCCGGCGTCGACCCCGCCATCACCGACGCGCTCAGCCGGAACCGCGTGGGCGAGGTCTGGGACCTGGCCCTGCGCGCCTCCACCCGCTCGCCCGGCGCGCAGCTGGAGGCCGGACGCATCCCCGACTACATGGACAGCGTCAACGACCCCACCGCCGCGAACATCCTCGACTATGAGCTCTGGGACGCCCTCTCCGTCGACATCGACGAGCCGCTCAACCTCGACGGCGCCACGGCCGGCCGCCTGCGCGTCACCGTGCGCCAGCGCCACCCGCTCCTCCTCGCCCTCGGCCCTCTGGCCGAAGGCGAGTTGCGCGACGCCCAAGGCGAAGACCTCGCCCTGGAGGGCTTCTTCTCGATCGAAAGCCACTACCCCCTCTATCTGGAGGACATGAACTGGTGAGCGGGAACCCCAGAGGTCCGAGGTCCGAGGTCGGAAGACAGAGGTCCGAGGTCGGAGGCCAGAGGTCCGCGAACGGAAACGCCTCTGTCTTCCGTCCCCCGTCCTCCGTCCCCCGTCCTTCCCGCTCCGGGCAGGCCGTCGTTTTCCTGCTCCTGGCCTTCACCGCGCTGGTCTTCGTCCTGCTCTTCAACGTGGACCTGCACCGCATCATCCAGCGCAAGAGCCAGGCCCAGAACGCGGGCGACGCCGCGGCCCTCGCCGCCGCCCGCTGGCAAGGCGCCACCCTCAACCTGGTCGGCGAACTCAACCTGCTCCACCTCCTCGCCCTCGCCAACGGCTCTCCCGCCGCCGTGGACGCCATCACCAACATGCAGGCGCGCCTCTGCTACACCGGCCCCATGACCGCCCTCTTCGCCGCCCAGGCCGCCGCCAAAAACAACCGCATCTATGTCGACCCCGACATGACCGCGCTGCTCACCGAGCACGCCGCCACGGTCCGCTCCCAGTACGCCGCCCGCTTCGACGGCGCCCTCTATTTTCTGGAGCCCTGGCCCGGCGCCTGGCCCGAGTACGCGGACATGATCGGCCAGGTCGCCGCCCAGGGGATCGCCGCAGGCCCCGACAACATGCGCTTCTTCGCCGACCCCGCCAACGGCCACCCGCTTTTCGAGAAGGCCTTCTACGAAGCCGCCGAAAGCCGCAACTGGTGCTGGTTCTTTCTCCATCTGCGCGGCCTGCTCGAAGCCTACTCCTCTTTCCACGACTGGCCGCCCCTGCCCGACCCCGACCCCGCCGACACCGCCGACAGCGAGATCTTCGGCCTCGGACTGCGCCCCTACACCGTGCCCATCCGGTTCCTTTTCTCCGCCGGCGCGCTCGAAGAGCACTTCCGCGGCGCGGGGTTCGACACCGTCTCCGCCGCCCAGCTCGCCGGCACGAACGTCATGGACGCCTTCGAGACCTGGTACGTCTACAACCCCCGCGACTGGACCGCGTGGGACCGCATCAGGCCCGACGGCGAGGACGCCTTCCCCATCACCGGCCCGGTGCGGCCGGAGTACGACACCGCCGGCGCCGACGCCGTCGTGCGCGTCTACGCCTCCGTCGCCCGCATGACCCCCGGCCTCGACGGCGGCAGCCGCAGCGACAAGGTGGTCTGGACCGCCGCCGCCAAGCCTTTCGGCTTCCTCGAATCCGGCGCCGAGAAGCAGCGCCCCGACTCGGCCGCCGAGTTCGTTCTGCCGGCCTTCCGCAACGTGCGCCTCATTCCCGTCGACGCCGCGTCCGGCTCGGAGAACAGCTCGTCGGACATCGCGTGGGTGCGCCACGTCAAGAGCCACCTTCACGCCTATCTCGACATCGGGGCACTCGACTCCGGCTGCCGCTACTGCCGCGCGCTCGACAATTGGGAAAAGCCCGCCTTCCGCCAAGAGGGCTCCGCCTGGCTCGCTCTCTACAGCGACCGCTGCAGAGTCCCCTCCGGCGGCGGCGGCCACCGCGGCGGCGGCAGCAGGAGGGGCCACTGATATGACCTACACCTTTAAACAGCACGTTTATCATAAACTCAACCCCGGCATCGGCGATTCAAAATGGGACACGTTAATCGACCATTTCTTCGCCACGTTGATCACGCTCAATGTCCTTGCCGTCATTCTGGAAACCGTTCGCGATATTTATGTTCCTTACGGGGCGCTGTTTCGAAACTTCGAAGTCTTTTCGGTTTGCGTCTTTACGGTCGAATATGTGTTGCGGCTATGGGCCTGTACTTGTGATCCGAGATATCGGCATCCGTTGTTCGGTCGACTGCGTTATGCAGTTTCGGCAGGTGCAATCATTGATCTGTTAGCGATCTTGCCATTTTTCGGACCTGGCGAAAAATCGATTGACTTACGCTTTATCCGCATTTTACGACTCACGCGGTTCATAAGAATTTTCAAGCTCGGTCGCTATTTCAACGCAACCCGCGTTATTTCGAACGTGCTCAGAAACAAAGCACCCGAACTCGGTATGTGCATGATGGTGATGGGGTTGCTGATCATCTTAGCCTCCAGTGCGATGTATTTTGTGGAAAACGGCGCTCAACCGGATAAGTTCCCGAGTATTCCCGCAACCATGTGGTGGTGCGTCATTACGTTGACAACCGTCGGTTATGGTGATGTCTTCCCTATTACGATTGCCGGGAAATTGTTGACCGCCGTGCTTGCAGTACTGGGCATCGGGCTCTTCGCCCTGCCAACCGGAATTTTGGCATCCGGTTTCGCCGAAGAACTGCACAACAGGAAGCATGGCAAAAAGGTCTGTCCTCATTGCGGAGGTGCGTTTTGAACATCGCGATGGTTTACCTACGTGCTGTAAATTTTGCTATGCAGCAAAATCGGGTGCCTGTGATCCGCGAATTGCGCATCAAGAATCAGTCCGGTCGCGAACTCGCTAACGTCACGGTGACGATTACGCCCGAACCGCCTTTCGCCTCGCCCTTAACGGTGACCATCGGAGCGATGGCTTCGAACGAGGAAACTGTACTGAGCAGCGTGAAACTGAACCTGCAACCAACCTTTTTCGCGCAATTGACCGAAAGCACGACAGGTGAAATCGATGTGGCCGTCACCGCTGACGACCTCCCTGCATATAAGCGAGAGTTTCCTATTGAAGTACTCGCCTATGACCAATGGTGCGGCAGTAGCATCCTGCCGGAAATGTTGTCCGCCTTCGTTACACCAAACCATCCCGCCATTGCGCCTATTCTACGTCAGGCATCAGCATGGATGGAACGGTGGACGGGGAACTCTGCATTAGACGAGTATCAATCCCGTAACGTGAACCGAGTGCGTCAGCAGATGGCAGCGATTTATGCAGCCATTTCCGAACAAAACATCGCCTATGCCTCAGTCCCCGCGAGTTTTGACACTCCTGGACAGCGTATCCGCTTAGCCGATGCGGTTCTGGCACAAAAGCTGGGTAATTGTATAGAACTCTCGACACTCTATGCCGCTTGCCTCGAAGCAACAGGCATTCATCCGCTTATCATCACTATTAATGGCCATGCCTTCACAGGTGGTTGGTTAATTCCTGACACCTTCCCTGACAGTATCACGGATGATGCCGCATTCCTAACTAAGCGAACAGCTGACGGTGTGAATGAAATTGTGGTGCTTGAGGCAACAGGATTAACCAGTGGCGGCAAGATGGATTTTGAGCAAGCGGTCAACGCGGGTCAAACACATCTACGCGATTTTACAAACTTTAATTATGCCTTAGACGTGAAGCGCTGCCGCTTCGCAGGTATCCGTCCTCTGCCGCAACGTGTGTACACTGACGGCCATTGGAGTCTCGAGGCTTACGATTCCGAAATCAGTATTGCGGCCACCGCACCACTGACCGTGACCCCCTACGACCTCCCGCAAACAGTTGCAACCGTTGAACTGACTAAACAGGTGTTGTGGGAACGTAAACTGCTCGACTTGAGTTTGCGCAACAACTTGCTTAATATCCGCATCACCAAGAACACGATTCAGTTCATTTCCGCAAACCTGCATGAAGTGGAAGACGCACTGGCGAATGGAGCAGAGTTCCGTGTCTTACCGAGACCGAGCGACTGGGACAGTCCGCTTTATGAGTTCGGACTCTACCGCTCGTTGGACCAGACTGATCCGATCATTGAACTGATCAAGTCGGAACTTACGCAGAATCGCTTCCGCGCCTATCTTTCGGAGGATCTGCTACCGACCGCTCTAACGCACTTATACCGTGCCTCTCGACTGGCTATTGAGGAAAGCGGCGCGAACACGCTGTATGTTGCATTAGGGTTGTTGAAATGGTTCGAAACGCCAAATAGCGAACGCCCACGCTACGCGCCAATCCTGCTGTTGCCGGTTGAAATCATTCGTAAATCTTCCGCAAAAGGTTACGTGATCCGGTCTCGCGACGAAGAACCGTTCTTGAACATCACCCTCCTTGAGATGTTACGGCAGAATTTCAGCATGACGCTTCCCGGACTCGATCCGCTTCCTCGCGACGAAAGCGGTTTAGATGTGCTAAGAATTTACGCGATCATCCGCCACGGCATCAAAAACCAGCGAAAATGGGACGTGGAAGAGCACGCCATGCTTGGTCTTTTCTCATTTAACACTTTCATCATGTGGAACGATATCCACTCTCATGCCGCTGAGTTAGCGCATAACCCAATTGTCGGAAGCCTGATGAGCGGAAGGCTCAAATGGCAGATAACGGGACCAACCAGCGACGCTGTGGAGATCGATCGCACGCTTTCGCCGGCCGACATACTGCTGCCAGTGCCCGCCGACTCTTCGCAATTGGAGGCGATACATGAAGCGATCCGTGGTTCGAGCTATATCCTGCACGGACCTCCCGGAACAGGTAAGTCTCAAACGATCACCAATATTATTGCCAATGCGCTATATCGCGGCAAACGTGTCCTTTTTGTGGCTGAGAAAATGGCTGCCCTCTCTGTTGTCGAAGAGCGTTTGCGCAAGATCGGACTAGGGCCTTTCTGCCTAGAGTTACACTCGAACAAAGTGCAGAAGGCTGCTGTTTTGTCCCAATTGAAGGAAACGACGGATGTTGTACGGCATCAAAGCCCTTCGCAATTCGAACAAGAGGCGACTCGCCTCTACGAACTGCGTACCCAACTCAACGCCTACGTGCAGAGCCTTCACCTTAAGCACTCATTCGGGCTCTCGCTGTACGAAGCGGTCCCTCTCTATCTAACAATCCCTGGGGAACGGGCGTTCGATTTCCCGCCCGCACTCCTCGATGGCCTGTCCGTCGCAGCCTTGACCGAATGGCACGATGCAGTCGAGTCTCTGGCAAGTGTGGGCCGAGCATGTATCCACCCGCACATGCATCCGCTGGATGGCATTGGAATTGCCGATTATTCTGCCACCCACCAGACCGCGGCAGAAACGGTTGTTTCGGAGTGGCAAGGCCTTTTGCATGCTGCGCACCCCCAGATTGAACTGATTTTCAAAATCACCGGGGCCTCTGTACCATCAAACCCCAACATTTCAATCTTTGAACCCGCGCAACGTATTTTCGCCGCATTGCAGTCTATGCCATCTTGTAAACCATGCGCCTCGCTTTTCTCCCTCGACGCCAAGGCTTTTTTATCGGAGTGGATCGTGCAGGAGAGCAAGTGGTTCCTACCACGTTGGCTGGGACATCGTAGACTTCGGAAACAGATTTGTCAGCATCTTGCTACCGAACCCGTTGAATTGAATACTCGAGAGTTGTTGGCTTCCTTAGTTGAGCTTAATGCAGCTGTCCGTGATTTCGTGCAAGACGTGCCGCGCATGAAGACCGTCAAAGAGCACCTAGCCGCTCAACTATCTGAGGACGTCGTCACTTTCCTCGAACTGAATGGAACTGCCATAAGCGCGTTTTGCACGTGGAGGAATAAGCTGCAAGAGGCCACAGAATCCGTGAGAACCTCTCTATCGCTGGAACGTGATATTCCGTCCTCGATCGGGGAGGCAATTGACCAGGCGAAAGCTTGGTCGGATCACCTGTATCACCTCAAGGATTGGAGTCGATGGATCACGACCCGTAACCGCTTAAACGCTCTGAACATCGGGTTTGTTGCTACCGTTTTCAAGGAACAGAATCTTCCAGCGGACTCATTGGTGGCGCTTTTTGACAAGAGCTTCTATCACGCCGTCATCGTATATGCTATTTCGAAGGACCATGCGCTGGAGATGTTTAACGGAAAGCTGTTCAATGAGGTTATTGAGAAGTACCAAGCC
The DNA here is from genome assembly GCA_964480555.1 of uncultured Lentisphaeraceae bacterium. Lineage (GTDB taxonomy): Bacteria > Verrucomicrobiota > Kiritimatiellia > RFP12 > UBA1067 > CAYZQL01. Next base: position 5,089 of record CAYZQL010000021.1, on the reverse strand, counting down.
ATGACTGCGCGCTTTGAAACTCTTGCCCGGCAGGAGCTCTTCGCAAAACTCTCGTCGAAAATCCCGTCGTTCGCGATTGAGGCTTCGCAGAATTCTGAGGTCGGTATTTTGCAACGCAATATCCGTAACAACGGGCGCGGCACCTCTATCCGCAAACTTTTTGATCAGATCCCGACACTTTTACCGAGAATGTGCCCTTGTATGCTGATGAGCCCAATGTCTGTGGCTCAATACATCGACATCAATTCCGAAGCGTTCGATCTCGTCATTTTTGACGAAGCCTCGCAAATGCCCACGAGTGAAGCAGTGGGCGCACTGGTACGCGGCAAGAGTGTGGTGATCGTGGGGGACCCCAAGCAAATGCCGCCCACGAGCTTCTTCGCAGCCCAGACCCTTGACGAAGAGAATATCGATATCGAAGACATGGAAAGTGTTCTCGATGACTGCCTTGCGCTCTCAATACCTTCAAAATATCTGCTCTGGCACTACCGTAGTCGCCACGAAAGCTTGATCGCCTTCAGCAACGCTGAGTACTACGATAATGCACTGTATACTTTTCCATCACCGGACAATCTCGCGTCCAAGGTCACTCTTGTTTCCGTACCCGGTTGCTATGAGAAAGGGAAGAGCCGCACCAACAAGGCTGAGGCACAGGCAATCGTCTGCGAGATTGAACGCCGCCTGTCTGACCCCGAGTTGAAACAGCATAGCATCGGTGTCGTCACCTTCAGTTCTGTGCAACAGACTTTGGTGGAAGACTTGCTCGGAGTACTCTTTGCCAAACGCACTGATCTTGAACAGGTGGCTTTGGATTGTTCGGAACCTGTATTTATTAAAAATCTTGAAAATGTGCAGGGTGATGAACGCGATGTGATTCTCTTTTCCATTTGCTATGGCCCAGACGAGAAAGGGCATGTGAGCATGAACTTCGGCCCGCTCAACCGCAAAGGGGGCGAGCGCCGTTTGAATGTTGCCGTCTCTCGGGCGCGACATGAGATGACGGTGTTTACTTCTTTGAACCCTGAGCATATTGACCTCAACCGCACCAACGCTGTCGGAATCATTGGACTTAAGCGTTTTCTGGAGTACGCGGAATATCGTGCATCCCGAACAATGGGCCAGAGTTCCGGTGTTGGCACTGTTTCCCTCACAGGCGTAATCGCAAATGAACTTCGCCGCCTCGGCCATACCGTACATACCAACGTTGGCGTTTCGCGTTATCGGGTCGACATAGGGATTGTCGATCCTAATGACCCCTCTCGTTACAAACTTGGCATCTTGTGCGACGGAGAAAGCTACGCCCGAGCCAAGACTGCGCGAGACCGTGAAATCGTTCAACGAGAGACCCTGCGCCAATTGGGTTGGAGACTCTGCCGCGTTTGGACAATGGACTGGATTGAAGATCCTCAAAGCGTATTGCAGCGTATTGAGGAGAGCTTAGCCAATACTGAGCCCCTTCTTCCGGTCACAAAAACCCGCACGGTGCCATCACCCGTCCATGATTCCCCTGCTGTTCCCGTTCAGTCCGTCCCCGTCGTGCACCGAGACAAGCGAGACAATCCAGCAGACATTCCGGTCAAAGAAATTGCGGAGGTCATTCGGGAACACCTCGAACAGCAACTCAGTTTGCCTGAAGAGGACTTATTGCGCATGGCGGCACGCACTTTCGGATATATGCGGCTAGGCTCAAATGTCGAAGCCGCGATGCGCAGGGGATTAAAGCAGGCCGAAGCCGCAAAGCTCTTGAAAATCGAAGACGGTCGAGCCGTAATCTTGACACCTTCTGTTTCATCTCTCTCCTCTTCCGACGCCCGCTCCGGCCAGGCGGCCATCGAGTTCGCCGCCGGGTTGCTCCTGCTGCTGCTGCTCCTGACCGGCCTCGTCCACGTCAACCGCATGGCCCGCACCTCCCTCTTCCTTCATGCCGTGCTGCGCGGCGACGCTGGCGAGCGCGCGATGTCCGACGGCGCGCTCTCCGTCACGCCGGCCGCCATCTCCGACTGGCAGGAGGGCGCGGACGCCACGCGCTACACCGCCGACGACCGGCCGGTCCTCAGCGGCGCCGGCCAGTCCGCCACCCTCTCGGCCCTTGTCGGCTATTCGGCCAAGAACCCCGGCGACTGGTCCTACGTCGCTTCGGACACCCGCCTGCCGACTTCCATGATCCGGCTCAGCGCCTCGCCCAGCATGGCCGCGACGCTCGGGTTCGTGCACGCCGAAGAGACCCTCCGCGTGCCGGTCGACCCCGTCATCCGCCAGCTCGTCTACGGCAAGGACGAGGTCGCCATCAAAGAGGACGTCTGGATGCCCCTCATGGGAGGGCTGTACTGATGAAGACGGGTTACAGGTTGCCGGTTTCGGGCGTCGCGTCTTTTCTCGCTCTCCTTCTCGCGTTCACCCTGCACGCCGAGGTCTTCTGGCGCCTGCCCGGCAAGGCCGACGCGCTGCTGCAGATGAACGGCGCCCGCGTCTACACCACCGAGGTGCAGCTCAACGGCGCGCCCGGCACGCTCACCGCCTATGCCTTCGGCGCCTCGGCCGCCGAGACCGCCGCCAGCCTCTCCCGCCGCCTCGGCCTGCCGCCGCCCGCCGCGTTCGGCGCGACGCTCCTCACCCACGCCGACAAAGCCAGCATGCGCCGCTTTTTCGTCCTGCCCGCGGCCTCCGGCGCCGAAGCCTGCGTCGTGCTCGCGTTCGACCAGCCGCTGCGCGCGTTCGCCCGCTCCCGGGAGAAGCCGATTGCCTGGCCGGAGGCGCTCCCCGCCCTCAGCGCCGCCCCCGTCTTCTCGGCCGTCTGCGCCCTGACGCGCACCGCGTTCGTCACCGCCGACTCCCCCGCCGCGCCCGAAGCCGCCGCCGAAGAGGCCGCCCAGACCCTGCGCGGCGCAGGCTGGGCCGAAGCCGCCCCGGCCACGCCGACCTTCCGGCTCTTCACCTCCGGCAAGAAGCAATGCGCCCTGTTCGCCGGCCGCGACCCGCAATCCGGGCAGACCTCGATTAGCCTCTTGCAAAGAGAGGGCGCAACCCCCTAAACTGTCTCCCGTACCCTAAAAACGAAAGCCCGCCCATGAAGCAAAAACTGATCCTGATCATCTCGGTCGTCATCGGTCTCCTGGCCGCCTTCCTCACCCGCTCCTACCTGGCCGCCAAGGACAAGGAGGTCCAGCGCTGGAAAGCGGAGTTCGACCAGAAAAACCGGCGCATCCTGGTCGCGGCCGTCAAGAAAGACCTCCCCACCGGCACCCTCCTGGCCAAGGCGGACATCGGCCAGCTCTCCGTGATCGAGACCTCGGTCCGCGGACACATCGTCAAAATCGAGGATTACCTCACCCTCATCGGCCGCAAGACCGTGCGCCCGCTCCAGAAAGACTCGCCCGTCTTCTGGTCGGACATCGAAGGCGGCGAGCCCGGTGCGCGCGGCCTCGCCGGCGACATCAAGCAGCGCATGCGGGCCGTCTCGATCAACGTCAGCGGGGCCGCCTCGGTCAGCGGCATGGTCAAGCCGAACGACCACGTGGACGTGCTCGGCACCTTCTCCTTCCCCTCGAAAACCGCGCCGGGCGAGATGGAGCTGGTCACGCTGACCATCCTTCAGGACGTGCTCGTGCTCGCCACCGGCAGAGAGACCGCCAAGTCGCTGCTCACGGCCGACTCGCGCGCCGGCGCCGCCTTCAACATGGTCACCCTCGAGGTCACCCCGCGCGAAGCCGAGATGCTGGCCTTTTCCGAACAGATCAAGGGGCGCCTCTCCCTCGCCTTGCGCAACCCCGACGACGTCTATTTCGAGAAGACCCTGCCGCGCGTCGATTTCCAGATGATCCAGACCGAGATCGAGTCCCTCAACACCTTCCGCCAGCAACAGCTCCTCCGCAAGCGCGCCGAATGACAACAACCCTCAACTCTTAACTACTAACTCCTCCCCCGCCCCATGTCCTTCTTCCTCGACATCGCCTATCCCGGCCAAGACTCGAACCGCTTCGAGCTGCCCGCCGGCATCTACACCATCGGCCGCAGCGAGGCCTGCAAGATCCGGCTGCGCGACCCCGAAATCAGCGAGCGCCATGCGCTGCTGACCCTGCGCGAGTCGGTCGTGACGATCGAGGACCTCCACTCCAGCAACGGCACCCTCATCGACGGCGTGCCTGTCCAGGAGAGCACCCCGGTCCACGAAGACGACGTCATCGGCATCGGCCCCTGCCTCCTGCGCGTCTCGCGCGCGGCGGGCACCGCGGTCGCGCCGCCGCCCCTGCCGGCCGACGCGCAGGCCACGCGCCCCGGCGACCCGTCCGCCCCGCCGCCGCCGAACAGCGACGCTCCGGAGGAGCGGGCGCGCGCGGTGGCTCCGTCCGCCCCGCCGGCCGGCGAAGCCCGCGAGCCGGCCCGCGCCGGCCGCCCGCAGGCCGAGGCGCCCGTGGACCCGATGACCGCGATCGTCCGCGCGATCAAGAACCAAATCCACGGCGAGCTCATCCAGCGCCTCGACCTCAAGCGCATGACCGTCTCGCGCATCGGCACCGACGAGCTTCAGGCCAAGGCCCGCGACACCATCCGCGCCATCATCGCCGAGGTCCGCCGCAACCAGAAGCTCCCCGGCGGCATCGACCCCCAGCGCCTCGAAAAAGAGATCTACGACGAGGCCATGCGCCTGGGCCCGCTCGAAGACTTCCTCGCCGACGAGTCCATCACTGAAATCATGGTCAACGGCCCGAACCAGGTCTACGTCGAGCGTGACGGCAAGCTCGAGCTCTCCGGCCAGACCTTCATGGACGACGAGTCCGTGCTCGGCGTGATCGAGCGCATCGTGGCCCCCATCGGCCGCCGCATCGACGAGAGCCAGCCCTACGTCGACGCCCGCCTGCCGGACGGCTCGCGCGTCAACGCCATCATCGCGCCGCTCTCGCTCACCGGGCCCTGCATCACCATCCGCAAGTTCGCCCGGCGCGCCCTCACCGTCGAGGACCTCATCGGCTTCGGCACCTGGACGCGCAGCGCCGCCGACTTCCTGCGCCTCTGCGTGCTCATGCGCAAAAACATCGTGGTCGCGGGCGGCACCGGCTCCGGCAAGACCACCCTGCTCAACGTGCTGAGC
>CAYZQL010000020.1:0-25143 GCA_964480555.1 uncultured Lentisphaeraceae bacterium | reverse complement strand
GGAGATGCTGCTGAACGCGTCTCTGACCGGCGATGAGGCAAGCATTGCGGCATCCTTGGCGGCATTGGACCAGATGACCTTGAATTATGCCGGCCAGGTGCCGCGCGGCGCGCAGCCGTGGGAAATGCCGTTGCACACGCCCGACATCGTGGCCTCAGCACGGCTGGTGCGCTGCTATGTGCTGGGATATCTGCTGAGCGGCAAGGCGGAACATTTGGAACAGGCGCGATATTGGGCGTGGACCGGCGTCTCGATGATTTACCTGGCGCAGCCGACGAGCGGCGAAATTGGACGCTATGCCACCATCGGCGTGATTGGGGCAACGAACTGGCAGGCGCCCAACTGGGTCGGGCAGCCGGTCCAGTGGTGCGGGTTGGTGTACCGTTCGGCGCTGGAGGACCTTGCCCGCGTGGATGATGCTCAGCGCGGCGTGTGGCGGGCGCTGGCGCGTGGCATGACGATTGCGGGCTTGCAGATGTGCTTCCCGCTCGGTGACGCCAAAGGGCGCGGGGGGTTGCTCCCGGACTACTTCTTGCTTCAGCCTCAAGTCAGCGACGGCCCTGCGATCAATCCGGGTACGCTGCAGGCGCATCTGGCTGAGGCGTATGACAAGACCCCGATGTACACGGTCACGCGTCTGGCCTGCGGGTCGCTCGCGCACGTGCCCGGCGAGGTGAAGCAAGAGAAGGGCGCTGCTGACGCGCTGAGGCTGACCGTCACCGCCTGGCCGCAAGAGGCGTACCGCGTGCTCATCACGCGAGCGGGGCGCGCCCCGTCCGCCGTGCGCTGGAACGGGATGGCGGTAACGCCGCAGTATGTGAGTGACGCGCGCGTGATCATTGTCCCGCTGACGGGCAGCGGGACCTTGGACCTGGAGCTCTAGCCGCTCAGCGGCTCGGGTTGTAGAGCTCGATCTCCCAAATGCGGGCGATGTCGCCGCGCGTCGCGGTGATGGAGAGTCGGAGGCGGCAGGCGGTGACGGGCGTGAAGGTCGCTGACCCGTCCGCCAGCGCGTTGCCGGCGGCGCCAGCGCCGGGCACCTCGCGCCACGCGACGCCGTCGTCGGAGGCTTCCAGGGTCCAGGCCTCGACGGCGCCCGCAAGCGCGCCTGCGCCGTCGCGGTATCCGCTCAGGATGCGGAGCGCGCCGACGCGCTGCGGCGCGTCCCATGCGAACTCGACCCGCACGGGCACGCCTTTGGCGCTGAGCCAGCGCTGGCTGTTGTCGGCGAGGTCGGCCTTGCCGTCGTTCAAGAGGGCTGCGGTATCGGCCGTGCTGGACACCGTGACGCGGGCTGAGCGCGCGAGGTTGGTGCCCGCTGCTGGCAGCCATGCGGGCAAGGATGCCGCCGGGGCGCTGCTTTTGCGTGCCGGCCCCTCGCCTTGGTTCGCGTAGGGCGTCTCAGCGCCTGAGACTTTTCCGACGCCGCGGCGCATGAGGGCGTGCAGTTCGCCAAGGTAGCTCGCGTAGACGTCGCGCGGCGCGGCCCTGTGCCGGGCGGCTACGCATGCGGCCATGCCGACGACCTCGCCCATGCAACCGCCCGTGCGCATGACGCGCACCGCGCCGAGCGCCTCATGGGTGACGCTGATGTCGCGGCCCGCCATGAACAGGTTGGCGATGTTGCGCGAGTAGAGGCAGCGGTAGGGGATCCAATAGGGCATGGGGTAGCTGCCGAAATGCGCGGTCGAGATGAAGGCGTTGTCCTCGAAGCCCCTCGCGTATTTGGGGTCGGGCAGATGCAGGTCCATTTTCCAGCCGGTCGGCACGCAGCCGTCGGGATAGGTTCGGCCAGAGACAAGATCTTCTTTGGACAGCACCACGTAGCCGAGCAGGCGGCGCGACTCGCGGCGGCCGCGGACGTAGGCGCTCCAGTTGAGCGCGTGGTTGGGCAAGGCCCTGTCGATGTTCTTGAGGGCGTCCCAAGCCCCGTACATGGCGCGGAAGTTCCAGTCGCGCACCGCTTCGGCTTCAGCGATCGGGTCGCGGTCGAAGCCGCTCTCCCAGTACCAGCCGCCGAGTTTAAGCGGGTCGGGCTTCTCCTTGCTGCGGCCGGGGAAGGGCTTGTCCGCAAGGTCGAGCGCCCACGGGCAGCGCGGAAAGGGCTGCGGCGTGCCGGTGTCTTTTACGTTCCACAGGTTGCAGGGCCCCATGTGCCCTGCGGGCGTGACCTCGAACTCCGCGCCGGCGTAGGCGCCGAGGTCGCCGTCGCCGGTGCAGTCGGCGAAGTAGCGCGCGGCGAGGCGCCGGCGCCGGCCGGTGAGCACGTCCTGCGCGATGGCGGCGCCGATCCGCGCGCCGCCGCGCTCGGCTGCAACCAGGCGGTGTTGCAGGAGGAGGGTGAGGTTGGTCTCGGCGCGCGCGACGGCGAGCTTCTTTTCGTCCTCGTAGATATCGGCGGTGTTGGCCGGCCCGTAGTGAGCCTGCTTCGCCTGCTCCAACTCGGCCACCACGTCGCCCACGCGCGGCCACGGCTGCTTGCTGCGCGCGCCTTGGAGCCACACGCGGACCTCAGAGCTGTTGTTGCCGCCGAGCACGGGCCGGTCCTGCACGAGGGCGACTCGCAGGCCGAGGCGCGCGGCTGTGACCGCGGCGCACGTGCCGGCGATGCCGCCGCCTGCGACGACGAGGTCGTAGTCGCCGCCGGGCTCCGGGGCGTCGGGCAGCGCCAGCAGCCGGCGGCGCAGCGCGGCCAGCTCGGGACCGGCGTCCGGCGGCCGCCATGCGGCGTCGGCGGAGAACAGGATCGCGTCGCAGCGGCCCTCGAAGCCGGTGAGGTCGCGCAGCGTGAGAGTCGACTGCGGCTGCGTGACATCGACAAGGCCGCCGTCCTGCCAATGCCAGGCTGCGCCCTCTGAGCCGAAGTCGGCGGCGAGGGCCTTGCCGTTGATGAGCAGCTGGAAGCGGCCGGGCGTGCCAGAGGCCTTCCACCGGGCAACCCAATCCAAGGTGCGGAGCCAGACTCGGTAGGTGCCCAGAGAGGGAAAGTCGACGCGGGTAGACGCATCTTCGACGGGCACGCCAAGCCCGTGCGCGAGAAGATAGGGCGACCCCATTTGGTCCATGAACTGCGCGTCAAGCGCCCAGCCGCCGAGGTCGCGGAAGGACTCGGCCTCGACCCAAACGGCCTTTGGGGCCGCGGCTGACAGAACGGGGGCGACCAGCGTGAGAAGGAGTGCCGTTCGGAGGGTTTCGATGTAGCGCATGTTTGTTACGTGTCCTTGCGGGTGTGGGAGGGTAACGTGTCGGTCCGTGACGTGTGTGCTCGAGCTAAAACGCAGGCGATGGGTGCTGCTGGCGATAGTCGCTCATGGTCATGCCGAACTGCCGCCGAAAGAGCGCGCAGAGGTGATTGGGATGCGAGATGCCGCACTTCTTCGAAATGGCGTTGAGCGGCAGGTCCGTCTCCTTCAGCATGGCGCAGACGGTCTGCATGCGGGTGCGCTGGATCGCGTCGAGAATGGAGTGGCCCAGCGTTTGCTGAAAGCGCATCTCGGCCCAGCGGGGAGTCACGCCGAGGTGGCCGGCCACGTCGGAAACGCGGATCGTGAGGCCCGCGTTGATGCGTATGAACTCCAGCGCCCGGATCACCAGCTTGTCATTGACATGCAGCGCCTCGGTCGAGGCGCGTGAGACGACGCCGGTCGGGCCATAGGTCACGATCTGCTGACGTTTGCCGGTGCCGCGCATGCGTTCATCCAGGATGCGGGCGGCCTCGTATCCGGCTTTTTGGCTGTCCGTGGCGATGCTGGAGAGGGGCGGGATGCAGGTTTCGCAGATCAGGATGTCATTGTTGACGCCGAGGACCGCCGCCTCGTACGGCACGCCGATTCCGGCTCCGAGGCAGGCGTTCAGCACATCGCTCGCACGGTTGTCGTTCGCGGCAAAAATGGCAACGGGCTTCGGAAGCTTTTTGAGCCACTTGCAGAGGCTCGGGCGCTCGGCTTCCCACTCCCGGCAATCCGGTTGCGGCAACGGATAGGCCAGGCAGGACTTGCCCGCCGCAGCGAGCCGTGCCGCAAAGGCCGCTTGACGCAGCTGCGACCAGCGGATGCCGCTGCTCTCGCCGACAAAGGCGAAATTCGAGAAGGGCAGTCCGAGATAGTGCTCGGCAGCCATTTTTCCGATCGCGCACGAGTCGGACTGGGTGCGGCTGAATTTCGACAGCGGGTGGGAAGGCGCGAGAAAGCGGTCGCCGGGGTTGAACAGCACGGCCGGAAGTTTGGACGCGAGAATGTCGCGGGCGATGCCATCGGTTGTCACGCGTCCGATGATCCCCGTGCCTTTCCAGCGGCGGAGGTCAGGCATTTTGAGGTCGTTGGTGCCTCCGGCAGCGACATGGATGTCCCAAGGGCCGTACACGCGCACGTAGTTGAGGATGCCTTGCAGCATGGCTCTCGAAACGCCGTGCGAAGATTCGAGCAGCACGGCGACCTGCGGCATATGAGTGCGAGCCGTTGGTTTCATGGTGCCCGGATTATACGGGGCCTGAGAGCCGTTCCGCAAGCGCGATTGCGTGTCGTTCTGCTGGGGCGGCGAAGCCTGCCCGAAGGCCGCAACGCCCACGCGGATGTGCGGCCGCCGGCCGCGGCGGTGGACTTCGCAAAACAGTAAGCCGAGTTCGCATTTGAGAAATTGTCCGGATGTCGGAGGACGTGTAAGCTCTCTCCGTTAACAGGTAACGATGTCTCAGTGCCGGACGTGCGGTAAAACGCAGGCGCGAGCGTCCTTGAAAGGTGAAGGCATGAAGCTCTCTCTTAAACGTGTCACGGCCGCGTGTCTGTCGGCTGCCGCCTGCGTGTTGGCCGGGAAACCGGCCAGCCCTGACGAGCCGTCCGTTGTCAAGGTCAGCCACTATCGGTTCACTGGCGGCAGTGAACGCGAAGACAGCATGTGGAGCGCGCTCTATGCCGCCAAGAGCGGCAAGCTGTACATCGGCTTGTGCACGCATGCGGAGGCCGCGCACTTCTATGAGTTTGACCCGCAGTCGCTGGCGATGCGGCATGTCGCGGACATGACCGAGTTTAAGGAGGAGCGGGGCAAGGGCATCCGCACCACGGGAAAAATTCACGTCCGGATGAGCGAGGATGCGCAGGGCCGAATCTACTTCGGCGACTTCTGCGAGGACACGGGGCCGGAGTGCGTGGACCCCGCGAGCTATCGGGGCCCGCACTGGTTCCGCTATGATCCGGCGAAAGGGCAGCTGGAGAACCTCGGGCAAATCAACCGCCAGTGGGGGCTGCTCGGCTGCGTGTATGAGCCGAAGTATCAGCGAGTCTACGGGCTGGCAGAGGACGGCCACCTCTACGCCTTGGATGTCGCCACGCGATGCACGACCGATCTGGGGCGCGTTGACGACTGGGACATCTGCCGCACGATCTTCGCGGACGACGCCGGCAATGTTTACGGGTCCTTCCCGATCGGGCGGGTCTGGAAATATGATCCCGTTAAAGACCGCCTTTGGGACCTGCGAGGCACGCGGTTGCCGTTGGACCCGCGTGCGACCCCGCGCACCATGTCCAACCCGCTGATCGACCGCAAGGTCTACTGGCGCGTGATCGAGTGGGAGCCGCAGGAGCGTGTTGCTTACGGCGTGGTGGTGGGCGACTCGATGCTTTTCCGTTTCGATCCTTACGCCGGCCCGGAAGGCACGATCACGCCGCTGGTGCGGCTGTGTGCCGAGCGCTACCTGGGTGCCGACCCGAGCCTGATCCCGGTGTCGACGCTGGCGCTGACGATCACGCCGAAACGCTTGCTCTACTACGCGCCGGTGGTGTCGGTGGCCTTCGACTACGCGGGCACGTCGTGGGATGTGGCGGACGAGCGTAAGTTCACGGCGCACCTGACCGGCAAGGACGTGCCGCCGGAGTCGGCGCTGATCGTTTACGATCTGGACAAGCGAGAGCGGCGCGAGCTGGGGCTGATGCGCGCGGAGGACGGGCGGCGCGTATTCGGACTGGGCGGCGCCTGCACGGGGAAGAAGGACGGCAAGATTTACTTTGTGGGGGCGGTCGAGGAGCGCGACCCGAACCATGTGGCCAACAAGATCGACAACAAGTGGCCGTTCAGCATCGGGCTGGTTTGTTACACGCCGGAAGCGGGAGGTGCGAAGTGAGGAGAGCAGAGGGCAGAGAGCAGTGGGCGGTGAACGGCGAGTCGAGCGGTCATTTTGTGCGGTCATGTGCTTTGTGCGTCGCGCTATTCGCGGCTCCCGCCGCGTACGCGCAGAAGTGGGTGAACCCCAACTTTGACGCGCACCGGCTGGATTACCGCGACTTGGGCTTTCCGGACGTGTCGGCCATCGAGGCGGACGACGCGCCGATCACGGCGCTGCTGACCGCCGCCGGCGGCAGGGTTTACGGCGCGACCAGCGGCAAGAGCGCGTCGCACCTGTTCCTCTACGACCGGGCGATCAACAAGGTGCGCCCGCTGGGGCGCATCGGCGACGCCAAGGGCGTGTATCACACGCTGGCGCAGGATGCCGACGGCACGCTGCTGATCGGCGGCGGGCTCAGCATGTTGTCGCCGGTGGCGCTGACGCAGAGCTTCCCCGGCGGGTTCCGGGCCATCGAGGAGCAGCTGTGGAAAGATATCGCAGCGCCCTATGCCGACTATCCGGGCGGGCATCTTTACCGGTACGATCCGGTCAAGGGCGATGCGGAGGCGCGACTGCCTGGCGAGAAGTGTCCGCTGGAAGATCTCGGCGTGCCTGTGAAAGGGAACACGGTCTATGCCGTTGCGCTGGACGCCAAGGCGCGCCGTCTTTACGGGATCACCTATCCGGACGCGCGGTTCTTCGTATGGGACTTGGAAAAGAACAAGACGCTTGAGGACCTGCCGCTGCTCGACCGCAAGGTCTATTCCGGGCCCGAGCGCACGTGGCGCAGCGTGCCGCGCGCGCTGCACGCCGCGCCGGACGGGCGCGTCTACACCTCGGGCGAGGACGGCCGCATCGTGGTCTACGATCCGGTGGCCAAGAAGCTGGCGCGCACCGACATGCAGATTCCGGGCGAGTATTATGAGGCGTGGAACTACCACGGGTATCCTGTGATCGAGGCTTGGACGGCGGCGCAGGAGGGCCTCCTTTACGGGGCTTCGAGCGACGGGTACCTGTTCCGCCTGAACCGGGAGCGGAACAGGCTCGTCAACCTCGGGAAACCGCGCCTGTCGCGGCGGGTGCGCGGGATGGCCCTCGGACCGGACAACCGCCTGTACATGCTGTGCGGCGAGTTCGAGGAGCCGTGCAAGCTGTTCAGCTACGGGCTGGACGGCGAGGAGGGGTTTCGTGACTGGGGCGGACTCGCGGTTGACCGCAGCCCCTACTACGCCAAGCGCGCATACCAGTTCGACGCGATGGCGACGGGCATCGACGGGACGCTGTTCATGGGTGAAAGCGACCGGCGCGCCTGCCTCTATCTGTTCCTGCCGGGGGCGCAGCCGTTCCCGGGAGGTTTCAATCCAAAGAATCCGCGGTGAAAAGGTCCGTACGTTTTTTCTAACGATACGCGGAACCCCAAACTCATCGGGGTGACGCCGAACATCGTTCATGAGCTTAACGCGACGCGGGGAGAATGAGAGACTCTATTATGTTGAAAAGTCTAAACAGCAGATGGGTGAGAGAACAAAAAGTCAAAGGGGTGCCGTGTGCAGGGGAAGTGCGTGCGGACATGCCGGACACACGGATGCGCTGTCCGATACGTCCAGCGCTACTGGGCTTGGCGGCGGCTTTGCTTCTGGCTGACTTTGCCTGTGCCGAGGCCCGCGTCTGGAACCCGCGCGACTACGGGGCGAAGGCGGACGGCGTCACGCTCGACACGCAGGCGATTCAGGCGGCCGTAGACGCGTGTGCGCAGGCGGGCGGAGGGAGCGTCAACCTGAGCGGCGGCGTCTTTCTCTCCGGCACGGTGGTGCTGAAGAGCGGCGTGACGCTGTCGGTTACCAACAGCGCGGTGCTGCGCGGCAGCGCGCACATCAAGGATTATCCCAGCCTCACGCCGGGAGTCGATTACCTGTACAGGGCCCGTTTCACCAAGTACCTGATCTACGCCGAACGGCAGGAGAACGTCGGACTCACCGGAGACGGCGTGATCGACGGGCAGGGGGTGATGTTCCCTGCGAAAAAGGGCGACGACGGCGGGCGCCCCTACATTCTCCGGTTCAGCGAATGCAAGCGGGTGCGGGTGAGCGGTCTGCTGTTTCTGAACTCGGCGCGCTGGCTCTCGCACTATCTCGCCTGCGAGGACGTCGAGATCGAGCGGGTCACCATCCGCAGCCGCGAGCGCGAGAACCGCGACGGGATGGACATCGACAGCTGTGACGGGGTGAGGATCAGGGACTGCGACGTCTACAGCGGCGATGACGCGATTGTGCTGAAGTCCACCGTCGCGGGGCGGCCCTGCCGCAACGTCACGGTGACGGGGTGCCGCTTGTCGGGCTCTCCTGCCGCGCTGAAACTGGGGACCGAGTCGCAGGGAGGCTTCGAGGACATTCGCTTCGCCGACTGTTTTCTGTACGACTCGCGGGACGGGATCGCGATCGAGACGGTGGACGGCGGCGTATGCCAGCGGGTCGCGGTCTCGAACATCGTCCTGCGCAATGTGGAGAACCCGCTGTTCATCCGCCTGGGCAACCGCGGCAATCCGGTGCCGGGGCACCCTGTTCCGGGCGTTGGAGCGATGCGCGATATCACGGTGTCCAACCTGCGGGCAGAGGGTGCCGGCAGGACGGGCTGTTCCGTCACCGGACTACCGGGGCACCGGGTCGAACGGGTGACGCTGCGCGATATCCGCATCCGCTTCGCCGGCGGGGGCACTGCGGAAGAGGCGGCCCGGAAGATTCCTGAAAAGGAGAAGGCCTATCCATCGGGCTCGATGTATGGCACGCTGCCGGCCTACGGCCTGTTCATTCGTCATGCCGACGGGGTCATGCTGGACAACGTTGAACTGAGCGTCTCGGAACCGGACGCGCGGCCGGCCCTGCTCGTCGACGACGTGCGCGGGCTGGAGACAAAGATGCTTCCGGGGTGGCCGGCAAAAAAGTAATTCCGATAAACGCAATCCGAATTCGCGATATCGCCATTGTCGGATTGACCCGAAGGACCTATCCTACAATGGTAACTTCGATCAAAGGATGACTCATGAATAAACGGTTTGTTTCGTATCGTGTGATGCGGGTCGCGTTGTCATTGACTCTTGGGGCTGGCGGAGCATGGGCGGGGCCGGAAATCGACACGTCGCCCGAGCGGGCGAAGACCGACCTCAATCCCGGGCTGCGGCGGATCGGCACGATCACGCCGCGACGCGCGGCCGAGATTCAGGGTTCGAACTGGACCCTGGGATGCGAGACGCTCGACCGGGATTTCGCGATCTATGACGAGTACAAGGCGTATATCGAGCCGCTCGGGATCAAGACGATCCGCCTGCAAGGGGGGTGGGCCAAGACGGAAAAGGTGAAGGGCTCGCATGACTTCGCTTGGCTGGACAGGCTCGTCGACGATGCGCGCGGCCGCGGCCTGAACATCCTGCTTGAGACGGACTACGGCAATCCGATTTACGCGGGCGGCGGCGGGTTCGATCTTGCGGGCGGGTTTCCGACGAACGAGGTGGCGTTGGCGGCTTGGGACACGTGGGTGGAGGCCATGGCTGTGCGCTACAAGGGGAAAGTCCGGGATTGGGCGATGTGGAACGAGCCGGACATCAACAAGGCGCACACGCCGACGGACATCGCCGTCTTCAACATCCGCACGGCGGAGATCATCAAGCGCGTGATTCCCGACGCGCGGATCGCCGGCCTTTCGCTCGCCAGTTCCAGTCCGAAGCTGTTGGACAAGTGTCTGGCGGCGCTGGCGGAGCGGGGCAAAGTGGATCTCTTCCAGTGGTTCATCTACCATGGCTACGAGTACAACCCCGACCGCTCCTATCCGAAGGTCGAGGAACTGAAGGCGACGCTGGCGAAATATTCGAAGAGCGCCAAGATGCGCCAAGGCGAGAACGGCTGCCCTTCGGAGACGGCGACGCGCTTCGCGCTGTCCAAGCATCCGTGGACGGAGATCAGCCAGGCCAAGTGGGATTTGCGGCGCATGCTGGGCGACCTCGGGCACGACGTGGAGTCCGCCGTCTTCACGATCTGCGACTTCAACCATGTCGGGCGCGAGATCAACCGCAAGGGGCTGCTGCACGCCACAGCGGACAAGCGGGTCGACAAAATCAAGCTCGCCTATTACGCGGTGCAAAACGCGGTGGCGGTGTTCGACAACACGCTGGAACGGGTGAAGGGCGACGTGGCGGGCGTCGCGTGTGCCCACCCGACCGCGTGCTTTGTCTATCAGAATCCGGAGACCCGGCAACAGCTCCTGACGGTCTGGAACAGCAGCGTTGTGCCTTCCAATTCCTTTGAAACGGTGGCGGCAAACATCACGGTGAAAGCCTGCTCGATCAAAGAGCCCGTCTGGGTGGATCTCGTCTCCGGGCGGATTTACGAGTTTCCTGCCGTACGCGTGGCCCGCGAGGGCGACGCGGTGGTGTTCACGGACGTGCCGGTGTACGATGCGCCGGTCCTGGTCGCGGAGAAAGCGCTGGTTTTGAGGTAATACGTGAGTCGAAGGTTCTTTCTCTCCCCAACGTTTTCTCAGCTTGATCGCCCGACAGACGGAGGCTGCCCATGGTGCAGCCGTAGGCGGATTTGAAGAGTTTGCAGAGGTGGTTGGCGCTCTGAAAACCGCAGCGGGCGGCAATTTCTGCGAAGGGCCGGTCGGTCGAGGTGACCATGGCTCGGGCCGTGGTCATGCGGACGCGGTGGATCTCTTTGTGGAGTGAATGCCCCATCGATTCCTTGAAGCGGCTCTCCGCCCAGCGGGGGGTGATGCCGAGGTGGCCGGCCACGTCGGAGACGCGTATGTTGAGCCCCGCGTTGATGCGGATGAACTCCAGTGCGCGAATGACCCATTTGTCTGAGACGTACAGATCGGCGGTTGAGGCGCGTTCGACGATTTCCGTGGGACCGTAGCGCACGGTGCGCCTTGGGCGATCCGTGCCTTGCATCAGGCGGTCGAGCAGTTGGGCCGCCTCGTAGCCGGCCTTCTCGTCGTCGACCGCGATGCTGGAGAGCGGCGGAAGGCAGGTTTCGCAAATGAGCGCGTCGTTGTTGACGCCCAGCACGGCGGCCTCGTAGGGCACGGCGATGTCGGCGACCAGACAGGCGTCGAGCACCTGCCGCGCGCGGCTGTCGTTGGCCGCGAAAAGGGCCAACGGTTTCGGAAGTTTGCGCAACCAGGCGCAGAGGCGCGGGCGTTCGGCGGACCAGTCGCGTTTGTCGGGTGGAGGAGGAGGATAGACGTGGCACGGCGCGCCGGCTTGGGCGAGGCGCGCGGTGAACGCTTCCCGCCGCCAACGTGACCAGTTGGGTTCCGACGGATGGCAGACGAAAGCGAAGGGGCGGGGTGTGCGTCCGAGAAAGTACTCGGCTGCCAGCGTGGCGATGGCGTGCGAGTCGAACTGGATGCGACTATAAGACGCGAGCGGATGGTTGGAGTCGAGGTAGGCATCGGACGGGTTGAACAGCACGGCGGGAAGCCGGGAGGCGACGATGGCCTTCGCGGCGGTGTCGTTCGGCACGCGGGCGATGATGCCGTCCCCCTTCCAGATGCGCATGTCGGGAACGTGCTGGTCGCCCGCGCCGCCCTCGGCGATGTTGAGGCTCCACGGGCCGTAGGCGCGGGCGTAGTTGAAGACGCCTTGGAGCATCGCGCGCGAAACGCCGTGCGACGATTCAAGCAGAACCGCCACCTGCGGCATCCGTTTCTTTGTCGCCCTCTTCATTGATAAAACTATAGCGGGGGAAGGTCTGACAAACAAGTGGATTTTGTGATTCAGTGTTCCGAAAATGACAAGCCGAGTTCGCATTATCGCCGTTGTTCAAGGGGGACAGGACACGTATGCTCGCTACGGTGTTTTAAAAGAGGTTAAAAATGATGAAAAGATATCATGGTTCGCACGGGAAACTGGGCGCGTCACTGGCGACCGTTTTTTGTGTCGCATCGTCATGGGCAGGGCCGGACATCGACACGTCGCCGGACCGGGTTAAGACGGACATTCGGCCGGGGTTAGAGCGGATCGGCACGATCCAGCCGAAAAGTGCCAAAGAGATCCGAAAATCGAATTGGACGGTGGGGTGTGAGACGGTGGATCGCGACTATACGGACTACCACGAATACAAAGACTACCTCGAACCACTGGGCATCAAGAAGATCCGCTTTCAAGCGGGGTGGGCAAAGTGCGAAAAACAGAAGGGCGTCTACGATTTCAAGTGGATCGACGAAATTGTCGCGGATGCCGCTACGCGAGGGCTCGAGCTTTGGCTCGAGCTTTCATATGGGAATCCGATCTATGAGGGGGGCGGAACCACGGTGCTCGGCGCCCGTCTGCCAAGCTCGGAGGAAGGGTTGGCTGCTTGGGACCGTTGGGTTGAGGCGACAGCCCTGCGGTACAAAGGCAAGGTGCGCGAGTGGGAAATCTGGAACGAACCTAACGGCAGCAAAGCGCACACGCCGGAAAGGCTCGCCGAGTTCAATGTGCGTACGGCACGAATCGTTAAACGAGTTGACCCGTCTGCAAAAATCGCCGGTCTCGCATCGGCAGGGACGCCCTTCAAGTACTTTGACGGTTTTTTGAAACGGGTTCAGGAACTGGACGGGCTGGACCTGTTTACGTGGTTCAGCTACCACGGTTATCCGAAGAATCCGGACGCGCTGTACGGAGGGGTGGGCTCCATGAAGCGCGTGCTCGACAAATACCCGACAAAGGCGGTGCTTCGCCAGGGCGAGAGCGGCTGCCCGTCGGAATTGCAGCATGGGCTGGCGCTGCGCGATTATGAGTGGTCGGAACTCATGCAGGCCAAATGGGATCTCCGCCGCATGATGGGGGATCTCGGGCGTGATATCGAGTCCTCTGTTTTTGCGATGATGGATATGGTGTATAAAGGTAAAGACGCCAGTCTGATCAATCGCAAAGGGCTGTTGCGTACGACGTCCGACAAGCGGGTTGAGAAAATTAAACTCGCCTATTATGCCGTTCAGAATGCGGTGTCGGTGTTCGATCAGTCATTGACACGCATCACGAACGAGGTTGCGGAGGTCGGATGTACCAACAAGGTGTCGTGTTATGTGTACCACGATGAAGGGGGGCGTCAGGTCGTCGTGCTTTGGGACCGTAGCGGCATACCCTCCGACAGCAATGCAACGATCCCTGCGGCAGTGACGGTGAAAGGGTGCACGATCAAAGAACCGGTGTGGGTTGACCTCGTGTCCGGGCGAATCTACACGTTTCCCGCGGAGCGGGTGAAGCGTGAGAACGGCGTGACTGTTTTCAGAGACGTGCCTGTCTATGACGCGCCGGTGTTGATCGCCGAAAAAGAGTGTGTGCTTAAGAAACAATAAGTGCGTATGAAAACGGGGAGGGGGCGTTCATGAAACGTTGGAGAAATGCGGCTGTGGCGGTGTGGGTATCGGTCGGCGCATATGCGGCCGACGGTGTCTGGACGAATACGGTGGGAGGGGTGTGGTCAAATCTTTCGAACTGGGCCTCATCGACGCCCGCCACCGGCGCTGGATTCGGTGCAAACTTCATGTCCCTGTCCTTGTCTCAAAACATGCGGGTGCATGATCCCGAAGCCCGGACGCTGGGGGCGCTGTCGTTCGGGGACACGGAGGGGGGCTTCGCGTGGGTGCTGGGAGATGCCGACGCGTTCGGCAATCGGACAGGTGAACCTCTGACGCTGAGCCGACCTCTAAGCCGTCCGGAAATCACGGTCAGCAACACCACGGTTTATCTCTCCAAGCGGCTGGACGGATCGGAGGGGTTTGTCAAGCTGGGAACCGGAGCACTGTATCTGTTGACGAACACCGTCTATAGCGGCCTGACAGAGGTGCGGGAAGGCACGCTGTCTTTTGGCTCTCCCCATCCTGACACGGTGTTTGAGATCATCGCCTATTATCCTTTTGACGATCCCCAGAACATCGGCCGCGATGCGAGCGGCAAGGGCAACGATCTGAGCGCTGAAGGGGGCGTCTCATATTCGGCCGCAGGCCGTTTTGAAGGCGGCGTTCACTTTGACGGCAGTTCCAATTTAAAACGGGCAACGGTTCAAGGCTTCCCCTCTGGAGATGAATCGTTTACCATGGCCGCATGGGTTAAAACGGCCAGCACAAACAAACAGTCCGTGATGGGCTGGGGCAACACGGCGGCAAACAGGAGCTATACGGCTCTTCAGCTCCAGCCGGAGGACGGCAACATTCTGCACTACGTGATCGACAGCAGCTATATTTTCACGACGATAGCCGGGGATCAAACGTCAGGATGGATGCATGTGGCGATGGTCTATGACTCGGCCGCCAAGCTGCGCACATTCTACATCAACGGGAATCCTGGCAGCACAAAAGCGACGCCGGTGCTTTCTATTCCCGCACAGAACTTCATGGTGGGCCTCGCTTATACAACGCAACGTTATTTTGAAGGCACGATGGACGAAGTGGTCGTTGCGAAAGGCGCGATGTCGGAAGCGCAAGTTCGTTTGCTGATGATGAGCATTGCGCCTGCCAAGGCGGCGACCAGTCCAGCGGCCGACATCACGGTGGGCTCATACGGAACGCTGGCCGTGCAGGACGCGGTTTCGCTGAAGACACTGGCAGGAAAGGGCATTGTGCAAGGATCAGAAGCGAATTTAGAGATCACAGGGACCTCGGTTTTTGGCGGCCGAATCGAGGGTTCTCTCGGCTTTCGGGTGGCAACGGGCGACGGAACGGTTACCCTTTCCGGAGCGAACGGCTACACGGGCGGCACGCATGTCGTCTCCGGAACATTGGAGGTCAAGGATGCCAGCGACCTGGAAGCCCATCTGATCGCTCATTATTCGTTTGACGACGCGTCCGATCTCGGGGCCGACGGCAGCGGTCATGGCAACGGCCTGGCGATCCGCTACACGAATCGCCCGGCTCCTTTCCACGTTCCCGACGGCAAGGTGGGCGGAGCGGTCGGCATCACCAACGACAACTGGCTGGTGCGCAGTGCAACGAATTTCATCGGCTTGTCAACGGGGAACGTTCCCTTTACCGTTTCAGCGTGGTTCAATTTTGCCGATGACGCTCCGGACGGCAGCACGCTGTTCGCCTGGCGGCTGGCGTCTGGGGATTCGGTGTGCTTCAGGTTGTACAACGGTTCCCGCTCCGTTGCGGCGACAGGGAACGGCAATCTGGACGTCGGGAGCGATTTTGTGGCGGGAGATCCGCCGGACGGCTGGCACCATATCGCTTTGATGTATGTGACGAACGGAGTTTCGAATTACGGAAAAAGCCAAGTGCTGCTCGGCTTTTTGGACGGGGTCAAAGCACTTGAGTTGTCGGTGGGGCCCCGCTCCGTTGCCGACGCCGTTGATTTTCTTGTCGGAACCTACTTCAGTGCGCCGGACGGGAGTTTTTACCGTGGCTTGATCGATGAGTTTGTCGTGCTGGACCGGGCAGACCCCGACGATGTTTCGCGTCTGATGAACGGCGTCAGGCAACCCGTGCATACGCATGTGTTGCCGGGAATAGTTGCCCATTATCCGTTCGATGATCCGGAGCGTCTTGAACGTGACCGCTCTGTTTTCACAAATCATTTAAGCGAAGCCGACCCTGCCGTCGGGCCCTTGTCCTGGGCGGCCGGTGGAATCTTCGGGGGTGCGCTCTCGATCACAAATAAGAACTGGCTGAAGGCAGACTCGTTCCCTTCCGGAATGGCGCGCGGAGACGCGCCTTTTACGGTTGCCTTGTGGGTTAAACCCGCTTCGGATTGTCCCAAGACCGCCATGCTGTTTTATTGGGGAGGGAGCCTCATCAACAATTCTTTTCGCGCCCAGTTGAATAATTCGTACACGGTGCTTGGGGTGGGGCCTTGGCAGGCTTCGACGCTTGTTTCGATTCCCGATCTGAGAAATGCCTGGCATCACATGGCTGTCACGTACGATCCTGCGGGCGGCGCGTGCCGGCAGACCGTTTATCTGGACGGGAAGATCGTCAGTCAGGCCTTCGCAAAAAGTGTGACGCCGGGCGGAGCCGCATTCCGAATCGGAAACGGGGCGGAGGGGACCACCCGTGTCTATAAGGGTCTTATCGACGAATGTGTTCTGTTTAACCGCGCGCTCGCGCCATGGGAGGTTGGGGTGCTGATGACGAACAGCGCCAGTGTGGACTATAATGTCCTGCCTGTTGACGGGACGGTCACGCTGGAGGAGGGAGCAGAACTGGCCATTCAGCAGACCTCGCAACGGATCGCCGCGCTGAACGGGGCCGGCACCGTCACGCTCGAGCGGGGGAGGCTCTGCGTTTTGGGCGGGAGTGGCGGCACCTTTAATGGCGTGCTGACGGGCGACGGGTTGTTTGAGGTGACGGAGGGTGCCTGTCAAACGGTGGGCGGAACGGACGCGATGTTTGCTGGCTGTATCCATGTGACAAATGCGACGCTCGAAATGATTGGCGCAATGAGTCCCGACACCTTGTTGACTGTCCAGGGTGGTGGTCGCTTCGGCGGCAGCGGCACGCTCGCGGGCGCTACGGTTGTGAAAGCAGGCGGAAAACTGGAATCCCGTTTCAACGAGGCGGACCTGATGTTCGCGGGCGGATTGGCGATGGAATCCGGCTCGGGTCTTCTGTTCACGGCTGAGGCGGGGGCCAGTGGAAACGTGGTTGTTGCGGGGACGCTGACGCTACCCGAAGTCTGTTTCGTGGAGGCTTCCCTGCCGGCGGGCGTGACGGGACAGTATGTGCTGATCAGGGCGGATGCGTTGGCCGGAAATACCGCTTTGAACAATTGGCAGGTTTCGGTTCAGCCTGAACTTTCCGGAGGTTGGTGCGTAAACCTCCGAATAGTCGGCAACTCAATCATTCTGTCCGTTTCGCCTCAGGGAACACTGTTTTTTGTAAGATGATGCGCAGATACCCTGAAGAAAGTTTAATCCATGCGTTGGCAACTGAATCTCTGGGTTACAGGAATGTTTTTGGTCGCGTGGAACGCGACTGCCGGCGGTTTTGTGTTTGTGTCAGACAGTCGCGTGGCAAGGATCATGGTGGGCGATGGCGAGCCGGAGCATGTGCGGCTGGCCGCCGAGGATCTGGCGTCGGACGTGCAGCGGATCACGGGGCGCAGGCCTGAGGTCGTTTCGGGCAGCGCGCCGTCCTCAGGAAATTGCGTCTTCATCGGCACACGGGCAGGCGGCCCGTGGGAGAGCTACCGCGTCGAGGAGCGCGAGGGCCGGCTGTTCATCGAGGGCGGCGACACGCGCGGAACGATGTTCGGTGTTTACGCGTTCATCGAAAAATTCCTGAAAGTCGATCCGATGGGCTTCTGGTCGGGGTGCGAGCCGGAGAAACGGCCTGCGCTGCGCTGGGACTCGGTCGCGCTGGTTTCCGGAGCGCCGACTTTCAAGTTCCGCGGCTGGTTCATCAACGACGAGGATCTGCTGACCGAGTGGCTGGAGAGCGGGGGCCGGCGCAACATCGACTATCCGTACTATGCGCAGGTGGTCAACCGCGAGGCGCTGCGGGCTGTGGCCGAGGCGCTGGTCCGCTGCCGCTGCAACCTCATCATCCCCGCCAGTTTCATCGACATCCTGAATCCGCCGGAGGCGTCGCTGGTCGAGGAGTGCGTGCGGCGGGGCGTGTTCGTCTCGCAGCATCACGTCGAGCCCATGGGGGTGAGCGCGTTCGCGTATTTCAACTACTGGAAGGCGCGCGGCAAGGAGCTGAAGTACTCCTATTACAGCCACCCGGACGAGGTTCGCGAAGTGTGGCGGGTTTACGCGGAGAAATGGTCGGCCTACCCGAACGTGATCTGGCAACTTGGGCTGCGCGGGGTTGCGGACCGCCCCATGTGGATGGCCGACCCGAAGGTGCCGCAGTCGGATGCGGACCGGGGGCGGCTGATCTCCGAGGCGATGGCGGCGCAGGTGGAAATCCTGGACCGGGTGTGTCCGCGGCAGCCGCGCTATCTTTCCACCACGCTGTGGGCGGAGGGATCGGTCCTGAATCAAAAGGGGCTGTTGACGATTCCGGAAGATACGATGGTCGTTTTCGCCGACAACTCTCCGGGGTGGAAATGGCAGCAGGACTTCTATTCGACGCCGCGCAATCCGAAGAACACGTACGGGGTTTACTACCACCACGGGCTGATCGGCTGTGGGCCGCACCTGGCGCAGACGGTGCCGCCGCACAAGACGTTTGACCTGCTGCAGAAGGCCGTCGATAAAGGGGCCAACGCGTATGCGATCTTCAACGTCGGCAATGTCCGGGAGTTCGTGCTGGGGCTGAAAGCCTCGGCAGACATGACCTGGGAAATGGAGGGGTTCGAGCCCGAGGCATGGCTGGATTCTTGGGTGAAGGAACGTTTCTCAGAGAGGCAGTCCGAGATCGCGAACGCCTATAAGATCTACTTCAACGCGTATCAGATCCACGACAAGCAGCAGGTGCCTTTTCTGATGGATGGACAAATGTTCGGCGCGGGCCGGACGGCTCTGGCTGAAATGTCGAAGAAATTAAAGACGCGCTCAATCGGAACGGGGGCGGAACCTGAAGCGATCCGGATGCCAGGGGCTGCGGAAAAGACGGCGGCGACCAACGCGACGGCTTCCGGTGAGGACGCCTTTCATGCGGGGCTGAGTGACATGCACCCGGCCGGTCTTGGGAGGCGCGAAACCATCAAGCGCACGGCGGCTCAGAGAGTCGGGTTCTCCTTGGCCTCTCTGGCGGCGCGCGCGGGGGCCGCCTCGCTGCCCGCTCAAGACCTGGCGTTCTTGCAGGATAACCTGCTCTACCCCAGCGACCTCATGGATCAGGTCAGCGCCTGGCTGGAGAACCTTCTGGTGGCGCACGAGGCGCTCGATGTGGGCGACCGGGCGGCGTGCGTGCGGGCATTGGAGGCGGCGGAAGCCGCTTTCGCAAAGATTCCGGCGCTGGCCGAAGGGTACTGCCACGGCAAGTGGGCGAACTGGTATCGGGGGTGCAAGAAACTGAATGTGCCGGCGATTCTGAAGCGGACACGCGAGGTGCTGGAACTGGCGCGGGAAAGCGGAAAATGACAAATGGACTGGTAGCTTTGGATTATACCGCGATCGCCATCTACCTGGTCATGATGGCCGGCATCGGCGGCGTTTTGGGGCTCTACGTCAAGAACGTGAAAGAGTACTTCGCGGGAGGGAATGCGGTCCCTTGGCATCTGGGCGCGGTCAGCAACTACATGACGATGGTGAGCACGTTCGTGTTTGTCGCGCACGCGGGGGTGGCCTATAAGGACGGGCTCGTGGCGGTGGTGATCCTTTGGAGCGCCGTGCCCGCGACGCTGCTGGGCACGGCGTTTCTCGCGCACCGCTGGCGGCGGGCTGGGCTGGTGACGCCGGTCGAGTACCTGGAGCAGCGGTACAGTTCAGCGGTGCGGCAGATCACGTCGTGGGGCGGGGTCGGGTTCAGGATTCTCGATAACATGGTCCGCCTGTATGCGCTGGGCGTTTTCATTTCCGGGACACTGGGCTGTTCCATGAACCAGGCGATCGCGGTTTCCGGCGGCATTGTCATCATCTACACCATGATCGGCGGCCTGTGGGCGGTGGTGGTGACGGATGCTGTGCAGTGCGCGATCCTGCTGATGATCACCTCGGTCATGGTGCCTCTGGCGCTGAGCGCGGTCGGCGGTTTCGGGGCGCTGGCAGCCGCATTGCCGGAGCATTTCACCTGGACGCATGGCCCCAAGGGGAACTTCTGGTTTCTGTTCGTTTACTACGCGATGGTGCTCATCAAATACAACGGCAACTGGGCCTTCATCCAGCGTTTCTATTGCACGGCAGACGAGCGGGCGGCGCGGAAGATGGGGCTGATGTCCGCCGCGCTGTTTCTGATCTGTCCGGTGATCTTCCTGCTGCCGGCGATTGCGGCGGCGGTGCTGGTTCCGGGCCTGGCGAATCCGGAAGAGGCCTACGTCAGCGTATGCAAGCGGCTGTTGCCGCCTGGCGCGATGGGGCTGATGATTGCGGCCATGCTCTCCGCCACCATGTCGACGCTCAGCGCGGAGTACAATGTGACGGCGGGCGTGCTGACGCGCGATATTTACCGGCGGCTGTTTCGCCCGAAGGCGGAGAACCGGGAGCAGATGGCGGTGGCGCGTGCGATGACCGTCGCGCTCGGCACGGTGATCATCTGCGGGGCCACACAGGTTCAGCGGTTCGGCGGCGCGTTCGAGGTGAACAAGACGCTGATGGGTCTGATCGGCGTGCCTTTGGTGGTGCCGTTGCTGTGCGGCGTGCTTTGGCGAAGGCCCAAGCCGTGGGGTGCGGTGGCGGCGATCGTCATGGGCATCGTGGCGGGTGTGGTTTTGCAGCGTTATGCGGGCCTGAGTTGGGAGACGGCAACCTTTTATCAGATGCTGGTCTGCTTGGGCGTGCTGGCGCTCTCCGCGCCCGGCGAGGGCCTGAGCGGGGCATACCGGCAACGCGTCGCCGCATTTTTTTCGCGGTTGGCGACTCCGGTGTGCGAAAGCGAAGGCGCGGCCGCTCCTTCACCTCACGGGCACCGGGCAATCATGATCTTGTTTGCTGTTGCGGTCGGGCTCAGCGGCCTGCTGTTCGTCGGGATCAGCCTGTTCAACATGGCGCTGCCGAGCGGCAGGCTCACGCTTACGGCGGGTACGGTCTGTTGTGCGGTCGCGCTGATGTTGGGATGGCGACTGAGAAAGGCGTAAGATGGACGAAAATTTTCTGTTGGGAACGTCCCTGGCGAGGCGGCTCTACCGCGAGGTGGCGGAGGGGCAGCCGGTGATCGACTATCACAATCATCTTTCGGCGGCAGATCTCGCGGCAGACCGGCGGTTCAAGGATGTGGCGGAGCTGTGGGTGGCGCACGATCCCTACAAACACCGAGCGATGCGCATTGCGGGCGTGCCCGAGGCGCTGATTTCGGGGGAGGACGCATCGCCGCGCGAACGGTTTGACGCCTGGGCGGCGACGGTGCCGAAGACGCTGGGAAATCCGCTCTGCCACTGGACGGCGCTGGAGCTGGCGCGCGTCTTCGGCATCGGCGAGCCGCTGATGCCTGCGACCGCCGGGCGGATCTGGGAGGCTGCGAACGCGCAGCTGGGGGAGCCGGGGTTTACGGCACGCGGGCTGCTGCGGCGTTTCAACGTGGCGTGCGCCTGCACGTCGGACGGGCTGCTCGACGACCTCTCGGCTCATCGGGCCTTGGCGGCCTCGGGCTTTTCCGTCCGCGTGTTGCCGTCGCTGCGCGGCGACGATGCCGTCGCGCTGGAGCCCGCATGGCTGGCGCGGCTGGGCGAATCGGCTGGAGGGGACGTCCGCTCGTTCGACGCCTACCGCGACGCGGTGTGCCGGCGTCTGGACGCCTTCGACGCGGTGGGGTGCCGCTTGGCGGACCATGCGCTGGATGCGTTCGCTTACGTATCCTGTCCGGAGGCGGAGGCTGCGGGGCTCTTTCAGCGCCGGATGGAGGGCACGGCGCTGTCCGCAGAAGAGACTGCGCGGCTGCGGTCGGCGGTCCTGCGCTTCCTCGGGAGCGAGTATGGCCGCCGCGGGTGGATCATGCAGCTTCATCTCGGCGCGCAGCGGCAGACCAGCTCGCGGCTGCGGCGGCTTGCGGGTCCTGCGGGCGGTTACGCGGGGATGGGGCGCGCGTGCGACGTGGCGAGCCTCTGCGCGTTTCTTGACGAGCTTGAAGATCGAGGGCGGCTGCCGCGCACGGTCCTGTACACGCTGAATCCGGCGGACAACGCGGTGCTGGCGACACTGACGGGCTCATACGCCGAGGACGGCGTGGCGGGAAAGATCCAGTTCGGCCCCGCCTGGTGGTACAACGACCACGCGCTGGGCATCCTGCAGCACCTGGAGGCTCTGGCGAACGGCGGGCTGCTGTCGACCTTCATCGGCATGACCACCGATTCCCGCAGTCTGCTTTCGTTGGTGAGGCACGAGTATTTTAGGCGGCTGCTCTGCGGGCAGTTGGGCGAGTGGGCGGGGCGGGGGCTGATGCCGGACAGCTTCGCTGAGCTGGCGCCGCTGGTGCAGGCGGTGACGTATGGGAACGCGCGCGAGATGGTGTTGACGACTGGAAACTGGAAACTTGAAGCAGGGCGGGGCTGAGACAAAGGTGACGGCAATGGCAAAGGACGCATATTTTAACGGACAGACCGCGGTCATCACAGGCGCGGGCGGGACACTTTGTTCCGAAATCTCCAAAGAGCTGGCGCGGCGGGGCGCGAAGGTGGCCCTGCTCGGTCGTACGCTTGCGGCGTTGGAGCGCGTGGCAGACGCGATCACGGCGGAGGGCGGCATCGCGTTGCCGCTGACGGCGGACGTGACCGACGCGGCGGCGGTCGAACGGGCGCGGCAAACGGTGACGGAGCGGCTGGGGCCGTGCCGGTTTCTGCTGAACGGGGCGGGGGGCAACCAGGCGGTCGCGACGACCACCACGACGGTGTTTGACGCGGCGGAGCTGGAGGCTGAGAAGCCGGAGGCCATGCGCGGTTTCTTCGACTTGAATCTCGACGCGTTCGACTCCGTGGTGCGCACCAACACGCTGGGCACGGTGATCCCCTCGAAGATCTTCGGCCGCGAGATGGCGACGCTGCGGCGCGGCTCGATCGTGAACTTCGCCTCGATGAACAGCTACCGTCCCCTCACGCGCGTGCCGGCATATGCGATGGCGAAGGCGGGGATCGTGAGCTTCACGCAATGGCTTGCGGTCTACCTCGCGCCCGCGGGCATCCGCGTCAATGCGGTGGCGCCGGGGTTTTTCGTGAACGAGCGCAGCCGCAAGATTCTGATGACGCCTGAAGGCGGGCTGACGGCGCGCGGCGAAAGCGTGATGCGCCACACGCCCCTGGGGCAGTTCGGCGAGGCGAAGGACCTGCTCGGCTGCGTCTGCTGGCTGCTCAACGATGAGCAAGCCGCCTTCGTGACCGGCATCACCGTGCCGGTGGACGGCGGTTTTCTGGCGGCTGCGGGCGTCTAGAGCGTATTGAGTTAAAGCGTCGCCGCTGAAATTGCGGCGTGAACCGGGGCTTTCACCTTTGGTAAAATGCGGACATGAAACTGATTGAATTCGTTCCCCCGCGGCCGCATCGGCTGTGGCCGCTGTGTCGTCAGATGGGCATCAACGAGGTGGTCGTGAAAGTCGCGCCGGAGCTGACCGGACGTGCGGAGCCGTGGCAGCGCGACGCGCTGGCTGGCGTCGTCGGGGATCTTGCGAAGGCCGGTTTGCGCGTGGTGGCGCTGGAGGGCGATCCCTTCGACATGTCGCGCGTGAAACTGGGGCTTCCCGGCCGCGATGAGACTTTGGAACACTACCGGACGTTGCTGGGGAACATGGCCGAGTTGGGCATCGGGCTGCTCTGCTACAACTTCATGGTCGGCACCGGCTGGCACCGAACCGGCGAGCGCGAAGGGCGGGGCGGGGCGAAGGCAACCTACTTCCGGCTGTCCGAAAACCAGAAGGTCATGCCGGGGCCGCTTTTGAGCGCGGAGCAGGTGTGGGAGAACTACGCCTATTTTCTGAAGGCCGTGCTGCCTGAGGCCCAGCGGCGCGGCATCCGCATGGGGTTGCATCCGGACGATCCGCCGCTGCCGGAGCTGGGAGGAATGGCGCGGATCTTCGGGTCGGTCGAGGCGTTCGACCGCGCCTACGCGCTGCGGCCCTGCCGCGAGAACGGCGTGACCTTCTGTCAGGCTAACTTCAAGCTCATGGGCGTGGACCTCGACGCTGCGGCGCGTCACTTCGGGGCGCGCATCGCCTTCGTGCATGTGCGCGACGTGCGGGGGACGGCGGAGGACTTCGTCGAGCTTTTCCACGACGAGGGCGAGGCCGACCCGTTCGCGCTGTTCCGAACGTATCGCGCGTTGGGGCTCGACGTCCCGTTCCGCTGCGACCATGTGCCCGCGATGGAGGGAGAGGGGGACGAGCCGGGTTTTGTTCCGGGTTACGGAACGCTCGGGCGGCTCTTCGCAAACGGCTATCTGAAGGCCGTTGTGGCTGCCACAAACAGGGGATAAAGAGGCCGGAGCCGCAATCGCGCTTTTGACCCCTGCGTCAAATATAAGACGAGTCGGCCTTGGGGTGCCGGGATTTGCTGTTGCTCATACACGGGGCACACAGTAAACTACCTCTTTCTTTCAGGAGTCGGTTAAGCGGTAAGGAGAAATGTTTCATGTTGACGGTGTTGATCAATGCGGTCTTCGGAATGTTGCTGATAGCGGCTTTGGGAATGTCGGACACGGCCGCCTGGGGGTGGTCGGTCTTCTGGGGTGTGCTGGTGTTTGTGGCGGGACAGGGGCTGTCCGGGTTCCTGATCCAGAAGCGGGTCAAAGCCGCGATGGGCGGCGTGCAGAAGATCCTCGAGGACGGACAGAAGCGGCTGCAGTTCAAGGTCAACCAGTGGCAGATGCGCCCCCCGGGCAGCATCAAGCAGGCGCAGTTGGAGATGGAGCGCGAGCAGCGGGTGTTTGTGGAGCGCGCGCTGGAGGCGGCCAACGGGCTTGAGCGGTTCAACCGCTGGGCGCCGCTGATGGGGCGGCAGATCAGCACGCTGCGGCTCCAGCTCTATTGGACGCTCAAAGAGTTCAAGAAGGTGGACGAGCTGTTGCCCAAAGCGCTGATCGTGGAGCCCATGATGGCGGCGATCAAGATCGCGCGCATGCACATGCGGGGCGAGGAGGGGATCGACAAGGTTTTCCGGAAACAGGTGGGGCGGGTGCGTTACGGGCAGGGCGCTCTGCTGTACGGGCTCTACGCGTGGATTCTGGTGCAGAAGCACGACCTCGACGGCGCGCACAAGGTTCTGATCGAAGCCTGCGAGAAGATGGAGAACGACACGATCAAGAAAAACCGCGAGCATCTCGCCAACAACCGGGTCGGGCACTTCTCCAACGCCGGGCTGGGCGACGAGTGGTACGCGCTGCACTTGGAGCAGCCGAAGGTCAAGATGCAGCGGCAGCAGCGGTTCTCCGGGCGGCCGTTCTAGGGGCACGGGAAGCGGATTTAACGGACACAACGGAGCGATATGGCTGAGCGGGGCGACAGATTGGAGCTGAGCGGGTTGGAGGTGACATGCGTCATCGGCGACC
>CAYZQL010000019.1:0-25554 GCA_964480555.1 uncultured Lentisphaeraceae bacterium | reverse complement strand
AGTCGGCTTGGGACTATGTGCAGCGCATCCGCAAGACGCCGGGCTACGAAGAGGTCTTTCTGATGCAGACCACGCCGCAGATCGGCGTGCGCGCGACGCGCCTGCTCGACGGCGTGGCGAGCATCAACAAGAAGGGAGCGGTGAGCGGCGAGAAGTGCGCGGACGTGGTGGCGGTCTCCGGGCACGACGGGCTGAAGCTGCCCGAGTTCGCGATCCCGTACGGCGCGCTGGTGCCGAAGAGCGTCGACAACGTGATCGCCGCGGGGCGGTGCATCTCGTGCGCGTCCGATCTGATCGACCGCGTGCGTCTGATTCCCGTGTGCGTGGTGACCGGCCATGCCGCGGGCGTGGCTGCGGCGCTGGCCGCCAAAGCGTCTGCGCGTCCGCGCGACGTGCCGGTGGCGGAGATCCAGAAGGTGCTGCGCGAACAGGGCGCGTATCTGGGCTAGTCCGCCGGCCGCACGGTGATCCGCAGGCAGGGCGCGTCCGGCGCGGGGACGGCGAAGCGTCGCGCGACGCGGTAGCCGGGCACCCACGCCACCTCCTCCCCGCAGAGAAAGACGGGGACGGCATCGCGCTGAAGTTCCGGGACCTTTTCGTCAACGAAGAGGTCCTTGATTTTTTTTGAGCCGCGCAGGCCGGTCGGAGCGATCCTGTCGCCCGGCTGGCGCCCGCGCACGCGAAGTCTCTTCCCCGCGAGCGCCTGGGTGCTCAGCGTGCAGACGGCCGGGTAGACGCCGATGCCGCGGGCGATGCTGGCCACGCCGTGGCTGGGCTCGGACGTGATGTCCAGACCTCCCCAGCGGAGCGTGCCGTGGGGCGGGAGCGCAAGGTCGGGCGGCGGCGTGTCTGCGGGAGTCGGCAGGGAGAGCCACCCGCCCCGGCAGCGCGCGAGCGCGCCGCCGGGGAGCTGGAGCTGCGCGCTGTCCGGAGAGCGGCACGCGTCGAGGAGCGACAGGACCGTGTCGAGCCCGGCGGCTTCGGGGCGGCCGTGTCCGAAAAGCCATTGGCGCAGGATGCGGCGCTGCAGGGCTTCGGGCTGCTGGAGCAGCGGTCCGACCGGCAGCGAGGGGGGGGCGTCCGGCTGCCGCGCGAAGGCGCTGAGCTGTTGCGCGGCGAGTGTTTCAAGCAGGGCGTCGTCCTCCCGCAAGGTCTCGGCTGAACGGCAGAGCTGCGCGCGAAGGTCGGGCGTCAAAAGGGCTTCGAGGCTGGGCAGGACCGCGTGTCGGACCTGGTTGCGGGGGATCGCGCGGTCGCTGTTCGAGGCGTCCTCGCGCCAGCTGAAGCCGCGTCGCTGCAGCCAGGCGCGGAGGGCCAGTCCCGAGAGCGCGAGCAGCGGCCGGATGAGGGCGACGCCCGAGTGCGCGAGCCGGGTGCGGGGGCGCAGGCCGGCCAGGCCGGCCGCGCCCGCACCGCGGGCGAGCCGCAGCAGCAGGGTCTCGGCCACATCGTCCGCCTGATGGCCGGTGGCGATGGCGTCGAGTTCCGCTTCGGCGCCGCACTGGCGGAAGAAGGCCAGGCGCGCTTCGCGCGCGGCCATTTCCAGGGAACGCCCGTCCGCCGGGCGCGAGGCGAGCGCCGCGCGGTGCGAAAGGAAGGGCCGGCCGGCGTCGGCCGCCAAGGCCCGCACGAAACGCTCGTCGGCTTCGGCTTCCGCACGCAGCCCGTGGTTCAGGTGCAGGACCGTGACGGCGGTGCCTGCGGCGTCGCAGACCGGGAGCAGCAGATGGAAGAGCGCGACCGAATCGGCGCCGCCCGAAACGGCCAGCCCGAGGCGGGAGACCCCTTGCAAGAGCCGATGGTGGCCGAGGTGCCACGCGAGCGTTTCGGCGACGCTGTCAGGATCCGCGCAATAGGTGTGGTTTCGGGCTGATGTGGCCATGCCGCTATGATACGCAAGAAGCGCGGTGCGGCACAACCGGATTATCGGGGTTGTGGCGGGCGGCGCGATGGGCTAAACTAACAAACATGCTGAATGTGCTGCAAGAGCTGGCCGACCGGCGGAGGTTCGGGATGAAGCCGGGGCTGGAGACCATCCGCCTGCTGTTGGCGAGGCTCGGGAATCCCGAGCGCGACGTCGCGGCCCTGCACATCGCGGGCACCAACGGCAAGGGGGCGGTGGCGGCCTTGTGCGAGTCGGTGCTGCGGGCGGCGGGCTATCCCGTCGCGCGCTACACCTCGCCGCATCTCGTGCGCCTCAACGAGCGGTTCTTCATCAACGGCGCGCCGGTGGGGGATGAGGCCTTGGCGTCCGCCGCGCAGGAGGTCGAACAGGAGGTCCGCGCGGTCGAGTCCGCGCACGGGGTGGAGGTGACCTTCTTTGAATGCCTCACGGCCGTGGCGTTTGTCCTGTTCCGCCGGGCGGGCGTGAAACTCGTCGTGCTCGAGACCGGTCTCGGCGGGAGGCTCGACGCGACGAATGTGGTGACGCCGCTCGTCTCGGTGATCACCCGGATCGGGCTGGACCACTGCGACTGGCTGGGCGACACGGTCGAAAAGATCGCGGGCGAGAAGGCCGGCATCATCAAGCCGGAGCGCCCCGTGGTGTGCGCGTCCATGCCGGACGAGGCGCGGGTGGTGATCGCCCAGGCTGCGGCACAGCGGAAGGCGCTGTTCGTGGATGCGGCCGAAGCGGTTGAGGTGGCGGTCACCCGGAGCGGCCTGGACGGGCAGACGCTGAAGATCACGACGCAGAACCGGAGCCTGCCGCCGGTGCGGCTGCCGCTGGCCGGCACCTTTCAGGTCGAGAACGTCTGTGCGGCGGTGGCGGCGCTGGAGGCGGCTGAGGCGTGCGGGCTGACCCTTCCCGATGCGGCCTACGTCAAGGGCCTTGAAGGGGTCTGCTGGCCGGGGCGCTTCCAGCTGGCGTCGCAAAAGCCGCCGGTGATTGTGGACGGCGCGCACAATCCCGAGGGCGCGCGGGCTTTGCGGCAGGCGCTCAAGCATGGCGGGGTGAAGGCGCCGGTCGGGCTGGTGGCGGGCTTCTGCGGCGACAAGGACGCGCTGGCGCATCTGCGCATCTTGGCGCCGGCCGTCAGGCGCGCGTGGGGCGTGGCGGTGCCGAACCCGCGCTCGCTCACGGCGGATCAGACGGTCGGGATCATGCGCATGGCGGGCATCGACGAGGCGGACGCGTGCGGGCATGTGGACGAGGCGCTGAATTTGGCGCGCCAGTGGGCGCGCGAGGTCGACGGCGTGGTGCTCGTGTGCGGTTCGCTGTTCTTGGCGGGCGCGGCGCTGGTGGCGCTGGACGCGTTTCCGTGGGCGAGCGACCGCAGCGACGGCAACGAGTTGCTGAAGGCCGAGGAGCTCGGAGTGAGGGGGCGGGAAGCATGAGCTACGAACAGGCGAATGTCGAGGTGATCGCGCGCGGCGTGTGCGTGGTGGACGGGCACGTGTTGCTGTGCCACGGCCGGAAATCGGCGCTGACGTATCTGCCGGGAGGGCACGTCGAGTTTCGCGAGACGGCGCGGCAGGCGCTGGTGCGGGAGATCCGGGAAGAGCTGGGGCGCGAGGCTGAGGCGGGGCGTTTCCTCGGGTGCTGCGAGCACGCCTTTGTGCAGAAAGGCGAGCCGCATGCGGAGATCAACCTCGTGTTCGAGCTGCGCATCCCGGGGCTTGCGCCGGGTGCCGCCGTGGCGGCTGCGGAGGAGTGGATCGGGTTCCGGTGGCAGCCGCTGGAGAGGCTTGGGGAGGCGGCGTTGGAACCCGCGCCGCTGAGGACACGGATCGCGGAGTGGTTGAGGCGGCCCGGCGGGCATTTCGTGTCCGGAGATGCGTGGCCGGGTCAGACTGAAGCGTCCACCGTGCTTTCGGCGAAGCAGTGACCGGAAGAAAAGCAGTCGGCTTGTCGAAAGAGCCGGGGTGTGAGACGACAGCGTTAACGTTTTCCGTGATGGTCATGGAAAAACACAAACAGGGACGCCTCGTGCAGGAACGGGGTTTCCGGGAAAAGGGGGCAGAGTATGAAGCGCATTCAGGTGGCAGGTGTGATCGCGATCGCGTGTCTGGGCTGTGCCGGCTTGGCGAGCGCTGCGGAGGCGGCTGCAGGCAAAACGACGCTGGAGAATCTCCAGGCGGCGTTCAGCGGCGAGTCGAACGCCAAGGCGAAGTACGAGGCCTTTGCGGTCAAGGCGGACGAGGAGGGGTATAAGTCTGTGGCGTCGCTGTTCCGGGCGGCATCGCTGTCCGAAGGCATCCATGCCAAAAAGCATGCCGCCGTTATCACGAAGCTCGGCGCGGAACCCAAGGCGGAGATTGCCAAGCCGGAGGTCAAGGGCACCAAGGATAACCTTGAGGCGGCGTTGGCCGGCGAGACCTACGAAAAGGAGACGATGTATCCCGGGTTCATCAAGCAGGCCACCGCCGATAAGAACAAAGCGGCCGTTCGGACGTTCCGCGGTGCCATGGCGGCGGAAATCGAACATGCCAAGCTGTATAAACAGGCGCTGGCGGAACTCGACGCGTGGAGGGCGGCCGGCAAGGAGTTCATGGCCTGCGACATCTGCGGATACACGGAGCTGGTGAACCCGGCCCTGCTGAAATGCCCGGTCTGCTCTGCGCCCAAAACGAAGTTCACAACGGTCAAGTAACGGATCATGAAAAAATCCGCCCGGCTGTTTGCGGTTGCCGTGCAGATCCTGATCGTCGTCGGGTTCTGGCTCTGGAGCCATACGCAAAGCCCCATGGGAAATCTCTTGTCCGGGGACGTCCCGGACAAGCTGTTGGCGTGGGGGCGGCTGACCGGGCTGCTGGCGGTCTGTGCGGTTCTGTTTCAGTTTGTGCTGATCGGGCGCGTGCGGTGGGTGGAGCAGTCTTTCGGTATGGACCGCCTCACCCGCCTGCACCATGTCGCCGGGTTTGCCTTGCTGCTCCTGCTGGTGGCGCATCCGGTCCTCGTGACGTTCGGGCATGCGATGCAGGCCGAGACCGGGTATTGGGAGCAGTCGCTTGATTTCTGCAAGGCGTGGAAAGGCCTCTTGGCCGCGTACGCGGGACTGGCCCTCCTGTTTGCGGCGAGCGTGGCGTCGGTCCTGGTGCTGGTGAAGCGGCTGCCGTACGGGCGCTGGTATGCGACGCATCTGGTGCTGTATGCCGCGTTCGGGCTGACCGTTCCGCATCAGGTGGAGGTCGGCGGCGATTTAACCGCTCACGCGGGGTTCAGGGCCTACTGGTACGCGCTTTATGCGGGAGTGCTCGCGCTCGTGTTCTTTTGCCGCTTTGTGCGGCCGTTGGCGCTGCTTGCCCGGCATCGTTTCGCGGTGACGCGAATCGTCCCCGAGACCGATGACGTGACCTCCGTCTATCTGGGCGGAAAAAAGCTGGAGCGGTTCCCTGCGGCGGCCGGGCAGTTCCTGATTGTGCGCTTTCTCGCAAAGGGCTTTCGCTGGGAGGCACACCCGTTCTCGCTGTCCCGTCCGCCAGACGGCCGACAACTCCGGCTGACCATTAAGCGGCTGGGCGATTTTACGCGGCGCATCCCGCAGCTGAAGCCCGGGACGCCGGTGCTGATCGAGGGGCCCTACGGCGTGTTTACGGCGCGGGGGTGCGCCTCTTCCAAGGCGCTTCTGATCGCCGGCGGGATCGGCATCACGCCGATCCGGTCGTTGGCCGAAGCGCTCGTGGCCGCAGGTCGGGAGGTGATCCTGATTTACGCCAACCGCACCCGTGCGTCAACCGTGTTTCTGCACGAGTTGGAGGAATTGGCTGGCCGGTCGGGCGGGCGCTTGGACCTCCTCCTGGTCATGAGCGACGAAGCGGCTTGGACCGGGCAGAAAGGCCGGGTTGACCGGGCGTTGCTGGCGCGGTTTGTGCCGGACGTGCTGTCCCGCGACGTGTTTGTTTGCGGGCCACCCCAGATGATGAAAAGCGTGCGCGCCGCGTTGACAGGGCTGGGCGTTGCCGCCTCCCGCATCCACGACGAACGTTTCGCGCTATGAATCTGGAAAATGGAAATGCGCCGTTGACACAACTCCCGGCTTTGTGTAAAGTGACGCAACTTTTTTTGAACGGCGGGTTAGCTCAGTTGGTAGAGCGTCGGAATCATAATCCGCAGGTCGGGGGATCGTGACCCTCACCCGCCACCATCTTAAAGGCTCAGTAAAACCTCGGTTTTATTGGGCTTTTTTCGTTTTCTGGCCTAAATGTACGCTTGGGCCATTTTCTGCGTTAACATCCAAATACCCTCAATTGCGTGCATGAATTATAATCAAATTATAACCATGTCGCGGACCGCTAAAATCACTTCGGTGACCGCATAAATAAAGGGCTGGAAGCGCAAATATCCGTAGCAGATACGAAAACAACCACGCCTGCTGTGGAAAACAGTCATAATTCGTAAAGTAATCACTGAGCCGAAGAGCAGGGTAAGGATGTGGGACTAAACAGTGATGCCGGCAAGTGGCGGAAATGGGCATTGGAGCAGGCCGACCGGCTTGACCCGCTTGAGAAGAGCCCGCCCTCGATTTTGGACACTGCCGAGTAGTTCTGGCCGAAGTACAGATGTTAATGGGACGCCTTCCAACCGCCAAAATTACCGAACGGGAACAATATGCGGTTGGGGCCATCAATAAAGGCTGAATGTTACCGTTCGGTAACGCATGCCGGGCGGGATTGAAGAATCTAGGACTTGGTCAGATGCCAGCCGTTGCCGTATTGGCAGGCGTAGGTCCGGAGTGACACGCCGCTCTCTTTGCGGATGATGGCGGCGCGGCGCTTGGCGTCAGCCTCGGTGCCGTAAGCGTCTTTCTGCTGGCCGTCGCTGCCGGCGCAGAAGGCGCATTTCTTGGACGGCGTTTGGCGGCTGGCGGGGGACAGGTGCCATTTACCGCAGACCTGGCAGAGGTACGGTGTGAGGTGGCGCTTGTATTCGGCGCTGGCGTATTTCGCGGCCTCGCTCGCTTCGTTCTCGGTGCCGAACTCGGTGAGCGGCTTGCCGGTCTTCTTGCCAGTGCA
The DNA here is from genome assembly GCA_964480555.1 of uncultured Lentisphaeraceae bacterium. Classification (GTDB taxonomy): domain Bacteria; phylum Verrucomicrobiota; class Kiritimatiellia; order RFP12; family UBA1067; genus CAYZQL01. The sequence goes on along the minus strand of CAYZQL010000019.1, from coordinate 18,600 downwards.
GGTTTTGCTTTTTAGGCTCATGGCATTCGTTGTATGCAGTGAGCAGTGGGCGGTAAACAGTGAGCAGTGGGCAGTCAGCAGTTGGCAGTTGGCTGAGCGGGGCGAGGAATGGGTGGTTGTTTGCGTTCGCAGGGACGGATGTGGCCGCGCGGGCAGGGGCGGGGGGCCTTCGGAGCGTTGACAGGGGACGTACATTTAAGAAGGATATTATTGATGAGGGTGGCGCGCGCGAGCCCCATTTCCTTTGCGATGGCGTCTACTTCGGCGACAAGGGCCGAGGGGAGGGAGACGGTGATTTTTTTCAGGTGCGGGTCGCGCGGCGGTTTGGCGGTGGTCATTTGTTTGGTCGGCATGGCGGGAGTCCTTTTTGTGTGATGGCGAACACGCGGGTCCGCCCTTGCGGATTAAGCAGCGCTTACAGGACGGCTCAGTGCGGCGTAGAGGTCGTACATGATGATTGATGGGAATGTTAGCGGAGACGGCTGTTGGTCGGCAATATCAAAGAAGCCGCTCTCTATCTGGAAGGCGCAATAACTGTATAACACATCGAACCGCATCTTCAGGAAGCGGAGGATGGCGCGCTTGACGTTCATTCGGGGAGCTGTCAGACTCCTGTCCAAACATGTGCCGAAAACGTTGCCCAATGCGGGGGCCGCGGCGTTGAACGGTCGGCCGCATGCTCGGAGGGTTGACGCGTGAAAAAACTGTTGCTCCTTGCGGCGGTCATACTTGTCGGCTACCTGTATTTCGGCGGTCAGCAGGCCACTGATCGAGATAACGTGCGGGCCTCCGTTCCCGACAGCCTTCCCGCCGACGCCGATTCTGTCTTTGCCGACGCCTATGCGAGCCGCAGGAGCAACCTTCAGGTCTCGGGCGAGGGCACCGTGACCCGGTTGTTGCCGGATGACAACAAGGGCAGCAGGCACCAGAGGTTCATCGTCGCGCTGGCGTCGGGACAGACGCTGCTGGTCGCGCACAACATCGACGTCGCGCCGCGGATAGGGTCGCTCCTGACCGGCGACCGGGTGCAGTTCTCGGGCGTGTACGCGTGGAACGACAAGGACGGCGTCATCCACTGGACGCACCGGGATCCCGCCGGCTCTCATGTGGCCGGCTGGCTGAAGCACAAGGGGCAGATGTACCAGTGAGCAACGTGCCAAGCGCTGCAGGCGTCAATGCGCCTCTGACTTGGGGCGCGCGTCAGGATTACAGGGAGCACGCGTCATGGCGTGTCGCTGTAAGGCTGCGGGTTTGGCGGCAGTGGTGCCGTCACCTTTTTCTCGCGGACAGGCGAACTCGCGTGAACGGCCGCGAAAATCATGCCGCCGCCGACAGGCTGTCCGAAGAGGGGCAGTTCGCATTCCGGCTCCTGCTTCACAGGCGTGACCGAGGCCTGTTGCAGCAGCGCGGCCGGAGCTTGAGAGCCGGCGACAGGGGGAAACCCGACCGCTCCCAAACCGACCAGTTTCTTGTTCCCCAAAGGGGCAGATCCCGTGAGACGCACGAAGACGGGCCGCCCCGGTTTCCGCTTCAGCTCTTCTTGCGCCCCTTCCCACGTGCCGCCCTTGCTGTGCTCGGCGCTGACGACCAGTCCATAATCGGCCAGCGCGTAAATCAGCTTGTTGCGCCCCATGGCGGTTCCCACGTTGAAGCCCGCTTCCGGGTGATGGGGCGAGATCAGGACGAGCCGGCCATCCGACAACGCATGGCGGGCTTCCCGCGCGACGCTTTTCCGCAGAAGGTTGTCGGCCAACACGCCGACCACGACGCCTCCTGCTTCAAGCGCGCTCGTCATGGCAAGCTGATCCACACCCCGGGCGCCGCCAGAGACGACCGGCATGCCGCCTTTCGCACACCAGGCCGCCACGTCCCTCGCGAAGGACTCACCCTCGGCGTCCACGTTGCGCGAGCCGACGATCGCCAGACCGCCCCCTTGCAGCAGGGCTCTTTCGCCCGCCCCGTAAAGGATCGGGGGCGCTTTGTCTTTGAGATGCTTCCTCAAGCGGGATGGGTAATCGGGATCGCTTCTGCAAATCACCCAAATGCCGCTCTGGTTCCATTGTTCCACCGCAAAGCCCAACTTCACGCCGCGCGTAAGCAAGCCGGCCAGACGCTTCTCCGGGATGCCCGACTCGGCTGCCAAGGCCGGGATATGCTCCGGTGAAAGCAGATCCGCCGGGCGCATTTTATTGCCCAGCAACCACCTGACCACCTGATTGTAGTCACGCTGATCCAACGGTTCAAATTCCGAAGGGCCGCCCAAGTGGCCGCACAGCAGAAGAATCGCCTTCGCGTCTTCACTCATGATGTTCATCGTACACCTCAATCAATCCATGCGCGGCGAGTTCAGTGCCAGCGCGAGCGGAAACACCGCCGGGCAGCCCGCTCTGCGCAAAAGCGCCGCCGCAACTGTAAACGTCCAGCCGGAACCGATCGTGTCGTCGACCAGCAGGCACGGCCCGCCGGGGACACTCGCGTCGTTCAAGGCAAAAACGCCGTCCAGATTCCGCGCCTGCTGAAAACTGTTCTCCATCTCTTTTTGCTGCGGGTTGGCCACAGCCTTGCTCAGGCAAGGGTGGAACGCCAGCCCCAATGCCGCGGCCAACCGTGCGGCAAAGCCGGGAACCAGTTCCGGGCGGTTCAGCGAGGGAATGCAGGTGACCCATTCGGGTGCGGGAGCGGGATCCCATTGCCGGAACATCTCCACACAGGCGGCAACCAACTCGCCGTCGAAGTGTCCCTCCTGACATTTGCCGTCGGCCACCCTGCGTCCCCAGCCTGCGTCTCGCCAGAGGCACAGGGCGCGTCCCTCCTGCGCGCACAGCTCCTCGCCGATTCGTCCTTTGAAGCCGTAAACGGGCAATGCATCTCCTGCAGGCCACTGCTTGCGGGGCTGCAGCGGCAGGTAACTCCTCATCAGGTAAAGGGCGGCCCGGTTGGCGAGATCGTGGTCGTATTCGGGATCAAGCAACGGCGCGCCTCTGCACCCCGCACACTTGCCGCAGGGGCCGGCGTGCGGATCGTCCAGAGCCCGTGCCAGGAATTCCATGAGGCAACCGTCGTGCGTCATGTACGCCTGCATCTGCGCCTGCTCCTGCCGGCGGACCGCGGTAATGGCCTCCACGTACGCCGCGTTGATGTGATACGTTTTTGCCGCCGCCGTCACATTCCATTTCGGGCCGATTTTTGTGATCGGGGACGGGGCCTCGACTGAAAGGTACTTGAGGGCCTTCTCCAGCTGTGCGTGCTTCAGGTTGAGCCTCATCTCCAGTTCCCGCACGGACAGGCCGCCTTCAACCTTGTCCAGTTCTCCAAGTATCGCTTCGACGTGGGTCTGAGGAGGGAAGGCATTGCGGATGAAGAAGTCGGCGATGTGGTCGTCTTCCTCTCCGTGAAGGAGAATGCCGAAGGCCTCTTCCACGGCGCGGCCCGCGCGGCCCACCTGCTGGTAGTAATGCACAACGGACGCCGGACGCTGGAAATGGATAACAAACCCCAAGTCCGGTTTGTCGAATCCCATGCCCAATGCCACGGTCGCCACCAAGACCTTGATGTCGTTTCTCAACAGTTGCTGCTCGAGTTCCTCGCGCTGCGGCAATCCGTTCTCATCGTCCTCAACGCCGGCGTGATAGGCCTTAGCCTTGATTCCGGTGATGCGCAGCCACTCCGCGACGCGTTCCGCATCCCGCTGTGTCAGCGTATAGACGATCCCGCTGCCGGGCAGTGACGGGATGATCTTCGCAAGCCACGCCATGCGGGCGGCCGGACTCGCCATCGTGATGTTCTGCAACTTCAGGCTTTCGCGAACCAGCGGCCCGCGCACCAGTTGGATGTCCTTGCCGAGTTGCGAAAGCACATCGTTCACCACGCGGTCGTTCGCGGTTGCCGTGGTGGCCAGAACGGGGATGTTGGAGGGTAGCGCCTGAAGCATGCGGACAATCCGGCGGTAGTCGGGCCGAAAGTCGTGGCCCCAATCGGAAATGCAATGGGCCTCATCCACCACAAACAGTCCTACGCGTTCGGCGATATGGGCCAGGACGTTGTCTCTGAACTTCTCGTTGGCCAGACGTTCAGGCGATACGAGCAGAATATCGATTTTGTTGTCGCGGAGTTCCTGCTCGATCCTGGCCCAGTCGTCAGGATTGGTGCTGTTGATCGTCTCTGCCCGGACACCGATACGTTCGGCTGCCTCCAGTTGGTTGCGCATGAGGGAAAGGAGAGGGGAGATCAGCAGACTGGGACCTGCGCCGCCGTCCCGTAACAGGCGGGTTGCCAGGAAGTAGACCATGCTCTTGCCCCAGCCCGTGCGCTCCACAACCAGAAGACGTTTACGTTCCAGAATGGCCTGAATGCTGTCCCACTGGCCTGGCCGGAAATCGGCAAGTGGCTGTTTGAGGGCCTGACGGAGATAGTGGAGGGCAAGAGTTCTCATAGCAGGAGTGCATTCAACACGGGTGCACCATACTGCCACCGGTGTCATTATATGGTTAAACGTGTTTCAATTTAACACCCCACCCAAGGGAACGCCAGTACATTTTGACTCGCGTTTCGGCTGTAGAACGGAACCCAAGTATAGGAGCTTTTAGCCGGTCTAACGACACGCAAGTCACGAAGTTTGCACTGGAGTTCGGAGGCACAGACTGTTACATTCCTAAACATCATTATGTAGATGGGCCACGCGATGGGTGTTCCTGTAAGGACGGAACATGTGAAGACCTCAGTCGCCAGTGCCTTTGACCTACTATGACTGATCGCTGTGACAGCATGAATATGTGGCTCCGGTTTTCCAACCAAGAGGTGAGCAGATGAAAGAAGGCTTTTTGTTTTCGAGCAAAAATGAACGTGATTCTAACTGTCATTGGCCTGTTTATAGCAGCAGTGCGAGCGCTCCGCGCCGTCGGACTGGAGATGACGGTACGGTATGCAGATTCTGGTAAACGGATTGATCAACGGGCGCATGCTGGTGCCGGAAAATTGTGCCGGAAAATTGGGATTTGACGAGTGTGGGTATCAATTGATACCATAACGTGCGCTGGGAAAACTGGAATTTGCCTAACATGGCATCACACATACCAGATGAATGGAAGAGAAAGGTCTGCGCGGCGCTCGACTCGGGTGCCCGCGAGAGATATCAGGTGCGGCAACGGGCCGCTTTGGATTGGGGTGACACGTTTCCCGCGGCTTTCGCATTTCAAATGCTGGCCGCGATCTCGGATGCGTTGAAGAAGCCGGGAGTTGTGGGCAGCCGTAAGGTAATGGATGAACCTGCTGAAACGTATGCGTTCTTTTTCTCTTACCAGCACGTCAAGATGTACACCAAAGTCGGGCTCATGCCCGACGGGACAGTTGTCATCATCTATTCGGCTCACCGACCGGACCCGGACAAAGGAGACAGGCTATGAGTATAACAAACGGGCGGCAGATCGCTATTGAGACGGAGATGCCGGTGCATATTCCGACACCGGACGGAAAAGCGGTTGCCGAGACAATCATGGTCAAGGTGCCCGCGCTCAAGGACACGGCGACCGGCGAGGTCTATCTGACGGGCGAGGCGCTGGAGATCATGGACAAGGCGAAGGCCCGCCTCATGGGCGTGCTGCTGCCGACCGAGATCAAGGCGCTGCGCGAGCGCACAGGGATGACCCAGCGCGAGATGAGCGACCTGCTGGGCATTGGTGAGAAAACCTACACGCGCTGGGAGAACGGCCGTGGCCGCCCCTCACAATCTTTGAACCGCCTTCTGGTGGCATTGTGGGAGGGTCGGCTCAGTGTTGGCGACCTCCTCGCGTCCGGCCAGCCGGAGTTCTCTTGGTTCGGACGGATCAATGTGATTTGCCCGTGCGGACCGCGCGGCGAGCATCGGCCGGAATCAATCCGCGCCGTCTCAGGAACGTGTTGGGGCGAGCGATTCGCCATGGAGGCTGATTATGGTACAGTCAACGCTTCAGCTAAAGTACTACTTTGTGGCTGAACTGAGTGTGATCACCAACCGCGAGCACGATCGGGCAAAGCCGATTGCGCTTACGGACGAGAATCTGTTGGTCACGCCGAGTTTTATGCCCGACCCGAAGGACCCCCGGCTGTGGCAGGTGACGCTGCGCATCCAGCAGCAGGCCGGTCCCGCCGCCAACGCGCCATACTTTTTCACAGTGGAACTGGCGGGATTCTTCTCGGTCGCGCCGGATTATCCGGAAGACAAAGTGGAGTGGATGGTGCGCACGAACGCCACCTCGGTGCTGTATTCGACCGCCCGCGAGGTCTTGCGCAGCGCCATGTCGCAAGGCCCGTATTGTCCGCTCCTGTTGCCGACCGTGTCGTTCTACACGCCCGACACGATGAAAATGCTGGCCGACGCCAACAAGGGCAAGAAGAACGCCTCGAAAGCGTTGCCCCCTTCGAAAAAGAAGTAGCGGCATTGCGGAGTTTTCGATCAGGGTATTGGCGTCTCGCCCATGGGCAGTTTTGACGGGTAAACTCGGCAAGGTAACGTTCTCAGATTTGCCTGCTAATCTGGCCCGAAGTTCCAAGTTGTTGAGGAGGTTGTTTCTGTAGGAGTTTTTGCGCATGAGCACAGATATCCCTTTTGTGTACCGATTTCATCCCGTCGGACACCGAACGCCTTGTACTGGGCTCCATGCAGGGTGTCGGGGCGGTCAGAACGACACCGAATACAGTGAGTTTCTGAGCAATCCAGTTGCCTTTATCATCGAGCATGCTGCCAGTATTCAGCAAATCGTCGTTGTCCATCGGTCATCCCCAGAGGCTCCGAACTGGCCGTATGGTGGGGATTTTCGACCCGATTCGCCTGTCTTAGACCTGAAGGATAGGCCACTGGATAAGGAACGTCGTTATGGTGGCAACGAGCGGACGTTTGGCCGCGAGCAATGGCATGTGAAGGTTTGGGAAAAGCAGTCATCGCACGGAGTGCCGCCATTTTCGACGGGACTACCCAAGTCCATTTCTGGATGGGGTGGCAGTCTATTGTTTGCTGGCGAGAGTTGCCATCTTCACGCGGTTTCGCCGCTGAGTCGCGGAGTCTTGCCCCAATGGGAGTTTCTCTTCTTTCACAAGCCAGAATCAGCGGACACCATAAGCAGGCTGTCTTATGACATCAACCGGATACTCGAAGAAGCGGGGAGACTCGTCGGACACCCTCCAAGTCTTGAAGAAGCGTTGCGTGATAAAGAGATATGCAAGCGGATTCGGGATGCATACCACCACGCTTTCCCCGAAAGCATGCGCTTCAACACTGCTGGAGTGTGCATGTATTCTGGTCCCCTCGCTTACACACTCCAGTGGGCGTCGATCTCATCGCCGCGCACCTGGCATGGAATTCCACCGACTTTGCCGACAAGAGAACCCATGAGGTGTTGGACGCATAGCAGGCATTTTCATGAATGTCCTGAGCGAATGTCCGTTCTACACACAGGAGATGCGAACTTTTAACCCGCACAGCACCGCGTCGAACTCAGGGCGTTTCTAACTGCTGACAGGTGGAAGCTATCCAAGTTTTGCAAGTTCCTCACCACGGCTCAGAGCACAATTGGCAGGTCGGATCGGCAAACGAGTTCTATCACCAGTGGTCTGTCTTTCCAGCCGACCCTCAGTACAAGCATCATCACCCTGATAAGGCCGTTCTCCTCGACCTGCTCGACCGATATCCTCTTCTGGTTGATCGCATCGCAGGAATAGAATGGTCAGGGCTTTGCCATTTTGGCAAGCCATAGGGGTTTGAGTGAATATTAGTAGCCCCAATCCAAATTCCAAAATGTCCTATGTTTCCAGTCCACATTGCCTTGAATATCCGCAAGAAGATCTTGTGTTTCCTGCAGAGCATGTTCAAGTCCCGCGACAGTCCTGCGATCCTTCTCAGCGCTTGCTGGACTATTGAACCGGGAGCGGGCTTTTTCGGAGGCGAGGTGCTATGCCGATAAAGGACGGAGTTCGAGGTTGTTGCACTGACACCGGTAGCCTGTTCCGTCTGGAAGCTGTCGGCGGGGGATCATGCCGCATTTGGGGCAAATCAGCGGTTCCACCAGCGCAAGCGTCAGTTCTCCAAATCGAATAACATCGGCATCTGCAATATCCAGACCCTGAGCATTGTAGTGGCAGCCGACCTGGTTCCTGACAAATGCGCTATCCTTCACTGCCACATGTTCACGACTCAACTGTTTCTCTTGCCAAACGGTCTCAGCAGCGCTATTTGCCCAATTTGTGTTCAGCTTGACCCGTAAAGGTCCGCTGAACAGCGTTTTCGATCCGTCCAGCAACACGGAGAGGGTGAATTCATTTCTCGCGTTTCTCGCGACACGACACCCGAATTGTTCCGTTATCTGGTCAAGGCTTCGCTCCAATAAGATTCCCGCGGCAGCGGCGATGTTCTGCCTGTTCGAGAAGGGCGCCGACAAACCAGATTTCAGCTCGTCGATCGTGAGGGGCGGACGGTTCAGTTGAATGCCGCGTTCAAAGGTCCAACGTCCCAATTCGATGAGTTCCACGTTACGCCCGGGCGCGGTTCCACCGAGGTACCGTTGCCACCAGTTCCGAAAATGGGTGGTTACAATGAATTGTCTAAAGTGCGCGCACTCGTCATCCAGCAGTTCCACGATCCGAGTCAGGTGGACGGAGTCCACCGACGTAAAGATGTCATCCACGATGACAACCTTGTCCTGCGGGTTGTCTTTCTTGACCAGTGCCAGCCAAACGCAGAAGCCCAACGTGTCCATGTGGGACTCGCTGAGGACGGCTTGGGGCGGCACGTCATTATAACCGTGAAAATTTCCCTTCTGATTGACCGATGCCTTGCGAGCGGTGTCCATCTCGAGTTTTGACAGGCCGATGAACTCTCCAGGGTGAATCCGTTGGTAGAGCCGATTGGCTTCGTCCGAGATTTCGTCCAAAATGGCCTGTGTGAAGGCGATGCGCTTTTCCCTGACGAGCGCCAGCGCTTGTTCCAGTCGGTCCCGCAAACGTGCAGCAGCGACGCCCGCTTCCTTATACTCTTCAATTCCCTCAACCCAAAGCTTGAGTGAGTTGTATTGGTTTATCTGAACAGTCAATAAATCGGATTCCGATTCTAATGTGTCGCGAATTCCGGAAACAGACTTACAAACCGCACCAAGAGAGACCGTGTCAATGCCGGTGGCTTCATCACTCCAGGCTGGCCACGTGAGATGAAGATCGGTAACGGAAACGATGGATGTCACTGCGGTCGTCTCGCACAGTGCTTTGGCTGTTTCTTGAAACACCTTTACAGCTTGCTGACCTGTGTTCTCCGCTATGCCCAATTCGTTTTCAGCAGTCTTTAAGCGATCATTCAGCTCCTTGTAAAGTGACATTCCGTTAAGCTCGGAACTTACAGCCGAAAGCAGCTCGGCATGTCCGATGGGACGTAAACAAACGGGACATTTATCGAGAGTCGTCTCCAGTTCAACATATCGCTTTGTCTTGTCCAACGCCTCGACGAGCCGAATGGCCTGCTGAGGGTCTAATGACGGTTGACGGGCAATCTCATCTTGAACGGCTTGAAGAGCAGCCTTTGCCGCGATCAGGGCTTCACTTGACCGCCCGAAGGTTGCTTTCGCTTCGGCGAAAGAGTCGATCAGCTGGACCAGCTTTTGGAGCTCATTTCTGCGCTGAATGACAGCGGACGGTTCTTTTGCGACAATCCCTTTTGCCCAGCCCTCTGCGGCATCACCTTTGCGTCCCTCTTGTTCCCAGAGGGCTTTGAGCTTCGCGGAGTATTCGGATTGTCTCTGCGCACTCTCTGTCGCCAATTGACCTTTTGCCCTAAAAGCCGCATTCAAGGACTCCTCGGCCCGCTGGACATGCTCGACATCAATGAACTTCTGGAGCGCCTCATATCGCTTGGCTGGTTGGGCTGTGATCAATTCCAGAATCTTGTCTCGGCGCAGGATGGACGCTCTGGGTTTCCCTGCTGGTCCGAAGGATCGAATCTGTGCACTCAAAACAGAGACTGTCCATTGCTCGCTGTCGGAAAAAAGAGATGCTACAACCTCAGATGCGTTTGACCCCATGGTGGGAACGTAACGGGTGCCGTTTCGCGGCCCAGTACTGATGTATTCCATGCTGCCTAAATAGTTGTTACATATCGCATCGATACCATCGACGATACTGGATTTTCCCGTGCCGTTTTCGCCAAAGACCAGTGTCATGCGTTTGGCAGGGTCGAAGGTAATCTCGAAGGGCTGACTCGCGCCACGAAATTTTGACAGCGCCAGTTTTGTGACGGGCTTACTCATGTGTGTCGACCTCCGCCTCATCCGCTACAGTAGGGTCAATCCACAGGCACCAGTCGTCTGAGGAGGCGCTCCCGTTCTTTAATTTTGCAAGGACCTCGGACTGGTGAGATTCAGAAATCAAGTTACGGCCGACTAAAGCATCCCGTATCTGTTCCGCCAAAACCTCGTTGGGCGTTTTCGCATCGGGCAGATTACACATGGCGCGTCTCCTGGATTGGGTGCGATACTCTAGGGCAAGTCCTCCCGGACATAATGCAAACGTCAAGTATGTTCATTACTGTAACCCAATCGTTGCATAGGGGCAAGCGATATACTATCATGTAATCAAGTCTGGTATTTGACGTTCCGGTTGTCGCGCGGAAGTTCATGATTATCGTGGTTGGTTTTGGTGTTATTGCATGGCGTGGCGATAATCCTCTTTGTTTCGAATTTTCGTTTGATCCGCCTCAAGGAGATGAAAACTCTTTTCGCGGGCGATGGCAGTTTGAGACTTGAAAAACCATCGGTGACGGGAAGGCCAAAGACCAATGAGGGCAAGGTTGGCGATGATGAGTGAAGTGGACGACGGATGAGGCACATGGAATAGGGAGTAGGGTAGCGCTTGAACTTCAATGTGAAAGAGAGAGAGGGGGAATTGGCATGATCAATCAGGGTAATGTGTTGATGGGGAGTAGCCTTGCGCTGATAACAACTGTGACATGCAAGGACGGCGAGAAAGAGGACAAAGACGACATTAAGGGAGTCATTTTAAATGTCGTCAAGAAGCACATTGAAATGCGGTTTAACAAGCAAAGATTCGCAACTGGAGGAACAGACCTATTAGAGATTACTAAGGAACGCATGGGATCGGCAAACGAAGTCTCGCAGCGTGTTGATGCGTTTGTTGACCACCATGTTCCCATCGTGTCTAGCATCCGGTCACAATGGCCGGAGGAGTTAAGGGGTATTGTCGACCGTCAGGGAGGGTCATCCGAAGACCGGCTCGGAAGGATTTATGTTTTCTTACGGTTTCAGTGTCACGCGGATCGGACGGATTACAGCTGCGCAGATATTCGCGAAGAAACAGAAACGGACAATGCGGAAATCATTGCGGATTTGCAATCTATTGTGCCGCAGATGCGTGTTGAGTTTTTTGAGGTGACGTATACGACGGACATTCTCGTGCAGCCGGCATGTCTTTATCACTTAGCCAGTCGTGTTTGCGGCGCCATGGCTTTGTATAAAACGAATCTCAAGTCGCATGGGTGCGAGGGAAGTGTCGTCTCGGATACTGAAGACGAGGTCATTCCGATTCGTGCTCTGGAGGTGATCCCTCTGTTTGATAAAGACGGAAAGATTTCCGATCCAATTAGACCCGCCTCAGTCGTTCGTAAAATCCTCGATCTGCGTGACGCAGTGGATCTTGTCTGTGAAGGTTTGGATGGAAGCATGAACTTCTTTCCTCCTGTGCCCCGCGGAATGCAGGGAATATTCAGGGGAGAGGACAACAAGAGCAAGGTTGTCGCGACTCGCTACAAGTTTCCGTTTGGCGTGTGGTTTCGGGGGCAATCCCGAGTGTGCCTTGATCTTACGCCGTCACTTTATCAGGAGCAACAGTGGACCTGCATGCACGATGACTGCGGCAAGTTGAATTGTGAGAGGACCATGTACGATGAATCGACCATGGTTCACAACTTTATGGCGCATCGGGCGACGTTGCGGCGCGACTACAACGACGCATTCGAGTGGTTATGCCTTATGCAGCACTATGGCGCACCCAGCCGTGTCTTGGACTGGTCGGAGAATATCCTCACCGCGCTCTATTTTGCGGTTGCCGACACGACTGCAGATTGCGACGGTGTCGTCTGGGCATTGAATGCCGGCCGGCTGAACGAGGTCACCCGCGTCTCGGATTCAAAACGGTATGTGTGCCTCGCCAATAGCGCAGATGTCGTTCTTCGCAGTGCCATGGCGCTGTCCAGAACCGGCAGGGAATTGCGACGGACGCTGTTGAAGACCGGCAAGCTCGAGGAAGTCGAGGCGGCGGTGAATGACGAGACGTTCTGGCGCTGGACACTGGGAGATGAGAGCGTCACGCCATCCAGAACCTTGGCGAAATTGGCGTGTCCTGTTGCCGTGTTCCCGACTCGGATAAACGAACGGGAATCGATGCAGCTTGCCACGTTCACGATTTATGGGGGCAAAGCATACGACAGGGAGGTTGAGCAAATTGAGAGGTGGGAGCGCTTTCTGCCACCACGTGGGCTACTGTGGGTGGACCGTCACCTGCAACAGAGTTCGGATGACGATCCGTTAAAAGACAACAATGACGATATGTGGGTCCCGCGCGGGAAACCTTTTCTGGACATGTACGTTGTTCCAAGTTGCGCGAAAAGGAAATTGAGGGAGCAGTTGAAGCGCATCGGCATACACGTCGGATCGCTTTTTCCTGAATTAGAGTACCAGGGGAAGTATATTCGTCACCAATGGAGGTTTGAGCGTTAAAGGTGTTGAGATTTTTAGAATCGTGATTTCGGGGTCGGCGGGAGACTATGGCGGGACTGCCATGCCTTGACGGAAGACCGAAGACGGAACTGAGGGCAGAGGAAGGCCGGGGCAAGAGGGCTGTGGGCCTGTTGAGGCTGTCCGCTTGACTTTGCCGATTGGGCGGGATAGAGTCAGCGACGAATTAATGAAACGGACCTTGAGCCGAATATAGGAGCGAAAATGAATCTGAATGCTGCGATTGGAGAAGCGATCAACAAGGGTGCGCTGGGCGTCACGCGTAAACCCATTGCCGCACTGCGGCGGGATGTGGCGGATTTGAAGCGCCAGGTGGCGGAGCTGAAGCGCGCACTGCGCGGCTTGCAGAAGGGAACCAAGGCCTCCGGAGCGGCCGCCGCGACGGAGGACGCGGACGCCGGGACTGCCGCGCCCCGCATCCGGCCGACCGGCCCGATGGTGCGCAAGCTGCGGGCGAAACTGGGCCTGACGCAGGCCGCTTTCGCCAAGCTGGCCGGCGTGTCGGGGCTGACGGTCTACAACTGGGAGAAGTCGGCCGGGCGCATCAGCCCGCGCGGCCGTGCGCGCGCGGGCCTCGCGAAGGTGATGGGGCTGGGCAAGCGGGAGGCGAAGAAGGCTCTCGCCGGCGCGGCGCAAGGCGCGTGAGCGTGCTGTCGGCGGCGGCTGTCGGACCGGCCGCTCACAGGAGCTGCATGCGGGTGCCCTTTTCGTCGGCGGTCCGGGCTTCGACCTCTTCGGACGCGGCGCTCTCGCCGGCCGCGTTCACGGCGGATACGACGTAGAAATAGTTCGTGCCGGCGGAGACCGAGGTGTCCGTGAAGGAGATGGAAGGGGAGGGGACGGCGCCGATGAGGGTATAGGGGCCGCCGCTCGCGGTCGCGCGCTTGACGGAATAGGATCCCGCGCCGAAAGAGGCGGTCCAGCCCAGCCTAATGTGGCGGGGCGCCGCGTCTTCCGTGATTTCTGTGGGCGCCGCGCAGGGGGCGGACACGTTGTCGAACGTGGCTTCGCACAAGCCGGTGTTGTTGGCGCAGTCCACCAGCCCCGCGTAGAGGGTGTTGGACATGGCGACGGTGCGGGAAGCGAACGTGGTCCAGTTCGTCCCGTCGGCCGAGGCGTAGCCGGTGAACGTGTTGCCGGAGCGCGCGAGCTTGAACCAGACGGGAACTCCGGTGACCGAACTGCTGGACCAGCTTCCGAAAGCGCCGGCCGTCGTGCGCGCACACAGCATCGCCCGGTTCCAGATGCCGTTGAAGTCATAGGCCAAGCACACGGCTTTGGGCGCGGTGCCGAGCGTCTCGCACATCATGATCCCGGCTTTGGAGTTGTTGTTTTGCCGCGCCCTTGCCAGCCGGGCCACCAGGGTGCCGTTACCCTTCATGGTCTTGTACGTGAAGTTGAAGGAGTCGTTCGTGCCGCCGACGGTTTTTCCGGCCCCGTATGCCGTGAAGATGCCCTCGTCCGAGACGGTGAGGCTGCCGGCCAGGCCCACGCTTCCGATGTCGGCGTTTTTCCACGGGAACGGCGCGCGCGCCACGGCGACTTCAGCCGAATCGGCGCTTTCGCCGACGGCGTTGGACGCGGACACGACGTAGTGGTACAGCACGCCGCCGGCCGCCGAGTGGTCGTCGTAGCGCGTCGTCGCGGCCGTGGCGATCGCGGCGTAGGGACCTCCGCGGACGGTCGAGCGTTTGACGGTCCAGAGCGAGGCGTTGACGGTGTTGTGCCAGTTCAGGCTGACGGGCGCGTTGACGGTCGAGCCCGACAGGTTGGCGGGAGCGGGCGGGACGGCGGGAGCGGTCGCGGCGGAACGCAGGCTGACCAGTTCTCTGGCCGCGACGGGGAAGGTGCCGGTGCCGCGGGTCAAGGTGAGGGTGCCGGAGGGCACCCTGTGGCTGGACGCGCGGCTGCGGTGGACCGTGAAGACCGTGCTGGGGGTGTTGGTCAACTCCTCGACGGTCAGGGTGACGGTGTACGAGGCCGCCGGGTAAAAAAGGTTGTTGGCCGTGGCGGGGCTGCCGGTGACGCCTGTGTCGTTGACCACCGTGATGCCCCAACTGCCGTCGGGGTTGAACGCGGCGGCGGCGTTGATGGCCGGATTCTGGTTGGTTCCTCCGCCCACGTAAGTCAGGAGCATGTCGCCCTCGGACGCGCTGACGCATTTGCGAAAGACGCAGCGCGTGTCGAAGGTGTCCAAGGCCTGCTTGAAGTAATGGTATTTGAGCATCGGGACGATGCTGGCGGTCTTCAGGTCGTACAGCATCAGAAAGGCTGAGCCGATCGTGTAGGTGCTGTTGTCGGAAACCTGGCCGAGGCCGATGAAGAAGACCCACTCGTCCACCCCGAAATTCAGCTCGCACAGGAAGCTGGCGAGGATCGAACAGGCGCGGTTCTCGTCTTCCGCCTGTTCGCTTCCGCCGTCGGAGGCCTCCGTCAGCCACCACGCCTTGCCGTATTTCCGGACGTACAGGTCATCGTTGGGCAGCACCGCGCCGTAAGAGTGCGAGGCGATGCCGTACAGGCTGTTCCAGGCCGTTGGGTTGGCGCGGATCGCGGCCACGGAACTGGCGGCCGAACCGGGGTTGGAGCTTTCCGGGGCGATGATTCTGACGTTGGTCAGGCCGCGGGCGTCCAAGCTGGCGCGGAGCGAGGTGATGCAGTCGATGATCTGCGAGAGGGTCCAGGAGCTTTCGGGCTCGTTGCAGACGCCGGTCACGCCGATCGTCACGTTGTAGGCGGTCTTGAGCTGAAGGATGAACTCGGCCAGGTTCTCCGTATAGACGGGGATGGGCACCGTCGGAGCTTTGTTAGCCGAGGTTCCTGTCTCGGGCGCCAGAAGCAGGGTGGTCACGCCTCGGCTCGTGATGTCCGCGGTCGCGCCGCTCGCGATATAGGTGGCGTTAAAGGCGGCGAGATTTTGGGCCACGGTCTTTGTGTCGAAGTTCACGGCCCACAGGCGCAGCACGTTCATCTTCAGGTCGCGGTAGACCAGATCTGCCATTTGGCTGCGGGGCGTCGCGGCGATGGCGCTCCAGAGCGTGCTGGCCTGGCTGGCGCCGAAGCCTGCGAAGGACTGGCGCAGGCCGCCGGACTTGACGGTGACGGTGTCGCTGTTGGCCTGGCCGTGGAGCGGGGCCGCTCCCGGTGCGAGCAGCACCACGAGGAGAAACAGGGTGTCGCAGATTCTTCGGGTTGTCATGAGGGCATCCTTGAGTGCAGACTCCCATGGCTCAGGTTCATTCGGGTGCTTGACTCAACCCGCCTGACATGGCCCCAGTATACACAGCCACCGGCCTTGGAGTGAAGGCAATTCAGATCAGTGCGCATCTGGACACGCAGATATATTTAATAATACAAATATTGAAATTGACAAATAATACGGGGGGCTGCTATGATCCTGCGCATGAAAAGCCAAGAAAAGTTGAGCGCCGAACAGAGGGGGCGGGGGGCGCGCGTGCTTCAGGCGCTTGCCCACCCTCTCCGTCTGGAGATCATGCAGGCGCTGGCTGAGGGGCCCATGACGTGCTCGGCGCTTCAGATGCGGCTGGGGTGCCCGCAGCCGACGCTTTCGCTGCAGCTCAAGCTGCTGGTGGATCAGGGGCTGGTGGCGACGCGCAGGGAGGGCACGGCCAAGCGCTGCTCGATCCGCAACGCGGATTTCCTGAAGCTTTTCACCTGCCTGCGGCGGCATCTGACCGAGGTGCTGTGAGGCGGTTATCAAGGTTGGTTTCAAGAACGGGAGGGGAGAATGAGGAAGGCGGCTGAGGACTATCATCGAGAGCGGAAGGGCAACTGCGCGCAATCGGTGGCGCACGCGTGGAATGCCAAGAATCCGGGCGGCGCGGCGCGCGTCGAGGGGTTGGCGGGCTGCGGCGGCGGAAAGGCACCCGGCGGTCTATGCGGCGCCTTGCACGCGAGCTGCGAGCTGGCGGGCGCGGCGGCGGAGGGGACGATCAAGCGCGAGTTTGCGGAGAAGTCCGGCGGGCACCTGACGTGCAGGGAGATCCGCGCGGCGAGGGCCCTGCCTTGTACCGCGTGCGTGGGTTTGGCGGCGGAGTTGCTTGAAAAACATGGCCCGATGAAACGGGGCGCCTAGAGCGGCATACGTTAAGCATGGGCGTTGGGCGATGTCAGGTAGGGGCGGACCCCGAACCGTCCGCGGACGCCTCGGGGAGGCGTCCCTACCCGAAACGGATACACTGTAAACGAAACCGCTCTCGCGGCTGCGCCGCGAATGAGCGAGGGGGTGCGCCGAACGCCGAAGGTATAGGTCCTGGCGAATAAGGGGAAAAAGATGAGTGCTGAAAGGAAATCGCCGATGACGGAAGACCCGCGTGTGCCTTTGGCCGCTGAGCGGACTTTTCTGGCGTGGATACGGACGGGCCTGGCTCTGATGGGCTTCGGGTTTGTCGTGGCCCGGTTCGGCCTTTTTCTCAGGGAGTTCGCCGCTGTTCAGAAAATTCCCCAGCCGCTGTCGCACGGCACTTCGCTGTGGTTGGGCCTCGGTCTGATTGTGCTGGGCGTCGTGCTGAACGTGGCGGCGCTGATTCGTTATCGCTGCTACTTGAAAGACCTTGCGGCGGGCCTTCTGCCCGAGCCGAAGGCGCGGCTCGAAACGGTGATCGCGGTCGCGCTGACGGTGCTCGGAATCGCGACCGTCCTCTCGCTGCTGGCCATTGCGTTCTGAGCGCGTCGCGCGGGAGGGTTGCGGCAGCGTTGTGAAAGAAGCCAGACAAAAAGGAGCAGGTATGAGAGCGATCGGAAACATGCAGGTGGAAGTTTTCGCGCATCCCCAAGGGTGCCGCGGGTATTTGTTGGTCGACCCGGCGAGCAAAGAGGCGCTTGCGCTCGACGTGCATCTCGACCTCGTCCACGATATGGCGGAGCGGGTGAAGGCCGAGGGCTGGAAGGTGCTTTACGTGGTTGACACGCATACGCATGCGGACCACCCTTCGGGCGCGGGCGCCTTTGCCGTGCGATTCAACGGTGTCCGCATCGCGCACGAGAAGGCGCATCACGCGGGCGTGACCGTGCACCCCAAGGACGGCGAAAAACTCAGACTGGGCAAGCTTGAGGTCACGGTGCGGCACGCGCCCGGCCACACGCCCGACCACATGGTTCTCACCGCAGACGGGGCGTTTTTTTCCGGCGATTCGCTGTTCATCGGCGGCGTGGCCCGCACGGACTTCATGGGCGCGGACGCGGGGCAGCTTTTCGACTCCATTCACGCGTTGACGGACGGGCTGCCGGGAGAGACGTTTCTTTTTCCGGGGCATGATTACCAGAACCGGACCGAGAGCACGCTCGCCAAAGAGCGAAGTGAGAATCCGTGGCTGCGGCTCGGCGACCGCGCCGACTTCGTGCGGAAGCTCACCGCCCATCCGCCGCCGCGACCGGCGAACATGGATGACCTGCTGCGCCTGAACCGCGAGGGCGTGGATATCCCGGCGACGGTTTCGGCGGCCGAGGCCGCCCGCTTTGTGGCGGCCGGAGGAGCCGTCAGCGTGATCGATGTGCGGACCGATGCCGAATTCGTGGGCGAGCACATTCCCGGGTCACGCCATATCCCGGTCGATCAGGTCGGCGCGCGCGTCGATGAGGCCCGGGCTGTCCCGGCCCCCAGGCTGCTGCTTTGCCGGAGCGGAGGACGTGCAACCCTCGCCAAGAAGACGCTCGAGGCGCTCCACGTGGCGGGGCTGTCCGTCGTCGAGGGAGGCCTCGGTGCCTATGTGGCGGCCGGGGGGGTGACCGTGAAGGGCAAGGCGGTCATCTCGCTTGAGCGGCAGGTGAGGATCGCGGCCGGCAGTCTCGTTCTGCTCGGGGTCCTTGCGGGGGC
>CAYZQL010000018.1:24252-27815 GCA_964480555.1 uncultured Lentisphaeraceae bacterium | reverse complement strand
GCTGAATGCGGACGGCCCGTCCGCCTGGCGCGGCGCGTATAGGGCCGCTTCGGAAAATTTTGACACGCGCTCGGCGCTGGTCATCGGACCTCAGACGCCTTCCGGCTGGAGCGACACGCTGATCAAAGTGGACGTCGACATCCCCGATACGCCATTGAACCTCTTTTCGCATCTGGCCGTAAAGCTGACATTGAACAACGTCTCGACGGCAACGATGGGCAAGATGGGACGGCTGAACAGCAACTGGATGGCGCATGTCGAAGCCTCGAACAAGAAGCTGATCGACCGCAGCACCCGCCTGATCGCAGAATTGGCGTGCGTCGATTATCAAACGGCGTGCGTCGCCCTCTTCGAGACACTGGAAGAGATGAAGGGCTGGACCGAAGCCCGCCGCAAGACGACCTCGCCCGCAGCCCACACCGTTGAAAAGCTTTTGCTGAAGAAATGAGGCGCACCCCGAAATTCACATGATGCTGGCTATGGCGTTGGGGCCATCCTTACCTTATCATCGGGTTCGACCGTGCTGCGACGCAATACGGCACGCACGCGGGCCGACAGGATGCTCCCGCTGAACGGCTTAATCACATAGTCGTCCGCACCCACTTCCAGCCCCGCAACAATGTCCGCATCTTCATCGCGTGCCGACACGATGATTACCGGAATTTTGGCCGTCCTCTCTTCCGCGCGCACCGTCCGACAGAAGGCGTACCCATCAGCCTCCTGCAACATCAGATCAAGCAGAATCAGTTGCGGAATCGTACGCGCAAGATAGGCTTGCGCTTCTTCGACTGAAGCACACTCGTCGACGTTATACCCCTCGAGCGAAAGATAGCGCCGAAGCATTTCCCGAATACCCGCATCGTCTTCCACAACCAGAAGTGTCCGAATATTCTCCTTCGACAGCTCACTCTCGCATGCAACAGCCCTATTCATCGCTTGTCCTCCTACCGTAATCATCAACCCAACACCCCTGTGAAGCTGCTCAGGCAGGCAGGCGGATAGTGAAGACCGAACCTTTTCCTGGCTCGCTCTCAACGCCGACAACCCCGTTGTGGATGAGGGCGATATGCTTGACGATCGCCAGCCCTAGTCCCGTGCCGCCCAACTCGCGGCTACGTCCTTTGTCCACACGGTAGAACCGCTCGAATAGCCGTCCCACGTGTTTGTGCTCAATCCCGACGCCGTAATCACGAACCGAAATACGCACAAACGAACCCTCGCTCACAGCATCAATATCAACGCTGGCTTTCTTCTCCCCGCCCGTACCGTATGTGATGGCATTATCGATCAGGTTCACAAGTGCTTGTTCCATCAGCCCGGCATGAACCACAGCGGTCAACCCTTCTTCACACGAGAGCGAAAGCTTGACTCCTCGCCTGTCCGCACGCCCTTGGCAAAGTTCAGCCGCGTTCCTCAAAATTTCAACGACCGGCGTCGTCTGACGATCAAGCGTCTGTACAGAGTGGTCCTCCAACCGCGACAACTCAAGCAAATCATGGATAATCGATTCCAGCTGGTTCGCCTGCCGCACAATGATTTTCAGAAAACGCTCCGCCGTCTCGGGATCTTTGACTGCCCCGTCGAGAAGGGTCTCGGCGAACCCCTTGACCGACGTCACGGGAGTGCGTAACTCGTGCGAGACGTTCGCCACAAAGTCCTGCCGCACCGTCTCCAGCCTGCGCAGCAGAGTCACGTCGCTGAGCACCAGCAGCGTGCCGATGCGGGTACCCGCCACATCGTTCAACGCGGTCGCGCGCATGTTCAGTAGCACATCCCCGGCCCCATCTACGGCCATTTCCTTCTCGACCGGATCACCGCTCCGCTCGCTCTCGTCGATCAAAGACAGAAGCTCGGGATACCGCATCACCTCGCCGATACGGGTACCGTCAGGCGTCGGGTTGTTCAAAGCCAGCAGCCGTCTCGCGGAATCGTTCAGATCCAAGATCGCACGCCGAGTGTCGATCGCAATCACACCGCGCGTCATGTTGGCAAGAATCAGCGTCCTCAGATTGCGCTCCTCGTTCAAAGCCTGAATATATTTCTGCAACCGGTCCGCCGTCTGATTGATCGACCGCGCAAGGTCAGCCAAATGAGGCACCTCGGGAATAGGCAAGCGATATGCCAACTCTCCCCCGCCGATCCGCGTTAGCCCATTCTGCAGCGCGGAAACCGGGCCAATGATGCGCAGAGAGGCCCCGTAACTCAACACCAGGGTCGCACCCAGCACCACAATCAGCAAAGCCACCAAGACCCGGTCGAAAGCCTCCATCTCGCGCGTCAAGGTCCGCACCGGCACAGCAACGCGGACAACCGCCTGGATATCCCCCTTATCTGGCACACGCCGCGCCAGGTACAACATCTGCTTGCCGAGGCTGGCGCTGTAGCGCTGACTCATCCCCTCTCCAGTTTTCATGGCCGCGATCACTTCGGGACGGTCATTATGCAATGACATACGCTTCGAATCGGCATCCGAATCCCCCAACACTCTCCCGTCGGGGAGAATCAGCGTGAAACGGTGCTCATCCGACTGACCTAACCGCTCGAAGAACCGATTCGTCGCCTCCTCTTTCACCGATCCGTCGCCACTCGGCAGCAAAGCAGCCGCTAAACGGGATTGCATGTCCAATTCGCGCACCCATTGGCGGTGGAACGCAGCCCTGCTGGTTTGCCACGTGTAGAGCGCCACGAAACTGACCGCGGCGAACAGGATCAGGATATGCGTACCGAAGAATTGCCAGAACAGCTTACGCGTTTTCACGATTTACTCCGCTCTCATCCGGTAGCCGACCCCACGCACCGTCTCGATCAGATCGCCGTGCTTGCCCAGTTTACGTCGAAGCCCCACGATCTGAACATCGACCGACCGGTCCGTCACGGGATAGTCTGACCCATGCACCGCATCCACGATCTGATACCTTGAAAAGACTACGCCAGGACGCTTCATGAACAGATCGAGCATCTTGAACTCGCTTAAAGTCAACCCCACCGGCCTACCCGCTATCTTGACCGAATGGTGCATCCGATCAATCTCAATCAGCCCGCGCGTCAACACATCTTTCTCATCACCCGGCTCAACCGCTCCGCGACGCAAAACCGCACGCACGCGCGCCGAAAGAACACGCGCGCTGAACGGTTTGGTCACATAGTCGTCAGCCCCGACTTCCAGCCCCGCGACGATGTCGGCGTCCTCGTCGCGCGCAGTCACCATGATGACAGGAATCCGTGCTGTCCGCTCGTCTGTGCGGATCGTCCGGCAAAACGAATAGCCGTCCGTTCCCGGCAACATGAGATCGAGCAGAATCAGATCCGGCAGCGTCCGGGCAAGAAACGTGTGCGCCGCCTCGGCTGAGCCGCACTCCTGAACCTTATATCCCTCGCGCTCTAAATTGTACCGGAGCAGTTCGCGGATATCCGCCTCATCTTCCACAATCAAAAGCGTCTCATGTGCCATATTCGCTCCTGTTTTCAGTGACCTTCTTGTGCCGGATGATCGTGCCGTCCACCAGATAGGCGACATCCTCGGCGATATTGGTGGCATGATCGCCGATCCGCTCCAGATCCCG
>CAYZQL010000018.1:0-24242 GCA_964480555.1 uncultured Lentisphaeraceae bacterium | reverse complement strand
ATAAATGGTGATACCGGACCTCAAGGATCTCAAGGTGAATCAGGTCCTCAAGGAGTTCAGGGTGAATCAGGATCAGGGACTCCGTCATCGCACCTGTATTCGCCGGTGCAGCACGCGCGATTACTCCCTGTATCACCTCGACGTTCATCCGGTCGACCTCATCGTCGCGAGCGATCACCGCGACAGCCTTGCGGACATCAAGGCTGATCAGCGCATCGAGGCTCTCTTTCAACATCTCACGCGCCACACCTCCCATTTGAATGATTTTCTCTTGGAGCTCCGTGACGGGAAAAGCGGTCAGGCGCATGCCGCGGTCAGCCACATTGACCACGATGTCGCCGATCCGCTCAAGATCGTTGTTGATTTTGAGCACAGCCACAACAAAGCGAAGATCCCGCGCCACGGGCTGGTGCAGGGCCAGTATCTTTAGACACTCCTCCTCGATCTGCACCTCACGCTCGTCGATCTCCGTATCGCGGTCCATCAACGTCTGGAGCGCACCTTGATCGCGCCGCTCAGTCGCCTTGAGCACTTCGGCCAGCCGCATCTCAACCTCGCCGGCAAGCCTCAAGAGGTCTTCTTTAAGCCGTTCACTCTCGCGTGTGAAAATCACATTCATTGCTCATCCTCCTCAGGCGATCATCATCCGAACCGTCCGGTGATGTAATCCTCGGTCTGCTTCTCATGCGGCCGCGTAAAGAGATCTTTTGTGGCATCGAATTCTACGAGATTGCCCTCATAAAAAAAAGCCGTCATGTCGGAAACACGTGCGGCCTGCTGCATATTGTGTGTGACAATAGCGATCGTATAGCGTCCGCGCAACTGCACGATCAGCTCCTCAATTCGCGCGGTCGCCTTGGGATCGAGAGCCGAGGTCGGCTCGTCCATCAGCAGCATTTCAGGCCTCACCGCGAGAGCGCGCGCCAGACAAAGGCGCTGAGCCTGGCCTCCCGAAAGCCCAAGGGCATTCTTGTTCAACCGGTCTTTGACCTCATCCCACAGCGCTGCACCCATGAGGCTTTCTTCCACGAGTGCGTCAAGCTCCGACTTAGAGCGGTTGCCGTGAAGCCGCGGCCCATACGCGACATTGTCGTAGATGGACTTCGGGAAAGGGTTCGGTTTCTGAAACACCATGCCGATCCTGCGCCTCAACACAGCCGTGTCCACATCGCTGCCGTATGCGTTCTGCCCGTCAAACATCAGCTCCCCTGTTGCGCGACAGCCTGGGATCAGATCGTTCATGCGGTTGATCGCCCGCAGAAACGTGCTTTTGCCACACCCGCTCGGCCCGATGATGGCCGTCACTTGGCAAGAAGGTATGGCCAGGTTCACACGCCTCACCGCCTCATGCGGACCGTAAAAAACCGAAAAACTCTTTGCTTCAACATGCGCCGGACCGGTCACTTTGTCTGCCTCATTCATGATTTTTCCCAAACATGCGGATGCGTTAAGCCTAACCTTTCAACCGTCTGGCGACTCGCGCGCGGATCAGAATCGCCGTCAGATTCAGCGCCAGAACAATCAGCACCAGCGTCGCAGCCATGCCGTACTGCACATGCCTGATCTCATCCACCGCCTCATGCTCCGTGCACAGGTTGTACAGGTTCCACGAAAGGGCAGGCGTCGGCTGTGTCAGCAGTTCTGAGGGGTTGACGAGCTTTCCGACACTCACCGCAGCCGTGAAGATAATCGGCGCGGTTTCACCTGCAGCACGCCCCATGCTGATCACAATGCCCGTGAGGATACCCGGCAAGGCCGCAGGCAGAATCACCGTCAGAATTGTGCGCCACTGCCCCGCACCCAATGCCAAAGCGCCCTCTTTGTAAGCGCGTGGAACTGCCGCAATCGCCTCTTCTGACGCGCGGATCACCGTCGGCAACACCAACAAGGCCAAGGTCAGCGCACCTGCCAGAACGCTTTTTCCCGGCGAGACATGGATCGTATTAATGAAAAATGCCAGACCGAACAGCCCGAACACGACGCTCGGCACTCCCGCCAACGTGTTCACGCACGACCGCAGAAAAGTCAGGACAGGCCCCTCCAGCGCGTATTCCTGAAAATAGACCGCGGCGACAATGCCGAGCGGCACGGCAATGATCATCGCGCCCAAAGCCAGATATACCGTGCCCAACACTTCCGGGCCGATCCCGCCGAAAAAGTGTGCGTCGCGGGCCGAGTCAGTCAAGAAACGCGGATAGAAGGTCAGTCGCGGCCGCAGGAGCGCACGTGCCTCATTCCGCAAAAGAGGAAATAGAGGCGCCAATGCAGTGCCCACAAACAGTGGCTCCCGAGGCACGAGAACCTTTTCCCCATCGCCATCCGAATAGTCCCAGGTCTCCTCGACACCTTCTCCTTCGCCTGTGTCCACCGCGTCTGCCCATACATCATTCGCGTCAGTGCCGGCAGCGGTTCCCCCGGAGCAGGCCCCAGCAATACGGCAACCCCCTCGCGGATCGCCTTAAAAACCGGCTTGAGGACCTTTCGCCGCGCAGCGGTCATTCCGGCCAACTCATGCTCAAAAGCGGTCATAGCCTCATAGATCGGTTGCCTCGCCCGCTGGACTTCGGCCCACTCCTCTGCGATTTTCCGCTCGTTACCACGGCCGAATTCGCCCAGCATCATCCGCCGATGTTCAACGGTCCCCGTGAAGACGTAAGCGCCTGAGCCCTTGACGAAAATCGGCACAAGAACAAGAAGCAGGAACAACGTCATCAACGCCACAGCGAAATAGCCGCCGGCGGTGAACGCGTGATCCAGAAATTTCCGGACAGACATCCGCATACGGTCAGCCTCCCCTCAGACGTTTACGCTGCCGTGCCACGATCCATTCGCCGGCAAGATTGCACGCGAAACTGAAAAGCAACAAGCAGAGCCCCATAGCGAACAAAACATGATAATGAGCCGAACCGGTCATTTGATCCGCCTCGCCCATATCGCCGGCGATCGTCGCGGTCAACGTGCGCACCGGCTGTAACAGGTTGTACCAAGGCTTTGGGATCTGAGCCGCGTTGCCAGACGCCATCCACACCACCATGGTTTCGCCCAACGCCCGCATAATGCCGAGCAAAACGGCCGAGAAGATTCCGCTCACTGCGGCGGGAATCACCACTTTAACCAGCGTCTCGGCCCGCGTGGCCCCCAGCGCATAGCTGCCTTCGCGCAGTTCGCGCCCCGCCGCCTGCAAGGCATCTTCTGAGACGCTCACGATGGTGGGAAGCGCCATGACCCCCAGAATCACCGCAGCGGTCAACGCATTCACCCCGCTGGCGATTTCAAAGTTGCCAGGCAACCAGCGTCCCGCGTCCTGCAAGAACGGCGCAACAACCGTCAGCGCAAAGAACCCGTATACCACCGAGGGAATGGCCGCCAGCATCTCGATCACCGGCTTCAACACCTGCCGAATATGGAAAGGCAGGATATCACTCATGCACAGCGCGGCAAAAATGCCCGGCGGCACAGCCAGTACAACCGCCCCGCCCGTCACGAGAAAGCTGCCCACAAAAATCGCCGCTGCGCCAAATTGGGGAGGTTCGTGCGAGGGATACCACGCTTTTGAAAAAAAGAACGCGTGAGCCTCATGGCTTTTGAAAAACGGCAGGGCGTCGCGGGCGATGAAAAAAATGATCGCCAAAACCGCGAGCGCCGCGACAGAAGTGACCGAAAAGAGAAAGAACCGACCCGCCATGCCGAGAAACTTCCGGCGGGCCCGTTCTCCCGAAGACAACGTCAATGTTTCGTAATCATGCACGTTCGCCTTAACAACTCCTCGCGCGCCTTTGACCGGCCTCCAGCGGGCATCTGCGAAAACTGCTCGCAGACGCCCTTACCCCCTCGGCTATTTCTTCTCGGGAACCGGGACATAACCGATTTCTTCGATGATCTCTTTGCCTTTTGCGGTCTGGCTCAGGCCGATAAATTTGCCTGCCAGACTCTCTTTTGTAGGGTCGCCATTCGTAAACATGAACAGCTCCCGGGAGATCGGGTACTGCTTGGCGATCACCGTTTCGGCCGACGGAGCCACGCCGTTGATCTCCAGCGCCTTGACCGAGCGGTCCAAGAAGCCAAGCCCAGCATAGCCGATGGCGCTCTTGGTCATCTGCACGCGCTGGCGAACGCCGCCGTTGCTCCCCGTGTATTCCGCATGCGCGATGATTTTCGCGTCTTTTCCGAGCACCAGCTCCTTGAACGTCTCAAAGGTGCCGCTGTTCGTGTCACGGCTGATCACCACGATCGCCTGATCGCTGCCGCCGACTTCGCGCCAGTTGGTCACCTTGCCGGTATAGATGTCGCGGACCTGCTCGATCGTCAGCCCCTTCACCTTGTTCGAGGGATGGACGATCACGGGCAACGCGTCGAACGCCACAACGTGTGCGACCGGCTTCACTCCCTTTTCTTCCATCGCTTTCTTCTCTGTTTCTTTCAAGTGGCGTGATAGGTTCGCGATATCGCAGGTCCCGTTCAAAAGAGCCTTCGCCCCGTTGCCGCTGCCCGACTCGCTTACCATGATGTTCACCCCCGGGTTCTGGCGCATGTAGGATTCGGCAAACGCCTTGGCAATCGGCCCGACCGTCGTTGATCCGTCTAGCACCAGCTTGTCCTGGGCGTGAACCACCGCGCCAGCAGCCATGAAACCCGCAAGCCATACTGATCTGTTCATCTTGTCTCCTGTTTGTTACCCCGGGGCACATGATGCCCCTTTCGTTTTAGTAAACACGTTTTCTGTTAAGCTCGGATGATGCGCATGTTAGTTAATCATGAGGATACAACCTCATCATTGACAAGTTTTTAGAACTTGCCGTTCAACTCGAACCGCACCCAGGTGGCCATGTCGGCATCCACCTCGTCGTGGGCGTAGTAATCGCCGTACACAAGCGCCTCGCCGACCACCGCGCCGCTCAGTTCACCACGCTTGCC
This sequence comes from uncultured Lentisphaeraceae bacterium, assembly GCA_964480555.1. Taxonomy (GTDB): domain Bacteria; phylum Verrucomicrobiota; class Kiritimatiellia; order RFP12; family UBA1067; genus CAYZQL01. The sequence goes on along the minus strand of CAYZQL010000018.1, from coordinate 19,328 downwards.
GAACATCTTGCTGAGCAGCGGAAAATCATAACGGAGCTGCGTGTAGAGCCCACGGTAGTTGTCCGTCGCGCCATTGTCTTTTTCCGCCGCGAACATCGGCCCGCATTGGAGTTTGACCTTATGCTTGCTGTAGGGCTCGATCCCAGCCTCGAGATGGGGGTAGATCAAATTCGACCAGCGGTACTGGTCATACATGCCTGAGCAGACCTCGCTGAACCATGTCGTGCGGTTGAAAACCGGGTTCCAGCCCGTGTCGGTGCTTCCGTCCGCTGTTTTATAGTAGCTGTCCTCATCGCCAGACAGGTAAAGCAGTGCTCCGGTAAGCTTGGGTTTGCCGAACACCTCCTTCTCCGAATAAGTCAGCCCCGCATAGGTCATCCATGCAACGACGTCGCGCCCGTCCATACCGGTCTGGCCCTCCGTACGGCCAAGTTGAACGGCCGCCTCTATTTCCGCCGACACCTTATCGGTCAGTTTCGGCATTAACCGCGTGCCGAGCGTATGGAAATCACGACCGGGATAGCGCGTATCTTTGTCGTAGAATCGCTCTTCCTGCTTCCAAATCCAATAGAACTCCATGGGGAAGTCCTGAACCTCATTGTAGTGGAAGTAGGCCATCAGCCCCTTCTCGTCCATTTTGGAGTAGGGACTGCCGCTCTTGATTTTGGTATTGTCGTAAACATCGTGGGGATTGCCCAACGTCCAGTCGTCGCGGTAGCGGTTCCAAGTCGCCATCAGATCCACATCGCTTTTCTCCAGCATCTTGACAGTGGCAAGAATCGCGTCAAAATACGCCGACCGTGAGCCGTCGCCGGGCGTACCATCGCTGATGACCCGCCCCGCACCCTCTTTGATGTCCTGACGCCCGATACGAAGATCAACACGGCCGCCGATGTCTGTGAGATCGACGTAGAAGTTGTCGATGTAGAGTTCATCCGGGAACTCATTCTTCTGCTTGTTGCTCTCGCTGTTGCGGTAGTCCCGGAATTCGTTGCCCAACCGCAGATAGGCACCCATATTTTCCCCGAACTTCGCTTTGCCCCAGACGCGGGTACGCATCCTGTAATAATCTTCATACTTCGGGCTGACAGAAGTCTTGCCCTTGTCCATCCAGTCGTCCTTGAATTCATATCGAAAACGGAAGTCGAGACCCGCATCGAAGTCCGTCGCCGATTTTTTTTCAGCGACCTCTGGAGCCTTCTGCGCAAAGACCTGGGCGGCGACCGCCACCAGTGACACGCAAATGAACCGTTTACTCATTTTATTCCTCATGACGCTTGTTTTGGGTCACTTGCAGGACAGTTCGCACCGTCTCCTGACACAAGTGATTTGCATGCATGATGAGAAAGTTGCGTAAATCGAACGTGAGACGACTGTGAGGATTAAGTTAATCTAAAGACACGGATATCGGGCAGGACGCATTTCATCTGCCACTGTCATATCCGTGTAAGAAATTCAGTCATTTCATAGATGTCGAGCTCATATGTTTCGCCGCACGAATCACCGAAGCCGAACCGGCAGAAACAGCGTTTTACACCGGCGCGTCGCCCTGCCTCAAGATCGGTGAAATTATCGCCGATCATCCAATCCTCCGCGTCGAGCGTCACGCCCATCTGCGCGGCGGCCAGAAAAAGTGGGGCAGGATCAGGCTTGAGCGTTGGGCAGTCACCGCCGCCGACCACCGCGCCGAAGCAGTCTGAAAGGCCTAACCCTTTGAGAATCGGGCGCGTGACCGGCCCGGGCTTGTTGGTCACCACAGCCAGATGCCACCCCGCCGAACACAAGGCGCTTAGCGTCTCTTTCACGCCCGGATAAAGTGTCGTGTTGTCCATGCTGTGCGCAAGATAATGCACGCGCTGGCGCAGCATCATGGCATCCCACTGGTCCGGGTATTCGGGAATTGCGCGCTCGATCAGAACCCGAACGCCTTCGCCAACACAGGCCACGATTTCCTCCACGGATCTCGGCGGAAGGCCGAATTCCTGACGCGTCAGGTTAACCGCCAAAGCCAGATCCGCACGCGAATCGATCAGAGTGCCATCCAAATCAAACAGAGCTGTCTTCATACTGGCCTTTACTGTCCTTTTCTCCATCGCCTAATGGCGCCGTCAGAATAACCGAGACCCCTTGTCCCGTTGCGCTGACAAGATCCAGCCGGCCACCCAGGCCCTCCAGCCGCTCACGGATGCCGAATAAACCGAACCCTGCCCCAAGTTTATCGGAACCTGTCAGAGCATATTCAGAAAACCCGATGCCCCCATCCCTAACCGTCACCTGGAGCGACCGGCCCTTGCCCTTTTCAATAATGACCTCGGCATGCTTGACTTTGGCGTGTTTGACAATGTTGAAAAGCAGCTCCTGCACCGCACGGTAGAGACACAGATAGATCTCCTCCCCCATTTCCCCGACATCGTCATCGCACGTCTGGACCACCACAATCAACCCGAACTTTTCCAGCATCTGTTGGGCAAGCCACCTGACAGAAGAGGGTAGATCCCTCTCATTCATTGCGGGTACGGCAATTTCCTGGACAAGCGTCCGCGTCAACTGGATGGCTTGTGACAGCATCCCGTCAACGCGCTCGAGTTGACTCTGTGAGGAAGAACCTCTGGAGCCTCCAAGCGCAACGCCCACCGTCATCCGAGCCGCCACCAATACCTGCTGCAAGTCCTCGTGCAGGGTATGCGCGATCCTCTGGCGCTCAGTTTCCTCTACTTGAATCAACCTCCCAGTGAGCGCCCGTAATTGATCCGCATACTTTTGGACCTCTGACGTCCTCTCTGCGACGCGTTGCTCGAGTGTCGCATTCAGCGCCTCCAACTGCGCGAGGGCCTTCTTACGCTCCGTAATATTACGATAAATGGACTGCAAAATGCCGTCAGGCATCATTTTGCTGCGAATTTCAACTATAACGGTTGAGCCGTCCGGGCGAGCGATGGTGCGCTCGCTCACAACCGTCTCTCCGTTATAGAGCAGATCGAACCTGAATGGCGTCTCTTTCAAGCTTTGTGGGGCGAAGGGCATCTGCCCAATATGCTTCCCGACCACCTCATCCCTCTGTAATCCGAAGAACCCGCACATACACTCGTTCACATCAGTAATAACACCTTCATGTGAACCAATCAGAATACCGTCGACCGCAAGATTCAGCAGTTCCCGATAACGTCGCGCGCTGAGCACCAAATCGTCTTCCGCCTGTTTGCGTTCCGTTCGGCACAGTTCGACCAGTCTCGCATGCGCCAACTCAAGTTCGGAAATTTTCTCCTTCAACATGCTGTTCATGAGATTGAACTGATGCGCCAAGACAACCTGCTCATAAGAGCCCTGTTCTGCCGCCACGATACTGTTTTCTCCTGCGGCAATCCGTTGAATCGTCGCCGTCAACCGATTGATGGGGAGTGTGAGCAGATGCGTTAACCAGGAACCCACGGCCACGCTCAAAACAAATAAAGCGACACCGACAAACAGCGTCTGCCAAACGATGTCGTGCAAGAGGCGATCAACCTCAGCAATGCGGCAAGCGGCGCCGAAAAGAAATTTGCGGCCCTGCGCATCGTAGGCAGGAATCAGGACGACGCGGATGTGCCCCCATTTGTCGTGGATGCTCGTGTAGGCCGGCTTCATTCTCTCGAACGTTGAGGTATAGAATTCCGGATTCGAATGCGCCTCAAAAAATCGAGCGTGTTTCCGGTTCCCCACGACCTTGTCAGGCGAAGTCGAGGTGGTGAACACAATTTTACCGTCGAGACTCATCAGACTCCAGATGTACTCGATGTCGAGCGCCACACATATCCGGTTGTATCGGTCAACCGTCCTTTCGAACTCGGAATCGGAAATCGAGTCAGGGCCGCTGATCCGGTCATGGTAATCGGAAGGCAACAATTCACGTGCGAGAACAGCGATTGTCCGCATCCGGTTGTCGATGTCCGCGAGCAGCGACTGTTTTCGTGAAGCGTACAACACCCCTGTAAACAGTGGCATGATCAGAAGATTCAGCCCCAACAAACCCATCAGGGTCTGCTGACGGATCGTGCGCGGTTTGCGGGAAGGTACACCTGTCAAAGCACGCGACGTCACTTAGTCCGACCTCCATTCAAGTGTCCGTTCGGGAACTGAGCCATGAGGAACAGCAGGAACGCCGTAAAAATGGTCATTGCTTCAGGCCATCATCGTACGCCTTTCTGCCGTCGCGGATCGCCTGATATACGCGGCTTTCTTGAGCCAGACGTCCCTGATACCTCGCCTCTCGTTCCCGGTCTTTTTCGCAGGGGACAAACCCGTCCATGTCCGCACGGGGCTTTACCGTGAGTTGTTCCGCTCCTTTTCGTATCAGAGCCGCCGCCTCAGCGAAAACAGCCGCATTCGTCTTGACCGGCTCGAGGATACGACTCATTTCTGGACGCGCGAAACTGACCCATGCCCGGGGCTTGTTGTTGTGGCCCCAGTCGATTGTCGCACCGGTCAGTTTTATCAGTTGCCTCATATCTTCCGCGGTCAGCGGCGAACGGCCGGCCTTGTTCTCCGGATAGGCACATTCGTAGCGCGGATAGTAGGGCGCGTTAATGTCCACCCAGGTGATCAGGCGATCCAGTTCTTCGGCAGAGAGCTTCACATCCGCATGCCCGCCTCGCACCTTCTTTATGAGCTTTGAAGGGTGGCTCCCCCACGAGTACGCTTGCTGGATCTCCGCAGGTCCCGCACCCACACAGGTCAGCGCACCCAGCGCCCAGAGATCCATATATGAGGTGCAGAAAACCAGATCGCGGTCACCGGCAAGATTTAACGTGTCGCCGGCCTTCTTGCCGTAGTTGTGACATGACACGCAATGCTTGTCGAAAACAGGCTGGACTTCTTTCTGGAAACTGAACAGCCTCGCAGGCCCGTACCAGCCCTGCATTTTGTCGGGCGCGCGCTTCATGGCTTTGGGCGTGGCTTTCACGCTGGGAATATCACCGACCCTGTTTTCGTGACATCCCACACAGCCATATGTCTCGCCCGGCTGGACGTACGCGCCGGAACGCATGGAATGCACCATCATGCCATTCTCATCCAACGCTTGGAAAAAAACGAACGTATTCGCCGGCACCTCGAAATAGGCGCTGCCGTCGTCCTCGACCGGCACCGTTCCCAGAATGCGTTTGTTTTCGAAATTGTGCCAGTTCATCGCCGCCGCCTGCTCGCCCTGCCCGCCCCAGCCCTGCTGAGACCATGTACGTTTCTCGGGCGATTCCACGATGCGCAGGGACTTGATGGCGCCTTGTTTCACGCCCGCCATGTGTGTTCCGATATAAACGTTCTGCACGTAGAATGTCCCTGGCGCGTTCGGACCGTCAAAGTTGCGCCGCCTCGGATGCACGGGCGGAAGTTTGCGCGCCCGCACCGGCATCGGGTCAAAACAGCCTGGCTCCTCCGTGTGGACAAGCACCTCGTTGCCGTGCATGTCCAGATAGTAAAGGCCGGGAGCATACGTTTCGGTCTGATGCATGCAGATAAAATGGCTGTCGTCCAAAGGATACGGGTCCTCGTACTTACGGCGGATGCCCCCCGAGGAATCGAAGTCCTGCCCAGCCGTCTTAATCCGGTTCGTAAACGATTCGGGCCAGGTGCGCAGAACCGGTTCAACGCCGTCAACGCCCTTGGACCGGTCAATCAGCCCCAACGCGCCCCACGGCCGGTCGTGACACGCCGCCATGACCGCAAGCGCCAACTGTGATTTGGAAAGCGTCCGGGCATCAATCACGGCACCCGGACTCGTCGTGTTGTTGCCCCAGTATATCGCGTGTCCCGTTCCGTCCGCATTGCAAACCCACAATCCCTGCGCGTCACCGAAATTGCGGTCCACATATTCCCAGCGGTCGTACAGAATACGCCCGTCCGGCATGACCGAAGCGTGCCCTTCAAACAAAGTGGATTTGCCGATCTGATGGATGTTCGCCCCGTCCGACTGCATCCGGTAGAGATTGCACATGATATGACGGTTACACATGCAGTATTTCGGCTCGCGCGTGGCCGAGAACACGATATCCCCGTCCGGCAGCCAGACAGGGTCGATGTCAGTAACCCCAGGCGCTGCGGTCAGTTGCGTCAGCCCCGTCCCGTCCACATTCATCCGATAAATATGGTAATCGTCGTCAAAGCTCTTGCGCATTGAGAAGAGGACCTGCTTGCCGTCATAACTCACATCCGGGTCACGCACCGTCGCCTCTGGGCCCGGGCTCAGCAACACCCGCACAGCCCCGGTCTTTGGATCAAGGATCTTCAATTGACCGCACAGTCCCTGATAGCTGCGCTCGTTGACCTCACACTTCTGGAACATTGTTTCCGTGTTGTGATGGTCTGCCGGATATTGTGGCCGAGAAACAAAGAGTATCGGGGCCGCATTCACCAACGGGTTTCTCCTCACAAGCGCCTCCTGCGCCAAGGCTTTCAGCGACGCAGGATCGTCTTGCCAACCGGCAAGGGTGTCGAGTCTTGCCTCCAGAGCCGCCGCGGGATAGTCTGCGCCGAAGCGGGCGCCCAATTCCCGGACCGCCGCCCGCAACGTGTCCGGCGTCACAGTCTGGTTCTCCCGCATCACCGCCTTGCGGCGGCTGGCGAACCACTCCCGCGTGGCCTCGCCGTCAACCGTTCCCTGGCAAACCAGATCATCCAGTTCGACATGCCCTCCATTATTCCAGTCCGTCATGTCCGCAATCCGGAAGATCACTCTCTTGCCGACCAGTTCAGGAACATGCCATTTTTCCGTGTGGAAGGCGGTATCTCCATAACGTGCCGAATGCTTGCGAGGATTCTTGCCGACTTCCATGACCATGACATTGCTCCGCCAGTCGCAGCCGGTCACGCGCAGGGTGATGTCTGGCGAAGAAAGAAGAACGACCGGAGACTCAATGATGCCCATATACGCGCGGCGGGCTTTCCCGTCCGGCGTCTCAAAGGTCGACAGAAAATATTTTCCCTGCTTGCCATAGGGGTGTTTCCCGTCATAGAGCGTCTCCCGATCCGTGACCACTTTGCCGAATCCGCCATCGACCACCTGCCAGCCCTGCAGATCGCCGCTTTCGAAATCAAACCGTAGCTCGGCCGCCCAACTCGCCGCCGCAAATCCCGCCGCCAGCAATCCGATGCCTACCTGTTTCCGAGTCGACATAATGTGACACCTTTCCTTAACTTGCTTGATCGAAGCCGTCACCAATTGACGGTTTCGACAAAGGGCACCTTTTCGGGCATGCCCGGAACGAGTGCATATCGCACGCTCTGCTTGGCGCACTCAAATTTTCCGTTCGAGCACGATCGCCGTGCGGCAAGGGAGGTAGACCTTGATGAGATGGCATTTCTCGGCGTCACGGACCTCCGTCAACAGCTCAAACACCTGCCCCGGCGCAATACGCGCGTGGCCGCCGAACCGCGCCTCATCACTGTCGAGCACCATCCGGTAAGAGCCGGGCGGCACGACCACCGTGTAATCGGCGACGGAGAGCGAGCTGTGGAAATTGAAGAGGAAAACCAGAGGCCCGCGCTCGAAAACGAGGATTTTGTTCGTGTCGGACACAAAAAGCCGCCGAGGCACCGTGCCCTCCAATGCGCCATACTGCTTGATCAACTTGATGATCGCCTCATCAAACTCGCCCAGGCACCCGTACAGAAGATCTGGATTGTCGCGCAACGCCCACTGTCGCCGCGCATAATGATACGAGAACCCGTTCCCTTCCCTCGGAAAATCGATCCACTCGGGATGACCGAACTCATTTCCCATGAAATTCAGGTACCCGTGACCTGCAGCCGCGAGCGTCGCCAGCCGCGCCAACTTGTGTAACGCGACGCCCCGCTCCGCCTTCAGGTTTTGCGTGGAGCGGGACATGGCGTCGTAAACCGCCGATTCGACCAGCTGGAAAAAAAGCGTCTTGCCCCCCACCAGCGCCTGATCGTGACTCTCGACATAATTGACGGTCTGCTCATCCGCACGCCGGTTCGTGAGTTCGTGCCACAGGTAGCCGATGCTCCAATCCTCATCGCGCACATCCCGAACCAGCCTGAACCAGCACTCCGGCACCCCCATCGCCATCCGGTAATCGAACCCCGCTCCGCAGTCCTCCGTCGGCGCGGCAATTCCCGGCATGCCGCTCACATCTTCGGCGATCGTCAGCGCATCGGGCCGGAGCTGATGGATCACACGGTTGGCAAGGTTGCAGTAAACCCATGCGTCGTCGTCCACCGTCTCGTCGAAATATTGTCCGTAGTCCACAAAATCGACGCCCAGTCCGTGATGCAGGTAAAGCATGCTGGTGATTCCGTCGAACCGGTAGCCGTCGACGTGGAACTCGTCCAGCCAGAACCGGCAGTTGGAAAGCAGGAAGTGCAACACGTCCGTTTTGCCGTAATCGAAGCAGCGCGAATCCCACGCCTCGTGCCAGCCACGCAACCCGTTATGAAAATACTGGTAAGGCGTGCCGTCGAAAAGCGAAAGCCCTTCGCGCTCGTTTTTCACCGCATGGGAGTGGACAATGTCGATGATCACCGCGAGCCCCGCCTCATGCGCGGCGTCCACCAGCGCCTTCAGCTCCTCGGGTGCGCCGAACCGCGACGAGCAGGCAAAGAAGCTGGACACGTGATAACCGAACGAGCCGTAATAGGGATGCTCCATCACCGCCATCAGCTGGATGGTGTTATAGCCGGCCTTGACGATGCGAGGCAGCACCTTTTCGCGGAACTCGGTGTAGCTGCCGACTGCCGCTTTGTCCTGCGCCATGCCGACATGCGCCTCATAAATCAGCGGCACGCGCCGGGGCACCTTGAAATCCGGCACACGCCACACATAGGGAGGCGGTGCCCAAACCTGTGCCGCGAAAAGCAGTGTGGAAGGGTCTTGGATCACCCGACGCGCATACGCGGGTATCCTTTCGCCACGCCCCCCGTTCCATGTCACCTCCAGCCGGTAGCACTGTCCGTGGCACAGCATGCCCTGCCCCACGTGCAGCTCCCAAACGTCACGGCCGGCCAGCCGCTGCAGCTTGTACGCGTCGTTGACTTGCCACCCGGAGAAATCCCCCACCAGCCATACCGCCGTCGCATTGGGCGCCCATTCCCGGAACACCCAGCCGTCCGACACCTTGTGCAGTCCGTAGTACTCGTGCGCGCAGGCGAACTCGGCCAGCGACCCCGGTGATTGCGACAGCGCGGCGGCACGCCGGTCAGCAAGTTCGGCCCGCCTGCGGATGCTTTCGGCATACGGCAACAAGTACGGGTCATCCAACAGGTGTGATCGGATCGATGAAACGGGCATTCTCTGACCTCCTGAAAGGAATAGGCTGCGACGTTACTCGAACGAACGGACTAACGGACGATTCAGCATTTTCTCGTAGATATCGATATAGGACCGGGCACAGGTCTCGTGGTTAAACCGAGCGCGCCCCTCTCGCATGACCCGCGCGACGTTCCGCTCGCGCTCATCCGGCGGACGCTTGAAGAACTCCACCGCCTTGTCCATCGCCCACTCCAACCCGCGGCTGTCGTAGATCTTGAACACGAACCCGTTCCCCGTTTCACGCGCCGGATCGAGGTGCTCGACCGTGTCATGCAACCCGCCCGTGTCGTGAACCACCGGCAGCGATCCGTAGAGCTGTCCCACCATCTGAGGCAACCCGCAAGGCTCAAAGAGCGACGGGACCAGGGTGAAGTCCGATGCCGCATAGGCGAGCTGAGACAGCGACTGGTTGAAATCGCAGACCGCCAGACGCCCGTAAAGCTCGTGGAAACGCAGGATGTCGTGAAACGGCTGCTGGTAGACCCCGTTCGCGACAAGCACGATCTGCACGCGCTGTTTCCAGTGGCGGGACATGAAACGGTAAAGGATCTCCGTCAGCAGCTGCGGCCCCTTCTGGGCAGGGTCCAGCCGCGACGGCCAGAAAAAGAGCGGGGCGTCGGCGTTCTCCTCCAAGCCCACTTTGCGCTGAAAAGAGATCTTGTTCGCACGTTTGGCCTCGCGGTGCGAATCCGCGTTGTACCGCACGTCAAGATTAGGGTCGGTCTCGGGATTGTCCGACGGGTCGGGCGCGTTCAGAATGCCTGCGGCGCACCCCGCCTGGTATTTGTTACGGATCTCCCCGCGCAGCGCACGGGGAATGAAATCGTGCCAACCGTTTACGATCTCCTCGAGAAAAGTCGGGCTCACGGTATTGATGAAATGCGAAGCGAACACGCCGCTCGACTGCATGTCGATCAGGTTGTTGTTGCGCGACTCCTCGTAGTTGAAGGGCACCCGCGTATAGAATAGGTTTCCCCAGAACTCTGCCGCGTCAATGCCCGAATCCTCGATCTGGGCCAGGCTCAGATGATGCGTATGGATGTTGTGGACCGTGAACAGACATGGAATGCCCATTCGGCGCGCGGCTCCCGGGATCAGCCCGGTCATCCAGTCGTTGCAGTGGATCAGGTCCGGCTGCACCGTGGGAATGATGTTGTTGATGACCTCGCGCGAGAACGCCAAGGCGAGCTTGGGGTTCTCGTTCTGCGAGTTGCTGTAAACCGTGTCGCGGTAGTAAAAACAGCGATCTTCCGCAAGATGAATGCGCGAGTCCGGCAGACGGCTCTTGTACACGCGCAACTCGTCGCTGATCAGCTGCCCCACATCGATGTGGAACATGCGGCGATAGTGCGGAAGCGCCACATGCACGTCCGCGCCCAGATCGAATAAAGCCGCCACGAGTGATGCCGACACATCCGCCAGACCGCCCGCTTTCGCGTTCAGCTTACACGCCATGTTCCCCATGCCAGCAGGCAGATAGGTGATCTCCGGCGTCACAATCAGAATCCGCGGTTTCCTCACGCTCTCCGACTGTTTTCTGATCTTTGCCATAAAGCCCTCCCAAAAAAAGCAACCGTCTGAATGCGGTGGATACTATTGCTGCCCGCCGACTTTCTGCTCCACCTTCTTGGCCAATGCCTGAGCGCGCTTCTTCTCTCCTTCGAGTTGACGCCGCCGCTCCTGCACCGCCGGCAATTCCTCAACCTTCTTCTGCAACTTAAGCTGTGTCTTCGAAAGCTCGTGCTGAAGCTCCCTGTATTTGTCGCGCAACGCTTCCACCTCAGGCGACGTATATTTAGGATTTCCCCACGCCTGATTGATTTCGGCTTCGATTTTATGCGCGCCCACCAGAACCTCGGCACGTTCGGCCAGCCATCCGTTCACCTGCTTGCGTTCAGTCTCTGACAATTTCGAATAGTCCTGTGCCATCACGCCCCAAACCCCGGCCGCCATCAGTAACCCTACACCATATCGGAAAAACAACTTCTTCATGCTGGTTCCTTTTTGCATTCACTAAGTTTTTAGAGTATACGCAATCACACTCCTTCTGGCAACACTTCCCGACGCATTTTTACCTCGCTACCTTACGGCGTGACGGGTGTGCGGAATTCTGGCATAATGCAAATCGGTCTGAGAACACAAGAGGAGATCCATGGAGCAAAAGGCAGCAGCGCGCAGGCGGAGTCGCGACCGCCGGGTTGAAATGAATGTCGAAGGTCTGAAGGAAGATTATGCGTGGCACCTCCGCTACACGTTGTCGAAGGCTCCCGAGGATGCGACGCATCGCGATCAGTATACGGCGTTCGCATACTGCGTGCGCGACCGGCTCGTAGAGCGGTGGATTGAAACGCAGGCGACCTACCGCAGTCAGAACGTCAAGCGCGTCTATTACCTGTCGCTCGAATTCCTGATCGGGCGGCTGCTCGGCAACAACGTGATCAACCTGAAAATGGACCCGATCTGCCGTGAGGCGTTGGCTGACTACGGGATCGACTGGAACTCCCTGCGCGATTTCGAAGTGGACGCCGGCTTAGGCAACGGCGGCCTCGGACGGTTGGCGGCCTGTTTCATGGACTCCATGTCCACGCTGAACCTGCCCGGCATGGGGTATGGACTGCGCTACGACTACGGCATTTTCAAGCAACGCATCGTGGACGGGCAGCAGGTCGAGGAGCCGGATCACTGGCTCAAAGACGGCAACCCCTGGGAGATCGCCCGCCCCGAACATACGCAGGTCGTTCATTTCGGCGGACGTGTCGAGTGCATCACCAACGGGCGCGTTGAATGGCGCTGGGTCGAGACCGAGCAGGTCATGGGCGTGCCCTACGATTTGCCGATCGTCGGATACAGCGACTCGGTAAACACTCTGCGTTTATGGTCGGCCAGAGCCGACGACGAGTTTCATCTGGACGACTTCAACAAAGGCTCGTACGTCGAGGCGGTCGAGAACAAGGTTTTGGCGGAAAACCTGACAAAGGTGCTCTATCCGAACGACAATGTGATGGCCGGCAAGGAACTGCGCCTGCGGCAACAGTATTTCTTCATCTCCTGCTCGCTTCAGGACATTCTGCGGCGTTTCCGCCTGACGAACAGCGACTGGACACAATTGCCCGAGAAGGTCTTTGTCCAGCTCAACGAGACGCACCCCGCGCTGATCATCCCCGAACTGATGCGGCTGCTAATCGACCACGAGAACGTGGACTGGAATACAGCCTGGTCGATCACACGCGCCTGCACGGGCTACACGAACCACACGATTCTGCCTGAAGCGCTCGAGAAGTGGAGCGTCGCCCTGATGGAGCGGCTGCTGCCGCGACACATGCAAATCATCTACGAGATCAACGGGCGATTCCTCAAACAGGTGGCCGCGATGTGGCCCGGCGATGTGGCCCGGCTGACACGGATGAGCATCATCGATGAGCACGGCGACCGCTCAGTGCGCATGTCGAACCTCGCGATCGTCGGCTCCAGTGCGGTGAACGGCGTTGCCTTCCTGCACACGGAGATCCTCAAACAGTCGCTGTTCAAGGATTTCTACGAGCTCTACCCCGCCCACTTCACCAACAAAACGAACGGCATCACCCAGCGCCGCTGGCTGCTCAAAGCCAACCCGAAGCTGGCTGGCTTGATCACGGAGGCCATCGGCTCTGGCTGGATCACCGAACTGGATGAGCTGCGCGCGCTGGAGAGGTTCGCGGACGACAAGGCTTTTCTCACCGCATTCCGCAAAGTGAAGCAGGCGAACAAGGAAGCCTTGGCCGCACATATCCGTTCGTCGGTAGGGATCACGGTTTCTCTCGACTCAATCTTCGACGTGCAGGTAAAGCGGCTGCACGAATATAAGCGGCAGCTGCTGCTGGCGCTCTACATCATTGTGCAATACAACCGTCTGGTGGCCGACCCGACGTATGACCCGCAGCCGCGCACCTTCATCTTTGCTGCCAAGGCCGCGCCAGGCTATGCCATGGCGAAGCTGATCATCCGCCTGATTCACGGCATCGCCGATGTGGTGAACTTCAATCCGCACGTCAAAGACAAACTGAGCGTGGTTTTCCTGCCCGACTACCGCGTCTCGCTGGCTGAAAAGATCATTCCCGCCGCGAATGTCAGCGAGCAGATCTCTTTGGCGGGAACCGAAGCTTCGGGCACGGGAAACATGAAGCTGATGCTCAATGGCGCATTGACCGTGGGCACGCTGGACGGCGCAAACGTGGAGATCCACCAAGAGGTCGGCGACGACAACATCTTCATTTTCGGACTGCGCACCGAGCAGGTGGATGAGCTGCGGCCGATTTACTCTTCGCGCGCCATTTACCACGCTGACCCGGAGATCCGCCGCGCGATCGACATGATCCGGCGCAACGTTTTCTGCCTGTTGACGCCGGGGCTGCTTGATCCGATCATCCGTTCACTGCTCGACTTCAACGATTATTACATGTTGCTGGCCGACTTGCGCGATTACATCGAAACCCAGGACAAGGTCGACGAGCTTTACCGACAGCCGCTGGCGTGGGACCGCAAGGCTCTCATCAACGTGGCACGGTCTGGCAAATTCTCGTCCGACCGCACGATCCGCGAATACGCGCGCGACATCTGGCATATCGAGCCAGTCAAAGTCTCGCACGATTGAAGACAAGGGGGCTCCGATGAAACGGGTGGCGTTAGTGACAGGCGGTACGCGCGGCATCGGTCTCGGCATTGCCCTCGCGCTGGCCAAGGAAGGCTTCAACCTGGCCGTCTGCGGCACGCGCGCGGAAGAAGACATCGTGCCCGCCCTGGGTGCCTTGCGCACCACAGGTGCGGATGTTGTCTACAGCCGCGCCGACATCTCCCGCGCCGAGGACCGGCGAACGTTGTTCGAGCGGATGCAACTCCACTTTGGCGCGCTGCACGTGTTGGTCAACAATGCGGGCGTCGCCCCTTTGGTTCGGGCCGACCTGCTGGACGCGGCCGAAGACAGCTTCGAGCGCGTCATGCGCATCAATCTGCAGGGGCCCTATTTTCTGACACAGGCAGCGGCTCGCTGGATGCTGGAGCAACGGCAGGCGCATGCCGCTTTCAGCGGGTGCATCGTGAACATCGGGTCGGTGTCGGCCGAAGTCGCCTCGGTTAACCGCGGTGAATATTGCGTTTCAAAAGCCGGCCTGTCCATGATGACCCGGCTTTTTGCAAGCCGTTTGGGCTCGTCCGGCATTCCGGTTTATGAGGTCCGCCCCGGCATCATTCACAGCGACATGACCCAGAGTGTCACCGCAAAATACGATGCGAAGATCGCAGAAACCGAACTGCTGATCCAGAAGCGCTGGGGCGAACCCGAAGATGTCGGGCGCGCGGTCGCCATGCTGGCCCGCGGCGACCTGCCCTACTCGACGGGCCAAGTCATCCACGTCGATGGCGGTCTGACCGTGCAGCGGCTCTAACCAGGAGGCTTGCATGCACGGACGGCACACCGGAGCGCGGAGATTCGAGACGGATGTACAGGTCACGCGTGTCCACACGCTGGTGATCGGTTCGGGCGCAGCGGGACTCAACGCGGCCGTGCAGCTACGGCGGCGCGGCATCGACGTGATGATCGTCACCGAAGGCCTCAACAAAGGCACCTCCATCAACACGGGAAGCGATAAGCAGACCTATTACAAGGTGGGGCTCTGTGGCGCGGAGGCGGACTCGGTCGCAGAGATGGCTTCCGCTCTTTTCGCATCTGGCGGTATGCACGGCGACCTGGCCCTGGCCGAAGCCGCGGGTTCGGCGCGGTCATTTTTCAATTTGGTCAACCTGGGAGTCCCCTTCCCTCAGGACGCGTATGGCCAGTACCCAGGATACAAGACGGACCATGATCCCGTGCGACGGGCGACCTCAACCGGCCCCTACACCTCGCGGGACATGTGTTTGGCTCTCATCCGTGAAGTCAAGCGGCTGGGCGTGCCCGTATTCGAGAGGCTCTCCGTGACCGACCTGCTGGTTTGCGGAAGGGGTTCAACACGGCGAGTGTGCGGCGCTTTGGCACTGGACTCTTCGGGTGCGTGGCAGGCGTTCCGCGCAGCAAACGTAGTGTTCGCGACGGGAGGTTTCGGCGGGCTCTATGCCGCGAGCGTTTACCCGGCGGTCCACACCGGCGCGATCGGCGTGGCGCTGCGGGCCGGTGCCCGTGCGCAAAATCTTCCCGAATCACAGTTCGGCCTCGCTTCGATCCGGCATCGCTGGAACGTCTCGGGATCCTACATGCAAGCCGTGCCGCGGCTCTTTTCGACGGCAGCCGACGGCCGTTCCGATGAGCGGGCGTTTTTGACGGAGTCGCTCGGATCCGCGGCCGAGGCGCACAACATGCTTTTCCTTAAGGGCTATCAATGGCCGTTCGATGCGGACAAGGCCGAGGCCGGCTCATCGCGCATCGACCGGCTCATCCACGAAGAACGGGTGACCAAGGGCCGCCGCGTTTTCCTCGATTTCAGGCGGGACGACACAGGGTTCCGTTTCGCGGCACTCGCCGCCGAGGCGCGCGCTTATCTTGAACAGTCCGGTGCGCAGCAGCCGTCGCCCCTCGCCCGTCTCAGGCACATGAACCCAGGCGCGTACGGCCTTTATCGTGCGCAGG
This sequence comes from uncultured Lentisphaeraceae bacterium, assembly GCA_964480555.1. Taxonomy (GTDB): domain Bacteria; phylum Verrucomicrobiota; class Kiritimatiellia; order RFP12; family UBA1067; genus CAYZQL01. The sequence continues at coordinate 3,432 of CAYZQL010000018.1, read as the reverse complement.
GCATCGACCTCGCGAAAGAGCCTTTGGAGATCGCCGTTTGTGCCCAGCACAACAACGGCGGTCTGGCCGCTAACCTCTGGTGGGAATCGGTCAACATCAAGCACCTCTTCCCGGTCGGTGAAGTCAACGGCTCGCATGGGGTTGGCCGGCCTGGCGGCGCGGCCCTCAATGCGGGACAGGTTGGAGGCGTGCGGGTAGCGGAGTACATTGCCTCCGTATATGCGGATGGCTGCGAATGCGGGGCGGCGTTCAATGCGGCCCTGAAGCAGACGCTGAAAGAGAACCGCCGGTTCGCCCAAACGTGCGCGCGCGCGTCATGGACCTGGCGCGACTGCCGCTCCGAGTTCCAACAGCGCATGAGCCGTGCGGGCGCACACTTGCGTTCGGCTGCCTCGCTGACAGCGGCACTTAAAGAAGCGCGAGAACAAACAGTGCGGCTTGCGACAGCAGGTTGCCGTGCGCAAAACGCAGCGGAGTTGATCCGCGCGTTCGAAAACAGGCAGCTTTGTTTCGCGCACGGGATCTATCTTGCGGCGCAGCGGTTCGCCGTGCTGTCCGGGGTGGGCAGCCGCGGCTCCGCTTGGGTCCTCGGCCGTGACGGATGCCCGGTCCCCGAAGATCCGTCGTTTCGAGAAAAGGTCCAAGAGACACACGTCGGCACGGACGGACACATCCGTCAGCGCTGGGTGTCACGCAGACCGTTACCCGCGACGTCTCACTGGTTCGAGACCGCATGGGCCTCTTTTGCGGGCGGGGCCATTTACCGGACCCGCTAGAAGATGACCGAAGCGCCTGCCGGGCGTAGCGGGTGACGGAGAAAAACCGGAACAGCACCATGTTGCGCACCGTAGGTTGTGAAATGAAATCGGAGGGGGTTCAGAATGGCTCACACGACAGGACTCGGCGCGTCACGGCGCACATGTCTTAAAATTCTGGCGGCAGCGGCGGGCGGTGCGGCAACAGGCGTTGGCGGCGCCAAGCTGGTGGGGCGCATGGGCCGCGCGCCCGAGGGCCCTTGGCGCGTGCTGACACCGGAGGAGGCGAGGCTTGTCGGAGCGGTCGCGGAACAGGTCATTCCGTCTGACCGCGATCCTGGCGCACGCGAGGCCGGGGTTGTTTTTTTCATCGACCGCCAACTCGATGGCCCCTATCGGCGTTTCGCGGAAGCCTATCACACGGGGCTTGCAAGTCTGGAGAGAACCTGTCAGGCCCTGTTCGGCAGGGCTTTCGAAGAGCTGGCCTGGCCTGACCAGACCCGTGTCCTTCAGTCTCTGGAATCGAACAAGGTCCCCAAAGACCTCTGGACCAAACCGTCCGCATCGGAGTTTTTCAACCTGATCCGAGACCATAGCATGCAGGGGTTTTATGGAAGTCCGCGCCACGGCGGCAACCGGAACTATGCGAGTTACAAAATGTTGGGGCTCGAATATCCACGGGTAATCGGGCAGAACCGGTACCCGCCGAAACTTGAACGTTGAAGTGGGCTGACTGATCCCAGGCGGACGGGTTGTAAGGAAAGAACACGATGGCGAACAAACATGTGAACGCGGTGATCGTTGGCGCCGGCGCAGGCGGCGGTGTTGTGGCGAAGGTTCTGGCAGAAGCCGGACTTTCCGTCGTGCTGCTGGAGCGAGGCACGTGGCACTCGTTCGAGGACACCACCGACGACGAATTGATGTCCCAGCGCACAACCGTGCTTGGCAACGCCTACGGGCCAGACGATGCGCGGCATTGTCGGGTGATCGAAAACGCAGATGGCTCAACGCGCGTCGTTTTGCCCAGCGAAGGTGGCTATAACAACAACGCGGCCTGCGTAGGCAGCGGCACACTCAGCTACGGCGCGATGGCCTGGCGTTTCATGCCACAGGACTTCCGGCTGAAGTCCATCTACGGCTGTCCCAAAGGCTCGACGCTCGACGACTGGCCAATCTCTTATGACGATCTGGAGCACTGTTACGAGCGCGCCGAATGGGAAATCGGCGTGGCGGGTGATGACGAAGGCAACCCGTTCGCGCCACCGCGCAGAAAGCCGCGGCCGATGCCGGCTTTCCCTTACAACAAAGAAGCCCACATTCTTATCGCGGCTGCAAAACGGCTGGGGTGGCACCCTTTCCCCGTCCCGATGTTGCGGAACTCGATCCCGTACGGCGGCAGACCCAAATGCATCCACATGCGGTCGTGCTGCGGATTCGCCTGCCCGATCAACGCAAAATGCGGCACGCAAAACACGGTGATCCCTGCCGCGATGGCCACGGGCAACTGCGAAGTCCGCACAGATTCCGTAGTCCGTGAGATCCTGCTGAACAGCCGCGGCCTTGCACGCGGCGTCACGTATTTCGACCGCAGCGACCGCTTGCAGGAGCAGACGGCTGATATCGTTGTCGTGGCGGCCTCGGCTACGGAGACGCCCCGGCTGCTGCTCAACTCCAAGTCAAAGCTTTTTCCCAACGGCGCAGGCAACGACAACGACTGGGTCGGACGCAATCTGCAAGGCCACTGCTACTGCGGAGCGAACGGCCTGATGGACGAAGACATTTATGAGGAGGCCGGACCTGGCTCATGCGTCGCTTTCTGCGATTTCAGCCACGGCAACGAGGGGTTGTGCGGGGGAGCCATGATCGCCAACGAGTTCATCGCCCTTCCTTACGCCTTTACCAACACCCGTCCTCCGGGCTCGCCCCGCTGGGGGCTGGCGCACAAGGAACATCAGCGCACATATTACAAACGGACGATCCGGGTGATGGGCCCGGTTCAGGAGATGCCGGTGTTCGAGGCACGCGTGCGCGTCGATCCCACCGTGAAGGACCATTGGGGAATCCCCGTTGTGCGACTCTCGGGACACCGTCACCCACACGATATCGAGATCGCCAAATTCGTTGTCGAAAAGGTTGCGGCGCTGCTTCGCGAGACGGGCGCGAAGGACATCTGGACCTGGACGCCGGGGCTCGGTCTGAGCGGCGGACAACACCAGGCGGGCACCTGCCGAATGGGCAACGATCCCAAGACGTCCGTCACAAACCGCTATGGGCAGGTCCATCAGATCGACAATCTTTTCATTGCCGACGGCAGCCTGAACGTGACGAACGGCGGGTTCAATCCCGCACTGACGATTATGGCGCTAGGCTACTGGGTCGGCGAATACATCGCAAAAGAGTGGAAAGGCGGAGCGCACTTCCGCGCGTGAACCTTATGAGACACCCTTCAGAAAATGATGCGGCGGACCGTGCATGGTGCGCGTTGCCTGTGGTGACGGTGGCCGTTTTCTTGCTGTGCACGGTTCTGGGCGGACTCGGATATTTCGAGTTCACGTCTCCCGAGAAAACCTGCATTTCCTGTCACGAAATCCGTGCTTCCCACGCGCATTGGACAAACGCGGTTCACCGCAGCGTATCGTGCAAACAGTGTCACGGGGGTCGGCCGATTCCATCCACG
>CAYZQL010000017.1:0-28085 GCA_964480555.1 uncultured Lentisphaeraceae bacterium | reverse complement strand
CGTTAGATTTAGGAGAAAACGTCTACCTCTCGCAGGTTATTCTCGACACCGAGAGGTCTGGAGGCGACACCCCCAACGGTTATGAGGTTTTCGTTTCGAGCGACGGAAAAACGTGGGCGGGACCGGTGGCTAAAGGCGATGGGAGCCACCACAAAAAGACCGTCATTCCGCTCGCCGTACAGACCAGTCAACTCAAGATTGTCACCACCGGCAGTCGCCAAGGACTGCACTGGTCCATCCATGAAATCATCGCACTGGCAGGTCTGGACCAAAATAAAGCCGAAGCGATCCGCAAAATCGCCGACACGTTACGTTAACAGGGGCCGGTGCCCTTCAAGAGCCGTTCTCAGCTTCGGATTTCAATTAGGAGTCAACCATGAATCTTTCACGCAGAAACTTCCTTCGCGGAAGCGCCGCCTCGGTGACCGCGACCGCTTTCAACATCGTCCCCGCCAGCGTCCTCGGACAAAACGCGCCCAGCAATAAGATCGCCATGGCCATGATCGGCGTCGGCGGCATGGGCACGGGCAACATGGGTTCGTTTCTCGGACTCGACGATGTGTCAGTACGCATCGTGTGCGACGTCAACAGCAAGAAAATGGAGGCGGCCAAGAAACGTGTCGACGAACGTTACGGGAACGCCGGCTGCCAGATGATCAAGGACTTTCGCGAGGTCTGTTCCCGCAAGGATATCGACGCCGTGATGATCGCCACACCCGACCATTGGCACGCCTACGTGGGCACCTTCGCCGCCCGCCACGGCAAGGACATCTACGGAGAGAAGCCGTTCACCCACGACTTGCTCGAGGGCCGGGCGCTGGTCAACGCTGTCGAGCAACACGGCCGCGTCTGGCAGACAGGGAGTTGGCAGCGTTCCTCCGGCGAAATGCGACGTGCGGTGGAACTGGTCCGCAATGGCCGCATCGGAAAAATCGTGCGCGTGGAAGTTGGCCTGCCAGCCGGCGGCCGCGGCAAACCGGCCGACCCCAACGCACAGGTTCCCGATGGGCTCGACTGGGACTTTTGGCTGGGGCCGGCACCTTTGCGTTCTTTCCAAGGTGTTTACGACTGGGACTGGCGCTGGGTGCTCGAATGGGGCGGAGGCCAAATGATGGACTGGATCGGCCACCACGCCGATATCGCCCAATGGGGACTTGGCCGTGACACCTCCGGTCCTGTGTCTTTCGAGGGCTATGCGCCGTTCGAAGCAGACGGCATTTACGATTCGCCTAAGAGCTACCGCTATACATGCAGATATGCCGACGGCATCGAACTGACCGTTGCCGACAGTTCGCAGATTCCAATGGGGACCAAGTGGTATGGCGAAAGCGGCGAATGGGTGTATGTGAACCGCGGTCGCTTTGACGCCTCCACGCCGAGGATCCGCGACAGCAAGATCGAGGCGGGTGAACTGCGACTGCGCAGTCCCGGACACCAGCGCAACTTCATCGATTGTGTGAAGACTCGCGACACCACCCTGACGCCGGCAGAAGTGGCACACCGTTCAGCAAGCATCGGACATCTCGGGCAGATCGCGATGCTCACCGGCCGCAAGATCGCGTGGGATCCCGTCAGAGAGCGAATCCTCGGCGATTCTGCGGCCGCGGCGCTTCTTGGACGTGCCCCGCGCGGACCGTGGTCGCTGGTCTAAATAAAGGGGCGGCAGGAAGTTCCCGCCGCCGCTTTTCAGTTCAGTGCGTTGATTTGTGCAGTCACTTCGCTAGCGCGACGATCTCCCGCACCTCTTTGGGACCGAGATCGCCGAATTCACCGATCATCACCCCGCGCTTCGCAAGGCGCTCCGCCACCTTCTGCCCCGCCTCGGCCTCACTGATGCCGTAGTCACCGAGCCGCGTCGGCACGCCGACTGACCGGAAAAAAGCCTCGGTTTTATCGATGGCTTGAGCGGCCCGCGCCGCAGCATCGCCCTGCGTAATGTGCCACACCCGCGCCGCGTACTGCGCCAGGCGCTTCTGCTTGCGCTTGATTTCGTGACGGTGAACGGCTGGCATGATCACCGCAAGAGTGCGTCCGTGGTCAATCCCGTAGAGAGCGGTCAGCTCGTGGCCGATCATGTGCGTGGCCCAGTCCTGCGCATCAACGCCGCAGCCAAGCGAGCCGTTCAGGCCGACCGTCGCGCACCACATCAGGCTTGCGCGAACCGCGTAATCGTCTGGATCCGCTTTCACCTTCGGGGCTTCCTCAACCAGTGTCTTCAGAACCGCCTCGGCCATGCGCTCGGTCAGCGGCGCGCTTCCCTCGTCGCAAAGGTACTGCTCCATCACATGCGCAAAGGTGTCAATGATTCCGTTTTCGACCTGCCTCATCGGCAACGAGAAAGTCGCCTCCGGATCAAGGATCGAAAACTTCGGATAACAGTGCGGCGAACCGAAGGCCAGTTTTTCCCCTGTCGAATCGCGCGAGATCACGGCAAACGTGTTCATCTCCGAGCCGGTCGCAGGCAGCGTCAGCACCGAGCCCAGCGGCAATGCAGCCTGGACGGGTTTACGGCCCTCCATGATCTCCCATGGATCACCTTTGCCGTAAAGCGCCGCCACGGCGATGAACTTGGTCGCATCCAGAACCGATCCGCCCCCGACGGCCAAGAGAAAGCCCACGCCCTCGGCCTTGGCCTGCGCCGCCGCCTTCATGCACGTCTCGTAGCGCGGGTTGGCTTCGATACCGCCAAACTCAATGAGCGCGTGACCGGCCAACGCGGCGCGCACCTGCTCATAGACTCCGTTTTTTTTGATCGACCCGCCGCCGAACGTAAGCATCACTTTGACATCAGAAGAAATCAGAGTGTTCAGCTCGGCGATCATACCTTTCCCGAAGACGATCTTCACTGGGTTGTAATACGTAAAGTTGTTCATGGAAGCGCTCCTTTGGATTGGGTGTTACCATATCACCCTTCCACGTAGGGTGCAATATCGGCAATCGGCACAGATGTTCTAAACTCCGGCCCGGACAATCAGTCCGAGGCCGGCAACGAACAATGCGAACATGATGGCATTAAGCGTAATCGCTCGTTTCGGAGCACCTTTGAACTCCTTCCAAATGAGGATGCCCCACAGCGCTGCCACCAGCGTCGCGCCCTGTCCTAGACCGTATGAAATCGCCGGGCCGGCTTTTCCTGCCGCCACAAGGTTGATGCCGAAGCCCAAACCCCAGATCAGTCCGCCCAAGACACCCACAACGTGAATCGGCAGGCCGCCTTTGAAGTACTCGGAGGGTGAGATCGATTCGCCTGCCACCGGCTTTTTCATCGCGATGGTATTGAACACGAACGTGCTCGCGAAGACGCCGCACGCGAAAACAAAGAAGGCCGAGTAAGGGGTCATCTTATCTGCTGCGGGTGCGGCGAAGTCATCGACCATCGACGACGCCACAAATCGGTAGAAGCAAGCCATCAGCACGCCGCACACCAGAGACAGCAGGATGCCCTTCGTCGGCACTTTCGTCTTGCCCGCTTCCTTGAGATTGTATGCACAGGCGTTTAACACGATGGCCACAACGATCAGCGCCACTCCGCAACAAAGTAGAACAGGATCGCCTTGAGGCTTGCCGACGTAGGTGATAATTACGCCAAGCACCAGCGCCAGCCCTATGCCCACTGGAAAAGCCACGGACATGCCCGCGATCGAGATCGCTGCCGAAAGCAGGATGTTCGCGGCGTTGAAAACAATGCCGCCGAGAAAAGCGCTGCCCATATTGCTCAAAGAAGCCTGCTGCAAGTCAGGCAGAAAACTCCGCCCCTGAGCGCCCATGCTTCCAAACGTCAGTCCGGATGCGATCGTGAACAGTAACACGCCGATCACATAGTCCCAGTAGAACAGTTCGTAGCGCCACGTCTTGCCCGCCAGTTTCTGGGTGTTGCCCCAAGACCCCCAGCACAGCATCGTCACCACGCAGAAAAATACCGCCACTGCATAATTCTCGACAAAAAACATATCAACCTCCTATTAGGCCTTAATACTGAAGGCTGTTAGACGATTAGGAAAAACAGCTAGGAGAATAACGGCCTGATTGTTCTCTCAGAGTCCAAGGCTAACAGCCTGACCGCCCTCGGCCTAAACACCTTTCGCGATCTCATCGCGATACGGCGCCGAGGTCTGCGCACCCATGCGCGTTACCGAAATCGCCGCCGCCCGCGCCGCAAAGCGGATCGCCGCCGCCAGCGGATTGTCCTCCGTCAGCGCCACTGCCAGCGCGCCGTTGAAAACGTCGCCCGCCGCCGTGGTGTCGACAGCCTCCACTTTGAACGCAGGGATTGTCTCCCCGTGCCCGACTGCATAGACGAACGCGCCCTTTGAACCCAGCGTAATCACAACGTGCTTCACGCCCTTGGCGCAGAGCGCTTGAGCCGCCTGCAAGGCAGAAGCCTCATCAGTCACCTTGATGCCAGTCAGCTTTTCCGCTTCAGTTTCATTCGGCGTGATCAGGCTCAGGCATTTCAAGAGTGCGTCGGGCAGTTCGCAGGTCGGTGCCGGATTGAGCACCACCCGCACACCTTTCTCCGATGCCCACTTTGCGGCGCATGACACCGTCTCGATCGGAGTCTCTAACTGCATGAGCAAAACGCCGGCCCGTTCAATTTCATCGCGAGCGGCGCCAATATCATCGGGACTTAAGGTGCCGTTTGCTCCGGATGCGACGGTTATGCAGTTTTCGCCTTTCGCGTCCACCATGATGAGCGCGACGCCTGATGGCTCCGTAGCGTCGGTCAGGACAAAATCCGTACAGATGCCCTCTTTTTCGAATTGTTCCTTGGCCCCTCGTCCAAACGAGTCGTTACCAACTTTGGCGATAAACATGACATTACCCCCGAGACGTGCCGCCGCCACGGCCTGGTTCGCGCCCTTCCCGCCGGGGTTCATCAGAAATCGTCCGCCAAGTATCGTCTCTCCCGGTGTGGGTATACGCTCGGACTTGACCACCATATCGGTGTTGGTGCTCCCAAGCACAACAATACGCTTATTCTCCGACATCCTTTTTCTCCTGCGACAAAAACCTTTGATTCGCCTCACCAGGCAAAGACCTGTCCCCTTTTACGCCGCCCGTCAACTGCGGCGCTAATCATTGTTACCCAAGACTTCGATCCCGGCCCAATAGGCGGCTTCGTTGCTCCACCCGGTCGGCTGGTTGTAAAGCTCAAGTTTAACCGTCTTCCCGCGATAGGGCGACAACCCGACGACGTAGGTCTTGAACTCGTTCTTGCCCGTCACGTCGGCCTCCAGTGCCATTTCGCCGTCCACTTTGACGATCAGCCTGAAATTCCCGTTCGGCGCGTTGGCGACTTTCACCGTCAGTTTCGGATCGCCCACCGGAATTTTTACGGTTTTCGACAGAATGACAGGCACGCCCTCCTTCGGCGGATGGGTGACCAGCACGCTGAACGCATTGTCCACCTGCTCGCGGTAACCCGGATTCATGTCCGGCGCATTTTCGGTTGTTATCCAACCAGGGAACAGGACGTCCATCGTTTTCTGCACCCGTTTGGCGGGGTCGGCGTCCTCGAACTGTTCTTTGGGATAGACCGTGATCTTGAACTTGATCTTCGCCATCTCCTCCGGCGTGAACATCGAATTGTCAATGGAACCCGGCGCCCAGCTCAGCAAAAGCGCATTCGGACGCGCCGGATGCGCAGGGATCACGAACCGCTCCTTGCCGTCCGCACCCTTCTCCACGCGCCCGCCTTGTTGTGCGACGACCTGACGCGCCAGTTTCTCGCATACGTCCAACAGCGCGGGAACATTGTACGCTGTGTAGGAAAACTTCGGCTCAAGTTTCAACATTTTCGTATAGTGCTCCGGCAGTTTCAGGAATCCGGTCATCGCGCCCAACACGCCCGCCGCGCTCGACGGATTGCAGTCAGAGTCGTATCCCCCGCGCATGGAGATCACCACCGTCTTTTCCACATCGCCCGCCCCGTACAGCAAGCCGAGCAGAATCATCGCACCGTTGATCTTCACGTCGATGCCGCCATTGGAGGACTTCTGATACGCCGGATCCTTGCGATACTTTTGCAGACAAAGTTCCCAGGTCTTCTGCCAGTTCTCGGGATTCTCGCGGTACCAGCGCACCATGTCGCGGACCATGCCGGCATATTGGCTTCCAGCCGGAATACACGCCAAACCGGCCTGAATGACTCTGTTGAGGTCGCGTTCGAAAAATGCCTCAGCATACATGCCGCCCATGAACTGTCCGCCGTACACGCCGTCGCCGTAGTTCATCAGCCGGCCGAATTTCTCGCCAAGCCCGATCACCGAGTTGGGCATACCCGGCGAGATCAGGCCCGCGAAGTCCGCTTCGATCTGGTAGTCGATGTCGTTCGGGCATTTGTTGAATTTCGGGTGCGAGGAGTCGGGCGGCGCAATGCCGCGGCGCAGATTCTTGCGGCCCGCGTCGTTGGCGCACCACAGCGGGTACTCGCTGTTCGCGAAATCGATGCCCGCCTGCCGGATCGGCACGTCCAGCCCGTACTCTTCCAGGGATCGCAGGAACGTCATCTCCACGTACAGGTCGTCCTGGCCGAACGCCTGGTTGATCATCTCCGGCTGCCACTTCGGCACGTCGCCCTCGGGCATGATCTTGTCCCGCCACTTGAATTCCGTGGGCGCACCCCAGCAAACCCCCGCAATCTGTCCGATCCACCCACCCTTCATCTTGTCGCGGTAATCCTCGACCGACAGCATCCGCTCCCCTTGGGCCAGTGCCGCACCCGCGAACAGCACAACAACCGCCATCAGCCCCTGTTCACGAATGCGGCGGAGCGGTCGCTTGCCGCCGGGTGTCGCAGACGCGGACCCGGGGGAATCGATGTGCGGTTGAGTTCTCATGTTGACCTCTCTAATGGAGATAGCGCTTGCCGCCGAATTTGTGGACGGTCGGATCATGCGTTTCATTCCGTTTCTTCTTTTACTTTGCAATTATGGGTGACCCCTTTTCCACCTCGCCACCGTAATCTTCCGACACAAAATGGTCTTCCGCTTGATGCCGTTCTCGTCGGGATAGTAGAAGTCGTTGTAGAGGAGCAGGGCGCTGTTGTCGCCGCACGGGATCAGCTCGGGGTTGCCGCAGGTGCCGTCCCACTGGTGGAAGGCCGGCGTGTCGATCTTGACGTTGGCGAGGCGGCTGCGGTCGCCGGCCTCCAGAAGCATCAGCGGTTCGCACCAGCGGGTGCCGCCCGCGTTCTCGCAGGCGCTCACGAACATGCCGGGCCGCGCGTAGCAAACGAGCGTGGAGCCGTTCTTGAGCGCGCACAGCCGCGGCAGGGTGCCGACGTCCGAGAAGCGCACGGGCTTCGTCCATGTGGCGCCGTTGTCGGTCGAGCGGGCCATGTACATGGGATCCCACTCGCGCCCCGTGGAACAAAACCAGTTCGACCGGAAGAACCACACGATCGAGCCGTCCGGCATGAACTCGAAGTCGTTGTCGCTGAAGCCGCCGCTCTGATACGGATACGTTTTGCCGTCGGCCTCGTACTCCATGTGCGCGCGCAGCTTGAAGGTGTGACCGTAGTCCTCGGAGCGCAAGATTTGTGACGAATAATACGGACTGAACTGCCCTGTCGCGGGGTTAATGTGGCAGTCGCCCGAATGGGTGCTCGCCCAGATCGCGCCGTCGGGACCAATCTTTGATCGTCCGTGAGGAAAGAGCGACCGAAGCGTCTGGCCGTAGCCCTTACCCGTGTAGACGACCCGCGTGAGAACCGGCCAGTCCAACCGGGCGGTCTCTTCGACGGGCTCGGTCTTGCCCGCCGGAATCCGCTCGACCTTCCACTCCTTCTTCGACAGGCTGGGGGGCAGGCGGTCGGCGTTGTACGCTTTGATCACGGTGCCGTCGAAGAAGTAGGACAGACCGTCCGGGACCGGCAGAGTACCCTCCGTCGCTTTTCGGGCGAAGTCATAATCCGGCGTATAGGTGTGGATGTCGGCGGCCTTGTAGGTCTCAAGGTTCACGCTCGCCGTCTGGGGAAAGAAGACGCGGTCGCCGTTCTGCAGAAGCAGGCCGCAGTGCGCAGAGACAGAAGGATCGACCTCTTTCCATGTGACGCCGGTGTCGCGGCTTTCATACCATTTCTTCGTGTTTGCCGAATAGCTCTTGATGCTGTCGACGGCAACATGCACGGAGACGACGATCCTGTCGTCGAGCCTATAGGGACACGGGAACTGGTAAGCGCCCCAAAGTTGCTCCTCTGGGCGGGTGCCGCGGACGACGACGTGTTCTTCATCCACGGTGATGCGCATGACCGTGCTCGCCTGGGGCGACGACCGCTCGAAGGTCTCGTCCTCGACGAGCACCCCCTTCCCGCACGGCACGGAGAAGCGGCAGGTCGCAGCCTCGTCGCACACGCGGAGACCCAGCGTGAAGTCTTTGAAATGAAGCGCGAGGGTGTTGTACGCCGCGCTGCCGGCCTTCTTCACGTCGATCACCGGTTTGACCGGCGAGTCCGCGCGCGAAGACTCGTTCGACAGCGCCGAGGCGTTTTTGCCGAACGTCTCCTTGTCGGTCTTCAGTCCGATGGGCCTTTTGTCGAAAACCGTCTTTCCGTCAACCGTAAGCGTCAACGTCAGACGCGCGCCGTCTTCGACAACCGCCCGGATCTTTCCGTCGGGCGAATCCACAGAGAACGCCGCCCCGAAACTGTTTGCGGCAAACGCCGCGACCGAAAGCCCCATTAAAACAAAACGATTCCCCCTCATTTGCACCTCCGTTTCTCTCTCTTCAACCTTCACAACGTCTGCATCCAGTTCAGGACGATACCGGCTTTCAGTTTATGACACTCCAGCGTCGAATGCACGGAGGGATTGTAATTGGTGCCGGAGCCGAGGACATCGTACGACAGAAGGTTCAGCCTGTGGTCATAGAAATTGTAGATGCTTTCTCCGATCTCGTAGCTTTTCGCGCATCCGCGAAGCTTCCGTTTGGCGACCGACAAAGGCGTCGGGGAGTTTTTCGACTTGAGGTTCTGGGCGTTGTAGTACAGAGCGGGCGTCGCCGCCGGGTCTTGCAAGTCGAGGAACCCGCAGCCGTACTTGCCCGCGAGCGTCTTGAACACCTCCTTCTGGGCCGGGATCGTGCCGCTGTCGGAAAACACCTCCGCCAGCTTCACGTCCGCGCGCGCGGCGGCGCAACCGAGAGCCGAAAACACGATTAAAACCGAAACGCCTTTTTTCATTCGCTCCCCGTTTTTAAAAGGCGGGTTCCCCGAACCCGCGCGATTATTTCAACTCCACCAGAAAAACAGCCGATCCTGCCGCCTTGGCAAACGCGATTTCGGAGCCGGAGATCCGGACCGCCGCCGCATCCATGGGTTCAAGGTCGTGTCCGGCGTCGAGAACGGAAACCCTGCATGAGCCGGGCCGGACCGCGCGGTTTTCGAGATGCACCCTGATCTGACATTCGGGCGCCTTGAAACAGGAGACCAGGATCGCGGCCTCGCCGCTCTCCTTGCGGCCGGCCAACGCCCAGATGCCTTTTGCGTTCCCAGACGTCCGCGCGCCGACACGGTTTCCATATTGGGTCTGTAAGTTAAAAGCCTTCATGCCGTAGTAGCACTTGTTCTTGTCCTGGATGCCGTGCGCTCCGTAGAACCCCCAGCCGGGCCACGTCAGGCCCGTTCCCATATAATAAAAGCCCATGTCGAGCGGCGTGTCCTGCCAGCCGGTAAGCGCGGCGCAAAGAAAGGCGGAGGCGTCACTGCCGCCCATCGTCTCGACGGCCCGTTTGTTGGCTTCACGGGGACCGGACCTCTCGCCCCACACGCTGTCGGGCATGTAGTGCCATTCGGACATGTGGAGTTCCGTCTTTTCGAATCCGTGGGCGTCCAAGGCTCTTCTCAGAACCCCCGGCTCTTTGAGAAGGCGTTCCGGCTTGTCCGTGTAACAGTTCCAGGAAAAGAAATCCAGCGGCGCGTTCTGCCGGCGGCATTCCGTCAGGAATTTCTCCCGCCGCGCCACAGAGACGCCGGTTTTCCAGCCGACCGCGTCCATCATGTCGGGGCCGCCGACTTTCAGGTCCGGGAACCGCCGCTTGATCTTCCGCGAGGCGGTCACGTAGAGCCGGATGAAATCGTCCCACGTGCCGGTCCACAGCTTGCGCCCGATTTCTCCGTCATCCGGCTCCGTCCAGATGCGCCAATAGTCCAGATTGTGGTGGAAGCCGTCGGCCCAGCCCTCGTTGTAGTGGCGGATGATGTTGATGCAGATGTCGGCCCACTTGTCGTAGTCTTTGGGCGGGTTGACAAAATACTTTTTTGCGGAGTGCTCGATGCTCTCGCCGAGCCGGTAGGAAACCTTCGACCCGGTGGCCAGGCAGTTGGCGATGTAATCGTCCGTCTGCGCAAAGTAATAGTTTTCGGGATTCTGCGGGTCCGCGTGAAAGAGCGGAAACACCCGCGAGACATCGACCAGCCGCGACCCGCGGTCGTCCAAAGGCGCGTCGTGGAGCCGGGTCACCGGTATGCCCAGTTCCTTCAGATCCCGCGACATGGTGCGGCACGCGTCCGCATTGTTGATCGGCGCGGACAGATTCGTCCCGTGAAGCCGCCGTATTTTCCCGGCCGGGCTGCTGAAATCGACCGTGATCTCCACGGCTTCCGCCGCGACGCCTTCGGACGTGTTCTTCGGCGCTCCGTCGGCGTCCGGCGCCTTCAGTTCGGCTCCGACAGACGCAGCAATCGGCAACTGCCATAACATGGCCAGCAGGATCGGTTTTGTTGATCTCATTCTGTTTTACTTCCCGGACGCGAACTTGGCGGCAAGCTGTTTCTTGATCTTCTGTTGGACGGCGTCATTGACCCCGCCGATACCCTTTTCCAGCGACTCCTTCTGAATCTCCATATACCGTCCATTGGTCAGCGGAGTGGAAGCGGAAAACTCAATCGTGCAGGGCATGTTTATCATCGCCTTCCAGGCCGTTTCGACCTGCCCGGGAGTGAAAACGCCGCAATCCTTGACGAAAACGCGGGCCAGCGCCACCTCCGCCGGGAGTTGCAGCTCGGGCCCGTAGCCAAAGCAGGTGCAGGAGATTTTGGGATACTTCTCCCGTTTGGCCGCGAGAAGCCGGCGGCTCTCCTCGTAGAAGTCGACGAGACGGCAGCCGCGTTTGTCGGCAATTTTCTTCAGCTCGGCGTTATACGCCTGTGTCATCTCGACGATCTTGCCTCGCGGCTTCTCCACGTCCGGCGCGTTGACCAGAATGATCTTCATGCCGTTTTCCTCGAAGTAATCGCACATGTCATTGAGGCACTTGGCAAACTTTTCGGCGGGAATCGCCGCATGACCGTCCCTGACGTAGCTATCGCAGAAGCCGTAGCAGAGGACGACGGTTTTGCAACCCCAAGCGACGCACGTCCAGTCCTTGATGACCTGGAGCGCCTTTTCCACGTTCATCTTCCAGGGGCCCCAGCCCCTGGTTTTCGCCGGAATGCCGTTGGTGTCGAAGGCCGCCTGAATCAGGGGAACCCACTTGCAGTCCCCGGAACGCAATATCGAGGAGTCGCCGATGAACAGGTAAGAATTGTCGCCAATCGCATGGGGGTCGACCGGCTTGACGTCATCGGCGTAAAGCGCGATGGCGCACACGGAGAAAAAAACAGCGATAAGTTTCTTCAGCATGGGATACCCTTTTTTAGAACTCGGCCTTGACGTCTTGCATGATGTACTGCTTGAAAGTGCTGCCATGGCTGTAGGCTTCGTCGTACAGCTCCAGCGCGCGGCCGACGGTGGTCTCCACCTTGACCTTGCTTTCCAGCGTGAATACGAGCTTGCTGTACTCCGGCTCGCCCTTGGCTATCTGTTCCGGCGTGAAACCGAACGCCTGCAGCACGGCCTTGGCGAACTCGATGTTGCCGGCGGGGCCGGGATGGCAGCCGTCGTAGGTCACCAGCGGAGTCGTCGTCTGCCTGCCGGCGCGGAGTTCCATCATCTTGGCGCGATTCATTTCAAAGACCGGTGCCAGCGGGAGCCGGTTCGCCTGCGCGAGCCCGGCAACAACATTCTGGTATTTGCCTCCTTCCGGGTTGGCTCCCTCCCCTGTGGACGGGGTCATCAGCAACACCTTGATGTCGTTGGCGCGGCACTTGTCGATGATCTTCTGCACGCTCTCGCCGTACTTTTCCTTGGTGATGCCGGCAGCCTGGTCGTTCCAGCCGCTCATGAAGGTCATCCAGGTCGGCTTGTGGGCCAGCACGTCGCGCTCCCAGCGCGACAGCATGCCGGCGGCCGTGTCGCCGCAGATACCGGCGGAGTAGCAGGTGATGTTCAGGCCGTTGGCCTTGAAGACCTCCTGCATGATGCGGACGTAGCCGTTGTTAATCCACCCGACGTAGGTCATCGAGTCGCCGAGAAAAACGATCGAGTCGCCGTCCTTTAGCAGGAGTTCCCCGGCGGACGCAACGCCGGTAAGCGCCATCGCCGCGACAATGTTCAGAATCAGTTGCCTGGGTCTCATTCCGTTTCTCCTTTCAGTCCACCAGGATGAGTTGCGGGTACAGATGCGGCCGCCCGCAGGCGTCCTCCGGAACGTTCGACAGCTTCTGCGGTGCGCCGATCTTCGCGTCGTCCCTGTCGTAGATCTCGAAACCGAAGCCAAAGGACGAACCTTCCTTCAGCGGGATCGGCATCAGCGTCCGGAGCGGGAAAACGGCGTCGTAGACGCGTCTGCCGTTCTCGTACCTGAACACGCACGAGGCCGTCTTCTCGAGAACGTTGGCCTCGAACGCGTGCATCGCGCCGCCGGTGAGCTGAATGTCCGGCGCGATCCGCCGGTAGACGACCGCGGAGTCCGCCGAGTCCGGCAGCAGCTCGTAACTGAAGTCGTTGGTGTCGAAACCCGTGATTCCTTTTTTAACTTTCTCGCGGGCATCGCCGAACGAATCAAAGAAGAGCTGGATGGAATCGTAGTCCCAATACGCGCCCCACGGCGTGCCTTTCTTGGGGCAGACGAACGCGTCGTCGTCGACCTCGAAACGCATGTACAGGCTCTTCTCGTTCCAAGCGAACTTGCACGACACTCCGAAATCCGCTTTGCCCTTCCAGGCGTGCCCTTTGGCAATCACATGCAGGTGCGGCACGCTGACCGAGGGAATGTCGCTCCATGCGAACCCTTCTTTCACGCGGTGAACCGCCAATGCGGCCGCCTTGAAGTCCTCGCTGTAGTCGCGGCCCTTGAACCGGACCCGGATAGGGATGTCCAAGTTGTCGAAGCCGCCGTCTGAGACCGGCTTGGGCAGCTCCACGGTGACAGCCTCTGCAGATTTGGGTTGGGCCGTCACGGGCTTCAGCGCGCCGCCGGCGATGCCGACCTCCGCCTCCAGCGGACGGGAGAGCGGGTTGATGACTTTGACCGACGCCGCAGTCCGCGTTTGCACGGTCGCGCTGAACTGGAGCGGCAGCGACTTGTCGTCCGCCGCCACCTCACACGTGCTGATCGCTTGGCTCAAATGCGCGCCTTTCCCTTTGGCCACGCGGATATAGACCGGGAAACCGCTCAGCGGAACCTGATACTTGCCGTCCTTGCGCGGCACATCACAGACGTTGCCCATCAGGTCGATGAATTCCGGCTTGGTGCCGCGCGCAAGCTTCAAAGCCATGGTCGTGCCGCCAACGAGGCCGCGGTCAAACTTCTCATCGAACTTCCACACGGCCGCGATGGTGCGTCCCTTCGGATCCTCGAAAAGATAGGCTCTGGAGTAGCTCGCGAACCGGATGTCCTCTTTGAAGTCGGCGTTGCCCAGCACGTCGATCAGCACGGCGTTCGCGGCCCACCACGAGATCGGCGTCCGGTTGTCGATGAACGGCGGGCACCATGAACAGTTGTTGATCACGCGGTCGGCGTGCTTGTAGTAGACGAGCGTCTCGCGTGTGACCTGCGCCGCCCCGATGCGCTCGCCCCAGCCGAGGTCGTACGACGGGATCGCGACGTCGTAATATCCGTCCTTGGTGCCGACTCCTGTCCACGGCGCAAGTCCGAACTCGGGGGCAAACATCGGATAGTAATAGCTTCCTTCGCCGATTTTGATCTTCACGTCCGGATAGCCGATTTTCGCCAGCCCGTCCATGAACGCGAGCAGGTCCTCCTCGACGTCCGGGCTCTCCGGAAAGGATCGATAGGAGTGGCTGTCCAAAACTTTGAACTTCGTCTGGGGCTCCAGTTCGCTCGCCGCACGATAGAACGCGTATTCGTCGTTGCGGCCTTGCGCGAACAAATTCCAGACGCCGAAGGGACAGAACAGCGCGTTCGGGTTCGCCCGCATGATGCCCCGGTTGATGGCGAGCGTCAGTTTGGCGTATTCTTTAAAATTTCCCTGCTGAAGCGTCTTATAAACGCCCATCGGTTCGGTCGGCATCGACCAGTACCCGATCCACGGCGAGGCCGTAGTCTGCGCGTAAGCCATTTCCTCGGCCCACTTGAGGAATTCCGGCGGATAGCTCTCCAGCCGCTGAACGGGCTCACCGTTCCAGGCCCACGGCTGTCCGTTGATTGTGTTCTTCCAGTTGACGTTCCAGAGCACGCCGCCCCAGAAGTCCACGATCCCGTATTTGCCCATGACCGCGTGTTCCGCCTCCGTCTCGCGGCCCTCAAGTTTTTGGGTATAGGAGAAGGCGCCGATTCCGAAGGCCCTGAAAAGCCGGCAGAGCGATTCCGGGCAATGCGACAGAGAAGACGAGAACAGATACGGCCCCGAGCTTTGAAGCGTCTTGTGCTTCGCTGTGTTGTCGGCGTACGGGATGCGGATCAACCGCCGGAAGTCGGTGTACGCCTTCTGTCCCTCCGCGCGAATCACCGTCTTGACGATGACCGTCCCCATCGGAAAGAGCGAGTCCGGGCCGATGCGAACGACCTGTTCGCCGCTCACCAAGATCTTGAGGCGTTCGGTTTTTTCAAGAAGTTTGCGGCCGAAGAAATCCGTGACCGAGATGTCGACTGAACCGGTCTGTCCGGGAGCCGCGCGGAACAGCAGGCGTGCGCGAATCGGGGCCTTCGCGTCCACGACCTGCCGGTCGGGGCTGTCGGTCAGCAGCTCCATGCCGATCTTGTTTCCGGCATAGTCCGTCATGCCGGAGCCCCGCTCCAATTGAAAATCGTCGGCAAGCAGATTGTTGCCGCTGGAACTGAGCCAGAGCACCAGGTTGTGGACGCCGGGCGGCGTTCGGAAGGTGTAGCGGACCCTCTGCCATTGCCCATGCGGCTCTTTCGTCTCGACGCCGCCGGCCTTCGCCCAGTTTCCCGGGCCGCCGGGGCCGCGGGGATGAAAGGACAGGCCTGCGCGTTTGCCGTCCGCGGCTTTGATCCACGCGCTGATTGTATAGTCCGTGTCGGGATAAACGATCGTCCCCACGGATTTTAAGGTTGCGGGGCCAGACCCCGAAACGGGGCGGATATTTATGCAGTATTTCCCGGAATGGGCGTTCGAGGAACAGAGCATCTTATCTAAGTCGCCGTGCCCAGCGGAAACCTTCCAGTATTGGGTTCCCGATTCGAAGGACGGGTTCATGAGGACGTTGCGGTTCTCGTCGAACACGGCCGCCTCGAAGGCGTTGTTCTGGGTGTAGTTCACCCCGCCGGCCACGCAGTCCGTCTTCGCGGCCTCGAAACAGTTGCCGGGATCCAGCGTGACCGTGAAGGGTTCGCACCTTTTGCCGTAACCCAATCCGATCTGCGTGGTGGTTTTTCCGGTATTGAGGTTGAACCGGACGATCGCCGGCGAGAATTCGAGGGCGAAGGTGTTCTTCGGGTCGTCAGCGGCCAGGACTAGTTTCCTCGCATTGCTGAACATGCGCCGCGTTTCCCCGATTCCGCCCCCGTTTTCCGGATACTTCGCTTTCACGAAGGCTTCTACGTCCTCCGGAAGCTGGATCGGTTCATGCCTGTCGATCCGGATTTTCTTTCCGAGCAGGAAGGTGGTGGGAACGGAAATCGTCAACACCTGCCACGGCTTCTCCTTCACATCCTCCGGCGTGTCGTAGCGGAACTCCAGCGCGATCTTGCCGTCCGGCGTCAGCCTGACCTGTTCGCGGAAAGTGCCCTTCTTGCCGTCCACCATCTCAAAGGGGCATTCGTTCAATAAGGTCTGCTTGGCCTCATCGAAAGAGGGTGTGAACTTTTCGAATGGTTCCCATTTCGGCGCCGGGTCGATCCGTCCGTCCAGCTCAAGGACGACCTGCCCTTTGTCAAGAAAACGGGTGAAGTTGAAGCCGCCGGAAACGCGGAGCTCCTTTTCGCCCAGCTGCACACCGTCTTTGTTGATGACCGGCGTTGCCTTCCGCATGTCGGCGGTTATCCCCTTGTCCTGAAACGGCGTGTCCGGCGCCTTCAGTTCGGTGCCGACAGACGCGGCAAACGGCAGATGGCACAGCACCGCCGATATAAAAAACCCTTTTGATCTCATATTGAATTCCCCCGCTTTCGTCGGCTTATTTGATCTTCAGCGCTTTCCGGATCTCAGCATTGATGGCCCCCGCCTGCGTGCCGATCCCCGGCCAGTCGAAATGCACGCCGTCCTTCCACAGCTTGGCGTGGTCGAGCTTGTCCGTCGCGGCGTACAGGTCGATGACCGGCAGCTTCTCTGCTTCGGCGACTTTGGCGACGATCGCGTTGAGTCCTTTGACGGTCTCGTTGCGCTTCTCGTCGGCGACCGGCGTGCTGGTCGTCAGGAACAGCGCCGCCCCAGGACACTTGGCTTGAATGAATTTCACCGCCGCACCGTACGCGGCCTCATATTCCTTCCGGTCCGTCCCTTCCAGACTGTGCAGGCCGTTGTTGAAGCTGATGAACGCGCAAGCGTTCGCGCCGAGAAGGATGTCGAGTTCGCGGAAAAAGTCCGGATCGGTCACGCATTTCGACGACGCCCAGTACGTGAGGTTGGCCTTGTCTTTCAGCCCGGCGGCCAGCATGCCCTGATAGCCTTGGCAGATCGAGTCGCCGATCACCAGCGCGCGCGGCAAAGCCGGTTTTTTCACGCCGTACGAGTAGGTCGTGCTCCATTCGGTGTCCTCCCGAACCCGGCTCGTCTGTTTCGGCTGAAACTGTTTGTAGAGGTCGTCCGCAAACGCCGACGGGGCGGCCGCGATGGCGAGAATCAGGGATACGAGCCTGCTTGGAATTTGTCTCATTTTTTTTCCTTTACCTTAGTCACACAGCCGTCCAACCAGCCAGCGTTTGAAGCCGGGCAAATCTTTCCAGGCGGTGGCAACGTTCATCTGTTTGGCGGACGGATCTTCGCGGGTGAAGCCGTCGTCGTCCACGCGGATGCCGAGTTTCTCCATGACGCAAAGATTTTGGGTCAACGCGAGGTAAACCGCCACGCAGTCGTAAAGGACGGAGCTTCCGACGGTTGAGGGATCGGGGCCTTTGCCCTTGGCGGGGTCGAAGCCGGTCCAGACGCGGTAGTTCTCGATCAGGGTTTTCACAACCGGATCGGCGCAGTCGCGCACGCGGGCGTAGTCCTCGCCTCTCAGAACAACCACGCCGCAGGTGTCAAGCGGGGTGATCGTGATGTCCCACGGCGCGGTGAGAGCGGCGCGGCAGGCTTTGATGTCGGTGCGGACGTTACACTCGGCCGCGGGTTTGAGGCCGTAGCCGCGGCGCACGCTGCCGTACATGCCGACGAAACGGGCCTTCTTCGCGATGCGCGGCTCCCTTTTCAGGGCTTCGGCGATGTTCGGAAGAGGGCCGATGCAGAGCAGCGTCACCGGCTCCTTGGACGCCATCACGATATCGATCAGCGCCTGCACGCCGTCGTGGTGGACCGTGCCGGGGTACGCGTCAAGATCGTACCCTTCGCTCCAGCTGAACTGCCGGTGCTTGGCCTTGTAGCCGGTCTCGATGCCGATGCCCACCGGGATGTCGGCGCGTTTGGCGTTTTCGAGGAGCTTGGCGATCAGCTTGGCGCGACGGAAACAGTTGCCGGAATCGCCCAGGACCAGCCTGATGTCGAACTCCGGGCACTTCAGGGCCAGCGTGAGCGCCCACGTGTCGTCGATGTCGCCGCCGATGTCCGTGTCCAGAATCACCGGGATGCGGGCCGGCGCGGCCTTGTCCCCCGCCGTTTTCGCCTCTGTCCCCGCCCCAGCGCAGAACGCCGCCAGCGACAGGCCGACAGCAAAAAATGAAACCCTCATACGAGTGACGCTCATTCCGTTTCTCCTTTTTTTAGTTTCTATCTGCTTCACGTCATTTCCAGTCGTCCGTGCGGAAGGTCGGCGCGGGCAGCCCGTCCTTGTTGAACAGGTTCGCCCACGGAATGTGTGCGGCCCACGCGTAGCGGACCGCCACAGGCTTCGCGACTTGGGGGCTGGAGACGACCACGGCGTCGCCGTCGATCGCCGCGTCCGCCCACTGGAACTTTCTGTCCTCGCCCGCGACCATGAAGCCCTGGAGCTTGTCGCCGTGGCGCGCCGCGAGCCCTTTGCCGACATGCGTGAAAGTCACGCGAACTTTGTCGCTCTCGATTTTGTGGGAGGCGTAGAGCGGCCCGCTGGTTTCGACGGGCTTGCCGTACACGAAACCCATGGCGACTTGGACGGCGCGGGCCGCGTAGCCGACCTTGTTCTCGGGATGAACCCCTTTGACAAGGTCGGAGGCGGTGACCATCGCGGTCTTGGGTGTGATCCGCTGGACTTGGGTGTACTGTTCGCGCTCGACCCCGCCGGGAGCATACGGAATGTCCTTGGGAAGCGCGACAAACTCTTCCGCGCCCTTCGTCACCGGATCGTTCAGATCCCACGCGGTGCCCAGGCCGCTCGGCTTCTGGACGTAGAGGAACGGGAACTCCTGCCCCCAGGCCTTGCGCCAGCCGACGATGAGCGCATGAAAGGCGTTGCACTGCCGCACGCCGGTGATGGCCGTGCCGCTCTCGCCCTGATCCCACAGCACGCCGCGGATCGCGAAAGGAATGACCGGCAGGACGCGCTGCCAGTAGAGGCCCTGGCGCTTCTCCGAGCACAGGGCACCCGACTCGCCGGCGGGCAGGGGCTCCGGAGGTGCGGGCCAAACCTTCTCCTTCTTCTGCTTGGCCGCCTCTGCGGCCGCTTTCCATTTGGCGAGGGCGGCCTCGTACTTCTGTCGCTCCTTGGCCAGGTCGTAGGTCTTGGCGAACTCCCTGGCCTCCTCCCGGCAGCCGGCGTCGGCCCGGCACATCTCCTCGGTCATCCACGGGGCGGTGGACGAGCCGCTCACCGCGGCGCAGATCAGCCCCACGGGCACGCCGCCGAGTTCGCGCTGGAGGTTGACGCCGAACGCGAAAAGCAGGGCCGAAAAATCGGGATTGTTCTTGGGCGTTGACAAACGCCACTCCGCGTGAAAGGGTCCCCGTGGCGGCAGGCCGTACCGGAGCGTCGGATGCTCCACGCTGGCGGCCTCGACCAGCGCGGCGTCCGTGAACTGTGAAAACCGATTCCCGATGGGTGTGCCTTTGGCGACGAACGCCACAGGCAAGTCCATGTTCGACTGGCCCGAACCGATCCAGACCTCCCCCACGAGCACGTCCTTGAGCGTGACCGTGTTCTTGCCCTTCACCGTCAACTCGCGGGGCTCGGCGGAGGCCGCCAGCGGGTCGAGGTTGACCCGCCACTGGCCCTTGCCGTCGGCCACCGCCGTTTTCGTCTGGCCGGCGAACGAGACGGACACCTCTTCCTTCGGGTCGGCCGTCCCCCAGACCGGCGCGGCCATCCCGCGCTGCAGCACCATGCGGTCGGAAAGGATCTCCGGCAGCTTCACGTCCGCGCGCGCGGCGGCGCAGCCGAGAACCGAAAGACCCGCGAAAACAGAAAACCCTTTTCTCATTTGTTCCCCATTTTTAAAAGGCGGGTTCCCCCGAACCCGCCGCACATTTGTTTTTACGTTTCGGACAGCCCCGAGAGCCGCCCTTACCGGACATTCGCAGAAACCCCGTTGCTAGCGAAGAAAAACCGCCGTTCCGAAAGGCGGTTGAACCTCATAGCACCCCATGTCCACGAACGGGCCGGCGAGACGCTTCTGCCCAGCCAGATCAAGGGTGCCGGTGACCCAATCCAGATTCAGCCCCTTGTCTTTGCAGGGCGACCCGTCAGTCAGGCGGTAGTCGCCTGACGAGACGCTCTTGAAGAGCGGATCAGCCGAGATGCACTCGGTGCCGGTGTCCCCGTCTTCAACATCAGAATAGCCCAACAAAATATTCCCTGAATATCCCGCGATGTCGTCGACGTTGGCCCAGACGATGCTGTTGGTTACGGTGATTGTGTTTTCGTAGATGACTTTCTGGCGGCCGCTGGCGTCCGTATTGGTGTTCGACGGCTGATAAAGCCCCTGTCCGCCCGTGTTGAAGGCAATCGTGCAGTTCTCGATCCAGTAGCGATTACCCCAGATGGCGTCACCCTGGCCTGCCTTTGAATATCGGGTGTTGAAGGCGGAGTTGGCGGCAATCAGGCAGTTGCGCAAGAGCCAGAACTCCGGAGATTCCGTGGAGTAGAGGCCGCCGCCAAAGGTATACGTGCCGTTTGCCGCACGCGACACCACATTCTCGGCCAGGAGACAGTCCGTCAGCGTCACATAGCTGCTCTTGCCGTACAGGCCGCCGCCGCGGCCTTCGCTCCCAGTCGGGCCGAGTACCCGGTTGTTCTTCAGCACGCAGGATTCCAGCGCGACCACGCCGTGTCGGACGCTGACGCCACCCCCGCAGGAGAACCGGCTGCCGGTGTTGTCGTCGCACACCGCCATGTTGTTCGTGATCGCGCAGTCGGCGAGGCGGACGCCGGCGCTGTTGCGGATGTCCACGCCGCCGCCGAAAGCGCCGTCGGTTTTCATGGCAACGGCGTTTGAGACGCATCCGCCGGTCAGCGTGACGCCCGAGAGGGAGACGTTGGCGCATTTCTCCAGCAGCATCACGCCCGGCCCCCGGGCGCCTTCGTTGTCGATCACCGTGCCGGACGAACCGGCGCCGACGAGGCGCACGCAAGTCGCATCGGCCAGATGAAGAGGGAAGACCTCGCCGCTGGCGGCCGTGTAGTTGCCCGCCCCGATGGTGATGCGGCTGCCGAGTTGCGCCAGCGACAGCGCCTTGGTCACGCTGCGAAAGGGCAACTCGGCCGTGCCGGCGTTGGTGTCGATTCCGTTGGTCGCCACACAATAGTTGGAAATGGCGCCGATGTCGATGCCCCCCGTGTAGTGATATCCCATGTCCACGGCGCCGGTGTCGAGGGCGCCGTCCGTGCGGGTCGTACGGGCGCCCATTCCGGCTGCGGCGGCCGTGGCGCCGCCCGCGTCGATGGCGGGACTGCCCGCGCCGAGGTAGTAACCGTATTCGAAGAGCGGATCGGCGGAGAGGAATCCAGTCGTCAGGTAGGGAGCCGGTGTTCCGATAATCGAGTTGTACGAGACCACCCAGGTGCCCCAGTTGTACGAACTGACAACATCACGGCCGTTGCCCCAGATGATGCAGTTCCGAATAATCGTTTGCCTTGTCCAGGCCTCGGAATAGCCGGACCCCGTGTTGAAGGCGACGGTGCAGTTCGCGAGGGTGATGTTCTGGCCGTAGATACCGTCGCCACTGCCGTAAGCATACCCTCTGACCGTGCTGGCGGCGCTGTTGCCCACGAACAGGCAGTTGCTGAACGTGCAGTAGATGCCGGCGGCGCCGTCGGTGTAGTAGCCGCCGCCGTAGGAGGGGGAGACAGCATCGAATTCGTGCGTGCACACGTTGTTGGCGATGACGCAATCGACCATCGTCACGGAACTCCCCGGGCCGGCGATGCCGCCACCGTAGGACTTGGTCCGGTTGTTTCCCCCTCCGCCGGTCGTAACGACCAGATTGCCTTTCACCAGGCAGTTGCTGATTGTGACCCCACTGTTCTTCATGGAGATGCCGCCGCCGTAGGCGTTGTTGAAGAGGCTGTCATACACGTCAAAGCGGTACACCGTATTGTTGGAGACGGTACAGGAGGAAACCGTCAAGTTGGTGGAATTCCAGATGGCCAGGCCGCCGCCGTAGGAATCGCCCACGGTGTTTGACGCGTAATTATAGCCGCCGCTCAGCGTGACCCGCGAGAGCGTGCCGCCGGTGACGTTCGTAATCATCAGCAGACCGCAAACGCTTCCGCCGGCGCGGGTGATCACGGTCGGCCATAGCGCCGGGCTTGAGGGGCCGGGCTGATCCAGATCATTGGTCGCCGCATAGCCGCCGGTGAGGATGATGTTGTTCTTGCCGTCCCAGAAGAGTTGGTTCGTCAACGCGAAAGTTTGCCCCGCCACATAAATCGTGTCGCCCGACACCGCGGCGTCCAGCGCGTCCTGGATATTCGTGTAGGCGGTGGACCACGTGCCGTGCGAGCTGTTGTCGCCCGTTGACGACACATACCGTTCCGTCTGCCCGGAGACAGATCCGCACAAAGACAGGGCCAGAACAAACATCATGCAGAGTCTGACCTTCGTGCCGATCAACAAACCTGCCGCGGGAACACCCGCAGCCGCCGTCGTGAACCGTTTCGCTGTCATAGTCCCTCTCCTCTTGTTTAGGTTAACGGGATGCACAATCCCATTTGACAGTTTCGTTATAGATCACTCTTGACAAGGCGCTCAAGTCCAATCCCGCCGGTTTGTGAAAAACCTGCATATGCAGGTCGCGGCCGTAAAACGTCCGGAAAACGTTCGTTTGTTTTCTTGTATTGCGGACGGCCCGGAGAGCCGCCCGTATCAGGTTTCCGCATGGATGTCACAGGAGTTGGATGACCGTTCCACGGGACTTTTGCAGCCAGATGTCCTCGTCCTTGTCTTGCACCACAACACCCCCGCCTGTGACTGTGATGTTCTCTGCCGCGAAAGATCCCTCGCGGGTCGAACAGTCGATCAGCTTGACCCACCTCGCCTCGCCCTCGTACGCCGTGGTGTCGACTTTCAACTTGGCGCCGGCGGCGATCGCGAGTTTCTTTCGTGCGGCCAGCGTGCCGATCCCCTGTTTGCCGAATTCAAACCGCACGACGGACTGCACTTGGTTGGACAAGACGATGTTGTCCGCCACGCAGACGCCGTTGGAGCCAACGATCACCGTCCCTGAGCCGTTGTAGCCCACACAGAGACTGTTACGCTTATAGCCAGGAGTGGTTGTGGCGGTGGTCGCGATGTTGAACTCGCCGCCGTCGATACGCAGGATGCCGATGGCGGAGAAATCCGCGGCGGAGCACAGAACCGTCGAAGTGCTCGTGGCCAATTCGTTTGTGGTCACGCCGCCGACATACACGCCGCGAAGCGAATCGACCCGTCCGCCGGAGAGCGAATAGCGGGCATAGCCGCCCGCCGCACCGATGACAAAACCGAAGTCGCCCTTGTGGTAAACGGCCCCGCCAATCTGATTCACGATGCCCGTGGCACATGGCCCGCCGACCCCCATCGCAAAGGTGCCTGTGTTGGTGATCGCGCCGCCGCTGAGATTCAACGTCGCCTCGGCAACGGAGCCGGGCTGCGTGTTTTTCGCCATGAGAAACCCGCCAGGATCCGTGACCGTGCGCCACCCCGCTGTCAGATTAATCGACCCGCCCGACATGTTGATGGCGACGATGGATTTCTTGTTGACAGTCACCTTGTCGCCCCAAGCGGCCTCGAACCCGAATCCCGAATAGCACTCGTTGATCCGGGCGTTCCCCGAAATGTTCAGCACGCTGGTTCCCGCGCCGCCTCTATCGCTCAATTGGATTCCGCCATAACCGGTGGTGAGCGTCCCGTTGTCGAGCAAGTTTATGACGCCGTTGCCGGACTCGTATCCGACACCGACTCCTGTAGCGTTTCCACCTACAAGCGATCCGTTCTCGCGGATCGTCAGTGTGCCGAGGACCGGTCCGCCGAACCGGCCGACTGTGATGCCGGAGTTGCCATAACTCCCGACGCCGACCTTGGCGTTGCCGGCAATTTCGACGACACCCGTTACGGCCCCGGCGTTGCGGCTTGCGGCGATCGCGATCGAGTTGGTGATCCCCACGACGGCCGTTCCGGTGAACAGGACCGACCCGTACGCGCCGGCCCCGCCGCAGCCGACGTTCAAAGCTTCTCTGTTTTGATCCGCCGTGCTGGTGGGCGCGCTGATGCACATCGACCCGTTCGACACGACGAGTTCGCCATAACCGTTGGCGCCATAGCCGACCCGCAGAAGAGCCGTTGAATTGTTTTCCACCGTTCCGTTCTCGGCGTTCGTCGCTCCGATGAGGTTGAACGCGCCGGAATTGACTTCGAGACGGCCTCTGGATCCGCTACCGACGCACACCCAGTTGTTGCCGCTGGACGCCGTCGTCCGCCGGATATTCGAAAAGTTGACGCCCCCGCCGTCCACGCGCCAGACGCCTCCCTCGCGGATTTGGACGAACGGCACGCTGTCGCTGGCGGCAGCGGGACGTCCCGAGTACCCCATAACGCCTCCGCTGTTGACGACGATCTCCGAACCACGTTCAAAAACAAAAACTCCGTTGGTGCTGTTGAATCCGGCGGCGTTCACGTTCAGCCGCGTCGTGTTTTCAGTCGCATTGGATACGATCAGATTCCCGAACGGTGTGGCGGGTGTCGCATCCACCGTCACCGCATACGACGCCGCAGTGTTGGTAAGCAGCGCCGCATTGCCTTCGGGCACGCCCGCTGTCCACGCCGCCGCATTGGTCCATAGGCCGTCTGCGGGGCTCTTCCACGCCGTCTGCGCGTCTGCCGCGGAAACGATTGTCAAGGCCAGCATCGCGCTGGTCATCGTCTGACTCACCCTACTGCTCATTTCAACCTCCTCACTGATCGGTGTCGAGTCCGGCCTGACGGCCGGCAGACACTGTTTGTTCCACTCCAAGGTGATCTTGCGGGCGACCGCAAAGGTCGAAGACGGATCCGTCCAAGCCCTCTCTCCACGGACCGTGCAAAAAAGCTCGCGGGTTCCGGCCGCGTCGGCCATGACCTTAACCGGTGTACGGCTCGCCAACGCGAGGACGCCCTCTCCCTCCGCGCAAAAGTCGATAGCCGCACCCGTCCCGTCCAACGCCTGCACGCTGCCTTTAAACACGAACAGGCTGCTGCCCGCGGAATCGGCCGTCACAGAAAAAATCGTCCCGATGTCCCATGCGGTCAGCCCCGGCGCGTGGACGGTGAACCCGCTCGCGCGCTTCGGCACCCAGGCCAACAGTTCTCCCGCCCGCAGCCGCGTTTCCATCCCGCTCTCCACGAGCAACTCGACAGGCCCGCGCAGCAACAGCTCGACCCCGGACGGCAATCGTATCCGCGCCGAGCCGCTCCCCAGCCGCACGTTCCCCGGCAAACTTTCGGGTATCTTCAGACCGGAGGCTTCCCATTGGCGGGTGACCCTGATGAGGGGAACCTCTTGGCTGGCGCTCGGCTGCCGTGTCGCCGCGTTCCCGGTCTCTCGCGGCACTCCCCTGACGAGAAGAGCAGCCCCGCCCAGCACCGCTGCCGCAGCAGCCGCCCGACACCACCCTTTTCCCCAAATCCGGACGGCGCCGGTTTTTGCCGTGTGCGCCGGCTCCGCTTCATTCCCGGTTCCCGCAATCATCAGCAGCGCGGCATGCACCTCCCCTTGGTCGATATAGGCGTCCAGCAATTCCGGCCTGTCCTTCAACCATTGCCGAAACTGCCGGCGCTGCCCGTCGTCCGCCGTTCCGTCAAGAACCGCGCCGAACACCTCTTCGAAACCTGGGGGCAAAAGATTCATACGGTCTCCTCGGCAAGTTCGCCCCGGACACACTTCGCCAACAGGCGGCGGACACGGTAAAGGAGGGAGACAACCGCTGCCGCTGAACAACAGAACCGTTCGGAGAGTTGACACACGGGGAGCCGCTCGAAGTATTTGGCCGTCACCAGCGCCTGCTGGTCCGGCGGCAGTTTCTTCAGGCACCGGTTGACGGCGTCGAGGCGGCGGTCGGCCGTTTCCGGCCTCTCGGCCAACGTTGCCGTCAGCCGCTGAAACACCTCTTCGTCGAAGACCAGGCGGTCGCGACTCCGCTTCTTACGGTAGGTCAGCACCTGATAGTGCGCCAGCGTTTTGGCCCACGCGATGAAGGACGTCCCCGGGCTGTAGTGTGAGGCGTCCCGCAGCATCTTCAGATTCGTGTCCTGCAACACGTCGCGCGCATCGGAGGCGTCGCTGACCAGCAGAAGGATATAGGAAAACAGGGCGAACTGCGCGTCCGTCATCAGCCGGATGAACGCGGAGGTCGCCGCCGCAGAGTCGTGTCCGTCCCCTTGCCGCATGATCGCAATCCAACCTTTCTAAACAATAAAGGGCATACCGGTGGAAAATATAGCACAAAAAAACTCGCCTTCCTATTGAACGCCTGTTGAACGCACAACGGCAAAGGCCCCTCTTTGTGCAAAAACCCGCAGATGCGGCTTGCCCCCCTCCTTCGGGTGTTTGACAAAACAAAGGGGAAACGGTATACACGTTCATCATGAATGCGCCTCCACGAAAACCTCTTTATTTGGAAATCTTCGACTATGTCCGAGAGAATGTCGCGGCCGGCGCGTACCGCGCGGAAGGGCGGGTGCCGACTGACGGCCAGCTCATGCGGCGTTTCCACACGACCCGCGCCACGGTCTCCAAGGCCATGAAGGAACTCGAGCGCACCGGCCTCATCCAGCGACGTCCCGGCGTGGGCTCGTTCCTGCTGCCCGCCGACCGCTCCAACGGGGCGTTCGTCTCCACACTCATCGCCGGGCTCGGGGACACGGAGTTCTTCGAGCCGATCTGCGCGCAGATCGCGCAGTCGTGCCACGCCTGCAACCTCAGCCTACTCTGGGGTCCCATAAGTCCGGCAACCCCCGTAAACGAGGGCACCAAGATCGAAACCCTCTGCGCCCGCTTCATCGCGCAGCGCGTCACCGGCGTTTTCTTCGTGCCCGACGAGCTCGCGCAGAACGCGCCCGACGACCGCAATCTGGAGATCGCCCAGGCGTTGACCGCCGCAGGCATCGCCGTGGTGCTCCTCGACCGCGACGTGGTGCCTTTCCCGGCGCAGGGGCCTTACGACCTCGTGGGCATCGATAACGTGGACGCGGGCTATAAACAGACCCGTCACCTGATCGACTGCGGCTGCACACGCATCCTTTACGTGACGAGACCCGGACGGCTCTGGACAAAAACCGCCCGCATCGCAGGCTATCGCCTCGCGCTGCAACAGGCTGGGCTTCCTTTCGACGATCCGGCGCTGATCTGTGCAGGGGACGCGAACGATCTCAAGTTCTGCAAATCACTGCTGAAGCTGAAACCGGACGGAATCGTCTGTT
This sequence comes from uncultured Lentisphaeraceae bacterium, assembly GCA_964480555.1. Classification (GTDB taxonomy): domain Bacteria; phylum Verrucomicrobiota; class Kiritimatiellia; order RFP12; family UBA1067; genus CAYZQL01. The sequence continues at coordinate 842 of CAYZQL010000017.1, read as the reverse complement.
TCCACGATCCGGTGGCGATTCATCTGATTCAAAGCTTCAAAAAACTCCGCGTAAATATTCCTGAGAAACTCAAAATCATCGGACTCGACGATGTGCGCTATTCGGAGTTCCTGCCGATCCCGATTACGACGCTTCAGCAGCCCTGCCTCAGTATCGGCACGCAGGCGGCTGACCTGATGGTGCGGCGGCTCAACCGCGACACCCACCCGCCGCGCCGCATCCTCTTCAACACCCGCCTCATCGTCCGTACGTCTTCACACCTGGCAGGGACAACATAATCCCCACCCTTGTCACCGGATGACAGACCGCAATCGGATCGCCGTTACCAGGTCTCGAAAATGCCGAACCAGCGGCGGCTGTTCGAGTCGCTGCCAACGACTTTCATGAGCAGAGGTTTGCCCGGTGTCACTTTCGAGGACGGCAGGGTTAACGTCAAGGTGCCGTATTCTTCGGTCGTTGTGTCGCGCACGTATTTCAGGCTGACCGTCTTGTCCGCGCTGCACCATACCGTATCCTGTCGGCTGATTTCAGAAATCTCGAGCGCTATCTCGCCGTCCACATAAAGCGTGAAACTCCCCTGCGGTTCTGCGAAATAACCCATGCCCCCCCGCCATATAACGGAATATTCCTTTCCCGATCGGACGTTTTCGGGTGCTGGCCGCGTTTCCCATACCAACTCGCTTTTCCCCTTCATCGCCCGCGCCACATCGATCTGGTTAGCTCCAAGCGGCAGATTGTCCCGCCCTGTGTCACCCGCCGAAAGCGTCTTTTGCCAGCCGTTTCCTGTTTCGAACGTCAGTTGCGCCACACCTTTCGGATTGAAAGCGTCCGAACGCACATGG